>NZ_NRRU01000247.1 GCF_016583785.1 Rubrivivax gelatinosus | reverse complement strand
GCTCTGACAACGCCCGCGCCGCCCGCGAAGTGGCCGAAGCCGGCGACAAGACCCGCGCCGCGCTGGCCAGCGAACTGGCCGCCTCGATCTACGGGCTGGACGTGCTGGCCCGCCATATCGAGGACCAGAAGAACAATACCACCCGTTTCCTGGTGATGAGCCGCACCGCCGACCACAGCCGCCGGGCCGAGCGGATGATGACCACCTTCACCTTCCGCGTCCGCAACATTCCGGCCGCGCTGTACAAGGCCTTGGGCGGCTTCGCGACCAATGGGGTGAACATGACCAAGCTGGAAAGCTACATGGTCGGTGGCAGCTTCACCGCGACCGAGTTCTATGCCGACATCGAAGGGCATCCCGACGATGCCCCTGCCGCCCGCGCGCTGGAGGAACTGCGCTACTTCTCGAAGGAAGTCAGCATCATCGGCGTCTATCCCGCCGA
>NZ_NRRU01000246.1 GCF_016583785.1 Rubrivivax gelatinosus | reverse complement strand
CCCGGCGACGGTCAACGACACGCCGGGTGCCAAGGGGCTGCTGCTGCGCCAGGGCACGGTGGTCGACGCGACGCTGATTGCCGCACCGAGTTCGACGAAGAACGACAGCGGCATGCGCGACCCGGAGATGAAGCAGAGCCGCAAGGGCCAGCAGTGGTACTTCGGCATGAAGGCGCACATCGGCGTGGACTCCGAGTCGGGGCTGGGGCATGCGGCTCGAGGCAGAGCCGGCAGCGTCAACGACGTCGTCGAGGCCAACCAGTTGCTGCACGGCGAGGAGAAGATAGTCTTCGCCGACGCCGGCTACCAGGGCGCCGCCAAGCGGCCAGCTCGGGAGCGCCCGGCGCGTTTGGGCTGCCGCCGTCGAGGCCGGCCAAGCGGGCGTCGATACGCCTCACGCGCTCGAACGAAAGTACCCGAGGGCGGCGATGTCGTGGGCGTGGTTCTGGGTATTTCCGCAATGGCCACCACGATGATCTACACCCACGTGCTGAAGATGGGCGG
>NZ_NRRU01000245.1 GCF_016583785.1 Rubrivivax gelatinosus | reverse complement strand
CCAGATGGTTCTGCGCGGGATCGGTCGCCTCGATATGGGCCTTGCCACCGTGGGTGGTATCGGCATCGTGCTTTTGGCGATCATCATCGATCGGATGACACAGTCGCTTGGTATCACCAAGCGCGAGCGGGGCAATATTGCCTGGTACGACACCGGCCCGATCGGGTTGGTGCGCCGCCTCACCGGGCGCGGGTCTCAAGCGTCGCAAGAGGCGAAGACCTAGCCCAGAGAAGCGTGGGCCCGGCGGCACCCAGCCGGGCCTGCAGAAACGGCCGCTTTGCGGTCACAATGAAAACCCCGAAGGGAGATCACATCATGAACTACCCGATGACACCGAAAGCTTTGCGCGGGCTTGCGGCTGCTGCCGGCCTTACGGCCGCGCTCGCCGCAGGCTCTGCGCTTGCCCAGGACAAGCCGGGCGAAGGCGTGGAAGTGATTCCGCTCAAATCCTCCATCGCGGAGGAGACTTTCCAGACCGTTCTCGT
>NZ_NRRU01000244.1 GCF_016583785.1 Rubrivivax gelatinosus | reverse complement strand
CCTTCGGCGGCCGGCACGGCTTCGGCCGTGACCGGTGCCAGCGCGGCGACCTGGGCCTCCTCGGCGCGCGGGGTGCGTTCCGTGCGCGGGCCGCGGTTGCCGCGTTCACCCCGTTCGGCGCGTTCGCCACGCTCGGCTCGGGCTTCGCGGACTTCGCCTGCTTCCGGGTTGTCGCGACGGCCGTCGCGGCGGTTCTCGCCACGGGCTTCGCCCTTTTCCGGACGGCCTTCGGCGCGCTGGCCGTTGCGGCTGCGTTCGCCGCGCTCGCCGCGTTCCGTGCGTTCACCACGCTCGCTGCGTTCACCGCGCTCACCACGGCCGCCGCGGCGGCCGCCTTCACGCTTGTCGGGCGAGGCCGCGGCCGGCGTTGCCGGCGCGGGGGCTGCGGCTTGCGCCGCCGGTGCCGGGGTCGGCTCGGGCATCGCGAGCATGCGCTTGACCCAGCCGAAGAAGCCGCCACCCGCGGCTTGCGGGGCGGGTGCCGCCGGGGCGGCCGGCGCGGCAGCCACGGGGGCCGGCGCCGGA
>NZ_NRRU01000243.1 GCF_016583785.1 Rubrivivax gelatinosus | reverse complement strand
CAGCACGCGGTTTGCGGCCAACGCTGTGATAGTTGAAGGCGTGAGGTGCCACTTCTTCGGGCGGATAGATGTTTCGCAGATCGATTAGGACATCGCCCCGCATCGTCCGCGAAAGCGTGGCGAGATTAAGGGCGCGGTACTCGTTCCACTCCGTCATGATGACGAGGCCGTCAGCCCCTTCTGCGGCGGCATAGGGCGACGCGCACCAGGTCACGCCCGGAAGCAGCGGTTTTGCCGCCTCGGCCGCCTGGGGATCGTGGGCGCGAATGGTGGCTCCCGCCGCCTGGAGCGCGGGAATGGCGGTCAGGCTTGGGGCCTCGCGGATGTCGTCGGTGTTCGGCTTGAAGGCGATACCGAGCACGGCGATCGTCTTGCCTTCGACGCTGCCGCCATGTGCGGCGATCACCCAATCGGGGATCGCGCGGTTGCGCTCCTCGTTGACGGCAATCGTGGTTTCGACAAGCCGGAT
>NZ_NRRU01000242.1 GCF_016583785.1 Rubrivivax gelatinosus | reverse complement strand
CTGGACGGGCGGCCGATCGGTGTCGAGGCGCTGCTGCGCTGGACGCACCCGGGCTACGGCCCGGTGCGCACCGACGTCGCGATCGCACTGGCCGAGCAGGGCGGGCTGATCGGCCGCCTGGGCGCCTGGGCGCTGGACGAAGCCTGCGCGCGCAAGGCGCAATGGAACCGCCAGGGGCTGCAGGCGCTGACGATGTCGGTCAACGTCTCGCCGCTGCAACTCGGCGAGCCGGGGCTGCCGGCCGTCGTGGCGCGGGCACTGGAGCGCCACGGGCTGCGGCCCGACGAACTGGAGCTCGAGATCACCGAGAGCCGCGGCATCCCCGCCGGCGAGATCGCCGACCGCAACCTGGCCGGGCTGGAGGCGCTGGGCGTGCGCCTGGCGATGGACGACTTCGGCATGGGGCACGCGTCGCTGCTGCACCTGAAACGTTTCCGCGTCGCCGCGATCAAGGTCGACGGCTCGCTCAGCCGCGACGTGATGTCGCACCCGGTCAGCGGCGACATCATCCGCGCGATCGCGACGCTGGGCCACAGCAG
>NZ_NRRU01000241.1 GCF_016583785.1 Rubrivivax gelatinosus | reverse complement strand
CACCGGGCCTGCAGACCGCCACCGTCGTCGGCCCCGAGGGCGATGCCGCCTCGGCCGAAGAGATCCACACCGACCGCCTGGGCCGCGTGCGTGTGCGCTTCCCGTGGCAGGACGGCGAGCACCGCGCAGCCGACACCAGCCGCTCGTCCACCTGGGTGCGTGTCATCCAGCGCTGGGCCGGCGCCGGCCACGGCGTGCAGTGGATCCCGCGCATCGGCCAGGAGGTGTTGGTGGGCTTCGTCGAAGGCGACATCGACCGGCCCCTGGTGCAAGGCGCGCTCTACAACGGGCGCGGCGAAGCCGGCGTGCCGGCCACGGCGGGCGGAGCACAGGCGGGGGCCGATCTGGCACCCCTGGCGGCCAGCAGCGACCACGCGCCCGGCGCACAAGGCAACCTCACGTCGGGCCACAGCCCGGCCTGGCACGGCGCCGGCCCGGGCGAAGCCACCGAAGGCCAGAACGCGCAGAACAACGCCGCGGCGCTGTCTGGCTTCAAGACGCGCGAGTTCGGCGGCATCGGCTTTAACCAGCTGGTCTTCGACGACAGCGACTCGC
>NZ_NRRU01000240.1 GCF_016583785.1 Rubrivivax gelatinosus | reverse complement strand
CACCGGGCCTGCAGACCGCCACCGTCGTCGGCCCCGAGGGCGATGCCGCCTCGGCCGAAGAGATCCACACCGACCGCCTGGGCCGCGTGCGTGTGCGCTTCCCGTGGCAGGACGGCGAGCACCGCGCGGCCGACACCAGCCGCTCGTCCACCTGGGTGCGCGTCATCCAGCGCTGGGCCGGCGGCGGCCACGGCGTGCAGTGGATCCCGCGCATCGGCCAGGAAGTGCTGGTGGGCTTCGTCGAAGGCGACATCGACCGGCCCATCGTGCAAGGCGCGCTGTACAACGGCCGCGGCGAAGCCGGCGTGCCGGCCACGCCGGGCGGAGCACAGACGGAAGCCGACCTGGCGCCCCTGGCGGCCAGCAGCGACCACGCGCCGGGCGCGCAAGGCAACCTCACATCAGGTCACAGCCCCGCCTGGCACGGTGCCGGCCCGGGCGAAGCCACCGAAGGCCAGAACGCGCAGAACAACGCCGCGGCGCTGTCTGGCTTCAAGACGCGCGAGTTCGGCGGCATCGGCTTTAACCAGCTGGTCTTCGACGACAGCGACTCGC
>NZ_NRRU01000239.1 GCF_016583785.1 Rubrivivax gelatinosus | reverse complement strand
GGCCTCGCGTGCCGCCGCCGAACCGCGCCCGGCACCCGCCTCCGCGCCGGCGCGCCGCGCCGAACGTCCGGCGGCCGATTCGGTCCAGGTGCGCCGCGGCGACACGCTCTACCGCATCGCCTCGCGCACCCAGGCTGCCGGTGTTTCGCTCGACCAGATGCTGGTCGCGCTGTTCCGCGGCAATCGCGATGCGTTCGTCGGCGACAACATGAACCGGCTGAAGTCCGGCGCCGTGCTGACGCTGCCGTCGACCGAAGCCGCCGCCAGCGTGCCGGCAGCCGAGGCGCGCGACGTCATCGTCGCCCAGGCCGCCGACTTCGCCGCGTACCGCCAGCGCCTGGCCGCCGGCACCTCGGCCGTCGCCGCCGAACAACCTGCGCGCCAGGCCACCGGCAAGGTTCAGGCGAACGTCGAAGACCGGCGCCAGGCCGCGGCGCCGACGCCCGACAAGCTGAAGCTCTCGCAGGGCGCGCTCAAGTCCGCGCCCGAGGCCAAGCTGTCGAAGGAAGCCGAACGCCGCGCCGCCGACCTGCGCCTGGCCGAACTGGCGCGCAACGTCGACGAACTGAAGAAGCTGCAGGGCGCCGCGTCGGCGCCCTGCA
>NZ_NRRU01000238.1 GCF_016583785.1 Rubrivivax gelatinosus | reverse complement strand
AAGACACAGCCACTCCCGGAAGTTCCTGAACGTTTTCAGCGTCGACATCCGCCGTAGCACCAGCGTTTTGAGCGACATCGCCTTTGTCCGCTTCAGAGACCATTGGCCGTGCACGCGGAAGCCGGGGTGCGGACGCAGGCGTGCGCCGGCGTGCCTTCGTAGGCTGGTCACTCGTCTCAGGCTCGACTTCTGTATCTAAGTTCGGTGCAGGCGTAGGCGGCACTTCTTCACGCCCAAAGAGCCTAAGGCCCCGAGAGAAAAAAGAAGCGCGGCCGCCCTGATCCGTTGATGACGGAAGATCAAGGACGCGCGCGGGACGCAAACGGTCTGAACCTGTCTGTGCGAACACGGCGTTCGGCACGGCCACGATAAGAAGCGACAGCGCCACCACGATCCTGAGCCTCATGACGCACATCATGCCGGCTCCTTAAGCAGGATCTCGATACGACGGTTTTCAGCCGCATTCGGATCTTCAGGATTCTTGAGGTTGCGGTCGGCAAAACCTTCGATCGCGCGAATGCGCGTTTCCGGAAGACGTCCTCTCGTCAGCATATAATA
>NZ_NRRU01000237.1 GCF_016583785.1 Rubrivivax gelatinosus | reverse complement strand
CGTCATCCTCCGCACTCGTCCAGGCCTGCAGAATGAGCTTGATGACGTCGTCGAGCCCGGCGCCGAAGAAGAACATCCCTTCATCGACCCGGTGGCGCGCGGCAAGCGCCCGCCGCAGCTGCGAATAATTGAGGTCGGGATAAAGGTGGATGGCGCCGCAGGCGCGCTGTGCAGCCTCGACAGCAGCCGGCGGCGGCCCGAACGGGTTGACGTTGAGGGAGAAGTCGATGACGGCCTCGCGGGCAAGGCCGTACCGCTCAGCGATCAAATCGGGCGAGGTCTCCGCTTCATAAAGGCGCGTCGAAGACATTTCGGCGCTTTGCGGGTTGAGGGTCATGCCAGCAGCTTCCCGTAACTTGTGACCGCGGGAACCCCGCCGAGGGCATTGCGGATGCCCCACAACGTGACCTGATTGCTCGTCAAAACCGGCTTGCCGCATTCATGTTCAAG
This sequence comes from Rubrivivax gelatinosus, assembly GCF_016583785.1. Classification (GTDB taxonomy): domain Bacteria; phylum Pseudomonadota; class Gammaproteobacteria; order Burkholderiales; family Burkholderiaceae_C; genus Rubrivivax; species Rubrivivax gelatinosus_B. The sequence goes on along the minus strand of NZ_NRRU01000237.1, from coordinate 133 downwards.
CTCCTCGGCGACCTCGAGTGCCCGCAGATCGGTGCAGCTCACGAAAATCGCCTCGCTGTCCGGCGTATCGACATCACGCACCAGCTCCTTCACACGCTCCGGCGGCACTTCGCGGATCGCCTTTCCGGAAAGC
>NZ_NRRU01000236.1 GCF_016583785.1 Rubrivivax gelatinosus | reverse complement strand
CTCCGGGTCGCGCATGCCGCTGTCGTTCTTCGTCGAACTCGGTGCGGCAATCAGCGTCGCGTCGACCACCGTGCCCTGGCGCAGCAGCAGCCCCTTGGCACCCGGCGTGTCGTTGACCGTCGCCGGGGTCTTGGGCGCCAGCTTGTGCTTTGCGTAATCCAGTGCTCTTGATCAACGAGTCCGGCAACGACCAACGAGTTCAGTGGTCATGAGCACGGGAATTCCAGCCCCAGAAGCTCACCTATCGGTGGATAACCCCGCTTGGCGCGCGACTGTGGAAATCTCTGGCTGCAGCCAGCCCGCTCAACAGGCGTGTCGGCTCCGCCACGATGCCCGTCTACCCACCTGGCATCTCCGGCACGCGCTGGTGGAAGACGCCCGCGGCGCCGATCTTGTCCAACTGCGCCGCGTTCACGCCGTGCCAGCCGATGCCTTGCACCGGCGCTACGCCGATCACCTGGTCGTGCGGTTTGCAGTACAGGAACACGCGGCCGCGGTTGTCGCGGTCGCTGCCCGGCGCGGGCACCGCCTTCGGGTCGCCGGGAAAGGCCTTCACTTCGAAGCGCGTCTCGCTCGTGTTCGGATCCTTGAAGCCGTGGCGGTTGATCAACTCCAGCGAGGCGCGGCGCGTCAATAGTCCTTCTT
>NZ_NRRU01000235.1 GCF_016583785.1 Rubrivivax gelatinosus | reverse complement strand
TGTCGGACGAGGCGCCGCCCTGCCCGCGCGCCCAGCCGCGGCCTGACGGCGCCTCGTCCGACACGCCGGGGCGGCGAGGCCCGACGCCGGGCACCGCGTTTGCCCGGCGACGATGCGGCAAACGAAGGGCCCGCCGGGCCCGCGCCGAGGAGCAGAAGATGAACGAGGGCAAGCCCGCCGAATCCCGTCCCGAAGCCAGCGCCGTCGAAGGCGATGACGCGGGTTGGCCGGCGCTGGGCTACGAGGCTGCGCTGCCCTGGCTGACGAGCGCGGCGCTGCCGCTCGACGAGCCCGGCACGCTGGTTGTCGCGCCGAGCGCCGAGTGAGTCCGCCGGCCTCCGGGCAAGGCAGCGGGTGCTGGCGTAGGACGCGTCCGACGCCGCCCCCGCGGGCATTCCGACAGCCGCATGCGGCCGCTGCCGCGCCGGCGCCGGCCACCGGCAGCACCAGAATTGGTTCGACACCGTCGCCCTTGTCGCACCGACCATGCTGCACTGCGCCGCCGCCCTGCTCGCCATCGCCCTGCTCGCTGCCGTCTTCGGCATCGGCGGACTCGCCGACGGACTGCTCGGCGCCGGCGCGGCAGCGGCCGCATGCGGCTGTCGGAATGCCCGCGGGGGCGGCGTCGGACGCGTCCTACGCCAGCACC
>NZ_NRRU01000234.1 GCF_016583785.1 Rubrivivax gelatinosus | reverse complement strand
GCCGCTGCGCAGCCTGGTGCACGTCGAAGGCGTGCGCGAGAACCAGCTCGTCGGCTACGGCGGTGGCGGCCAGCGCCAGCAGGCAGGCGGCGGTTCGGGCTCGGATCGTCATGGTCAGAACGGCATCCAGGGGCTGTTGAAGAAGCGCGACAGCCAGCCGGCGTTGTTCGCGTCGGCGAGATCTCCGCGGCCGGAATAGACGATGCGTGCGTTGGCGATGCGCTGCGAGGACACGCGGTTGTCGGTGTCGATGTCGGCGGCGCGCACGTAGCCGGCCAGGCGCACGAACTCCTCGCCCTGGTTCAGGTACAGCGACTTCTCGCCGGCCACGCGCAGCAGGCCGTTGCCCATCACCTCGTGCACGACGACGGTGATCGAGCCGCTGAGCGCGTTCTGCTGGGTGCTGGTCGCGCTGCCGCTGAACGAACGGTCGGCGCCGAGCTCGATGCCGGTCTTCTTCGACTTGCCGCCGATGACCAGCGGCGACACCGAGACGCTGCTGTCCTTGGCGTACTGGGTGTCGGCGGTCTTGCTCGCCTGCGTCGTCTCGTCCAGGCCGACGGTGAGCACGTCGCCGACGCGGAAGGCGCGCGTGTCGCTGTGCAGCGTCCAGGCGGCGTCGGCGACGAAGACGCCGCCGCCCTGGCCGCGCGCGCGCACCGCCGCCGGCAGCGGGTCGGCGCTGGG
>NZ_NRRU01000233.1 GCF_016583785.1 Rubrivivax gelatinosus | reverse complement strand
CTCGTCGATCAGGCCGGCTTCGATGTCGCGCTGGATGTAGATGTCCAGGAAGGTCGAGACCCGGCCCAGCGACATCGCGGCACCGTTCTGTTCCTTCACCGCGGCCAGGTAGGCGAAGTAGGTCCACTGCACCGCTTCGCGCGCGTTCTGCGCCGGGCGGCTGAGGTCGAAGCCGTACTTGGCAGCCATGACCCTGAGTTCGTCGAGTGCGCGGCCCTGTTCCGACAGTTCCTCGCGCAGGCGCAGCACGTCTTCGCTGAATTCGCGGTTGTCCAGCGCCTTGTATTCCTGCTGCTTGAACTTGCGCAGCGCGTCGACGCCGTACAGCGCCACGCGGCGGTAGTCGCCGATGATGCGGCCGCGGCCATAGGCGTCGGGCAGGCCGGTCAGGATCGCGGCCTTGCGCGCCTTGGCGATCTCGGACGAGTAGACGTCGAACACGCCCTGGTTGTGGCTCTTGCGGTACTTGGTCCAGACCTCGTCGACCACCGGGTCGCTCTCGAAGCCGTAGGCCTTGAGGCCGGACTGCACCATGCGCAAGCCGCCGTTGGGCATGATCGCGCGCTTGAGCGGGGCGTCGGTCTGCAGGCCGACGATGAGTTCACGCTCGGCGTCGATGTAGCCGGCGTCGTGGGCGACGATGGTCGACGGACGGTCGGTCGAGACGTCGAGCACGCCCTTTTGTTGTTCCTGCTT
>NZ_NRRU01000232.1 GCF_016583785.1 Rubrivivax gelatinosus | reverse complement strand
GAGGCCGCGGAACCGTCATAAACGTGAAGCTTCCTCTTGCTCCCGAAGTGCCGAAGAAGGCGACGCCAGAGCCATGAGCGCCACACGTATCCTGATCATCGACGACGAGCCGCAGATCCGGAAGTTCCTCCGGGTGGCGCTCGGAGCGCACGGTTTTGAGGTTTTCGAGGCGGAGAATGGCCGCAAGGGCGTGGAGGCCGTCGCCCTGAGGGAACCCGACCTCGTCATTCTCGATCTCGGTCTGCCCGACATCGACGGCAAGGAGGTGATCACGCGGCTTCGCGAATGGTCGAACCTGCCGATCCTCGTGCTGTCCGTCAGGGAAGGCGAGGACGAGAAGGTCGCGGCCCTCGATGCGGGAGCCAACGATTATGTGGTCAAGCCATTCGGGATCCCGGAGTTTCTGGCTCGCGTGAGGGTTCTTCTGCGTCCTGCGAGAAAAGCGGGCGAGGACAGCGCCGAGATCGTCGTCGGGGATCTGAAGCTCGATCTCGCCCGCCACGAAGTGTCGCTCGCGGCGGAGAAGCTCAAGCTGACGCCGAAAGAATTCGAGCTTCTCGCCTACCTGATGCGCAATGCCGGCCGCATCCTCACCCACCGGCAGATCTTGACGAGCGTCTGGGGGCCTGCGAATGCCGAAGACGTCCAGTATCTGCGCGTCTTCGTCGGACGT
>NZ_NRRU01000231.1 GCF_016583785.1 Rubrivivax gelatinosus | reverse complement strand
TTCTCGCCCGAACGAAGCCCGAAGAACGCCCGGATCTCCTCGTCTCCATCGGCAGTGCCGGCGCGCGGGCACTCGAACAGGGCATGGTCTACCAGGCGAGCCATATCAGCTACCGCGATATGGATGCCTCCCCGCTCGGCTTCGAGAAGGGCCGCACGCCTTTCGTCGATCTCCCCGCGGAAATCGCAATCCCCCAGCAAATCGCCGATGTCACCGCCGCAAGGCTGTCGACCGGCTCCAACGTCGTCTCCGGCGCCGCCTATGATCTCATCGATGCGGACATGGTCGACATGGAAGGCTTTGCGGTGATGCGCGCCGGCCATGCCTTCGACCTGCCGACGATCGCCCTCAAAGGCATCAGCGACGGCAAGGCGGAGCTCCGCCATTTCCGCGACTGGGCCGACTATCTGGAGGCTGTCGACGAGTCTCTCGCAAAGGTGATCGACCGGCTGGAGAGCAGCATCGCCGCCATGGATCGCGCCTACTGGACCCAGTTGCCGCATCGCACGGCGGCACGCTGAGAGCCTGCGGTAAAGCCGCTTCCGCAAGGAGCGGCTTTACCGCCTTGAAGGCGGACCTTATGCTTGCCTGACGCAATAAAAGTGTTGGGGAGCGTGCGGTGGTTGCGCTGTTTCGCGGATTTCCGGCGGCCCTCGCCGCCTTTGCCGTCGTCTTTCTCACTCTCCAGC
>NZ_NRRU01000230.1 GCF_016583785.1 Rubrivivax gelatinosus | reverse complement strand
CGCAGCCGACCCGACGCTGGGCTACACGGTGGATGCGAGCCAGCTGAAGTACAGCGACGGGGCCGGCGTGGTCAGCGGTGTCGCGCTGACGACGGCCACCGGCGCGGCGGCGACGGCGGGCACGCACTTCATCGGCGCCAGCGGCGGCACGGCGGCCAACTACGACATCGTGCTGCACGACGGCACGCTGACGGTGGCCAAGGCGCAGCTGGACGTGACGGCGGCTGACCGCAGCAAGGTCTACGGCGCGAGCGACCCCGCGCTGGCCTACGGCGTCGATACCGGCGACCTGAAGTACGCCGACACGGCCGCGGTGGTCAGCGGCCTGAACCTGGCGACGGCCACCGGCGCCGCGGCGACGGCGGGCACGCACGCGATCGCGCTGAGTGGCGGCAGCGCCGCCAACTACGAGCTCGTGCTGCACGACGGCACGCTGACGGTGTCCAAGGCGGCGCTGACGGTGAATGCGGCCGACGCCGCCAAGGTCTACGGTGCGGCCGACCCGACGCTGGCCTACACGGTGGACACGAGCCAGCTGAAGTACAGCGACGGGGCCGGCGTGGTCAGCGGTGTCGCGCTGACGACGGCCACCGGTGCTGCGGCGACGGCGGGCACGCATGCCATCGCCGCCAGTGGCGGCACGGCGGCGAACTACGAGCTGCAGTACGTTGCCGGCACGCTGACGGTGGCCAAGGCGCAGCTCGACGTGAGCGCGGCCGACGCCGCCAAGGTCTACGGCGCAGCCGACCCGACGCTGGGCT
>NZ_NRRU01000229.1 GCF_016583785.1 Rubrivivax gelatinosus | reverse complement strand
TGCAGTACGCGCTCCCGCTCTTGAGGCCTCCGAGACCGGCGACCGCCGTCCAGCTGTCGTTGGAGCCGCACAGAACCTTGGCTCCGGCAAGCGCGCCCAGCGCGCCCGCAAGCCCCTCGCGCACCTGACCGACGATGTCTTCCGGCCGCCCGAGCGGGGGAAGAAGCGCGCGTGCAATGCCGAGCCGCGCCGCAACCGAGGCGTCGCCGCCTGCGAGAGATTGCGCCAGCCAATGCTGAGAGACGCGGTCGGACCGGGCGATGCCGGTCAGTTGCAGATTGAGATAATCCTTGGGCTCCAGAACGAGCCGCGTTCGTTCCCAATTCGCCGCCTCATTCTCCTTCAACCAGAGGAGGCGCGCGGTCGGATGGAAGGCGTTGAGGCCTGCGAGCACACCGTCGGCACAGAGAGCCTCGTCTCTGCGCACAGCCGCAAGCACGCTTTCAGCGCGCGAATCGCGAAAGCCGAGCGCCGGACGCACGCTTCTCCCCGCCTGATCGAGAAAGACCTGCGTGCGGGTGAAACCGCACAGCGCCACCGCCGCAACGCCATCGAGGCCCCCCTCGTTCTCGCTTGCGATCCGTTCGCAGGCGCTTGTCAGAGCCTCCCACCAGAACGCCGGCTCCTGCTCGGAATTTCCGGGCGCCTTCTCCTCGAAGCCCGTTTCGGCATTCGCGCTCGCCGCAACCGACCCGTCCGCATCGAACAGGCATGCCTTGAGAG
>NZ_NRRU01000228.1 GCF_016583785.1 Rubrivivax gelatinosus | reverse complement strand
TCGCCGACGGCGGCGTTGCCGTGTTCGTCCTTGGCCGCCACCTGCCACACCGCTTCCCAGGCGCCCAGGTCGCTCCAGCCGGCGTCCAGCGCCACCATGCGGATCGCCTGGCCGCTGCCCGGGCACTTCTCCATCACCGCGTAGTCCACCGACTCCGCCGGCACGGCCGCGAACTCGGCCTTGCCCGGGCGCACGAAACGCTGGTCGGTCGTGCGCGCGGCCCAGGCCGCGCGGCAGGCCGCGGCGATGTCGGGGCGCCAGCGCTCCAGCGCCGCCAGCCAGACGCTGGCCTTGAGCACGAACATGCCGGCGTTCCAGTAGTAGGCGCCGTCGGCGAGGTAACGCGCCGCGGTCTCGGCGTCGGGCTTCTCGACGAACTGCAGCACCGCGTGCGCGCCGGCGCTGGCTTCGCTGCGGATGTAGCCGTAGCCGGTCTCGGGGCGGTCGGGCGTGATGCCCAGGATGACGATGCTGCCGTCGGCGGCGGCCTCGACCGCCGAGGCCATCGCCGCGGCGAACGCGGCTTCGTCGGTCACGGTCTGGTCGGCCGGGGTCACGACCAGCACCGGGTCGGCACCGCCAACGGCTGCCTGCAGCGCCGCCAGCGTCAGCGCCGGGGCGGTGTTGCGGCCCACCGGCTCGAGCAGCACCGCGGCCGGGTCGACACCGATCTCGCGCAGCTGGTCCAGCACCAGGAAGCGGTGCTCCTCGTTGCCGACGACCAGCGGCGCGGCGGTCGTGCCGCCGGCCAGCGCCTGCAAACGCTGCACCGCCTGCTGGAA
>NZ_NRRU01000227.1 GCF_016583785.1 Rubrivivax gelatinosus | reverse complement strand
GCCGGCCCGGGCGAAGCCACCGAAGGCCAGAACGCGCAGAACAACGCCGCGGCGCTGTCTGGCTTCAAGACGCGCGAGTTCGGCGGCATCGGCTTTAACCAGCTGGTCTTCGACGACAGCGACTCGCAGCTGCGGGTGCAGCTGGCGACCACGCAGCACGCCACGCAGCTGAACCTGGGGCACCTCGTCCACCAGGCCGACAACCACCGCGGCAGCTTTCGCGGTCTGGGCTTCGAGCTGCGCACCGACGCCTGGGGCGCCATCCGCGCGGCCCGGGGCATCCTGCTGACCACCTATGGCCAGCCCGAGGCCGCGCCGGCCGGCGACAACGCCGCCGGGCTGGCGCTGGCCAAGCAACTGGCCACGCTCATCAAGACCTTCAGCGACGCGGCCAAGACGCACCAGGCCACGCAGTTGGCCGCGAACATCGGCAGCTTCGAGGCATCCAAGGCGGCCATCAGCGACAGCGAGGCGCCGGCCCAGGCGATGCTCACCAGCCTGAAGGGCATGGTGGCCGACACCAGCCTGGACGAAGCCCTGGGCGACGCCGCGGCCAGGAGCACCCGCACGGCCGAAGGCAAGCTGCCGCACATGGCCGACCCGATGGTGGCGATCAGCGCCAAGGCGGGCCTGGGCATCGTCGCCGGGCAAGACCTGCAGATGTCCGCTGGCGAGACCCTCACGCTGGCGGCGGGGCAGAACCTGGAACTCGCCAGCGGCGGCGCGCTGCGCATCCACACCGGCCAGAACATCGGCGTGCTGGCCGGGGCGGTGAAGCCTGGAGAACAGGCCGCCGGCAAGGGCATC
>NZ_NRRU01000226.1 GCF_016583785.1 Rubrivivax gelatinosus | reverse complement strand
GGTGGCGGCCGGCGCCAGGGCTTGCGGCAGCGGCAGCGTCAGCGTGAAGCTCGAACCCTGCCCGGGGCGGCTGCGCAGCCGCACGCTGCCGCCCATCTGCTGCGCGGTGGCGCGTGTGATCGCCAGCCCCAGCCCGGTGCCGCCGTAGTCGCGCGAGACGCGGTCGTCGGCCTGCACGAAGGGCTCGAAGATCAGCTTCTGCTGCTCGGGCGCGATGCCGATGCCGGTGTCCTCGACCTCGAACTCCAGCGCACCCGACGCGGCTACGCCCAGCCGCAGCGCGACCCGGCCGCTGGCAGTGAACTTGATCGCGTTGCCGACCAGGTTGGTCAGGGCCTGTTCCAAACGCCGCCGGTCGCCCAGCACCCAGGCCGGCACCTCGGGCGCGATGTCGAGTTCGAAGGCCAGGCCCTTGAGGCCGGCGCGCGGGCGCAGCAGCGCTTCGACGGCGGCGACGCTGGCGCGCAGCTCGAAGGCCTCGGGGTGCAGTTCCAGCTTGCCGGCCTCGATCTTGCCGAGGTCCAGCAGGTCGTCGATCAGCGCACCCAGCGTCTGCCCGGCATGGCGGAAGACCTCGACGTGGCGGCGCTGCTCGGGCGACAGCGGCGTCGTCGCCATCAGGTCGGCCACGCCCATCACCGCGTTCAGCGGCGTGCGGATCTCGTGGCTGACGTTGGCCAGAAAGGCCGACTTCGCGACGCTCGCCTGCGACGCCACCTCGCGCTCGAACGCCAGCCGGCGTTCGCACTCGTTCTGCTCGCGCCGCTGCTGCACCAGCAGCGCGACCAGCGATGCCGGCAGCGCCGTCAGCGCCGCCGCCAGCGGCACGCTG
>NZ_NRRU01000225.1 GCF_016583785.1 Rubrivivax gelatinosus | reverse complement strand
ATACCGAGCCGCCCAGCTTCTGCGCCGCTTCCAGCGCCTCCTGCACCGTGAACGCCGCGTAACCTCGCGGCACCGGCACGCCGTGCTGGCGCAGCAGTTCCTTGGCCTGGTATTCGTGGATCTTCATCTGGTGTTCCTGTCTCCGGAGTGGCGCGAGTGTGGGCCGCGCGTCTGACCCGAACCTAACGGCGATCAAGCCGCGGCCGCGAGTCCGTTCTGGAAATGGGCCTGCATCAGGCGCCGGGCCGCATCGGCGTCGCGGGCGCAGATCGCGTCGACGATGGCGCTGTGTTCGGCCAGCGACTCGGCGATGCGCCCCTGCTTGAACAAGGAATGGTGGCGGTTGAGCTTCATCACCTTGCGCAGGTCGGTGACGACCTGCGTCGCCCAGCGGTTGCCCGCAGCCTCCAGCAGGGCCATGTGGAAGGCCTCGTTGGTGGCGAAGAACACGTCGCGGTCGCCGGTCTCGGTCTCGAGCCGGGCGTGCAGCGCGCGCAGGCGGTCGTGCTGCGCCGTGGCCGCCTTGGCGGCGACGGTGGCCGCGGCGTCGCTCTCCAGCAGCGCCAGCAGGTGATAGACCTGGGCCACGTCGGCGGCCGACATCTCGGTGACGTAGGCGCCGCGGCGCACCTTCATCGTCACCAGGCCCTCGGTGGCCAGCACCTTCAGCGCTTCGCGCAGCGGCGTGCGGCTGATGCCGAAGTCGGCGCAGAGCTTGAGTTCGTCTATCCAGCTGCCAGGCTCGAGCTGGCGCGAATAGATCTGCTGGCGCAGGCGTTCGGCCACCTCCTCGTACAAGGCGCGGGGTGACAGCGGGCGGGCTTCGGGGCGGTGCTGGAGTT
>NZ_NRRU01000224.1 GCF_016583785.1 Rubrivivax gelatinosus | reverse complement strand
TTCGGCGCGATCGAACAACGTGTCTCGGAGCGCGACGAATGAATGCCCTCACTCGCTGGCGCCGCCGCGCCAGGCCGCGCCCAGTTCCTCGGGCGTCACCGCCACCGGCGCGAAGGCCGCGGGCGGCGCCGCGCCGTCGGCGCCGCTGCGCCAGGCGTTGGCCAGCAGCACCAGGCGCACGCCGTCGAGCGCGCGGTCGGCCGGCGTGCCGGCGTCGACGTCGCCGCTGACGACGGCCAGCTGCGGGCCGAAGTCCAGCCCCGGCAGCGCCTGTTCGAACAGCGCCTCGTCGTGCGCGCCCAGCAGCCCGTCGCCGGCCGCGGCGACGATGGCCGGCGCTTCGCGCAGCGCCGCCGGCGGCTCGATGCCGAGCGCGCGCAGCACCCGTTCGGCTGCGTCGGGATAGGCCGGCACCTCGGCCCAGTGGAAGGCCCGCGGCAGCGGCGCCAGGCACTGGCGGGGGTCGAAGGCGAAGGCGTGGCGCGCCTTGCCCTGGTTCAGTGCCGTGTACAGGTCCTCGAGCTGCGGGCTGAGGAAGTTCCAGTCGTCGAGCACCTGCTGCAGCCGGCCGGCGATGCCGGCGGCGAAATGGGCTTGCGTCAGGTCGCGCGAGACGACGGCGAGCTGGCCGTCGCGCGACCCGTCCTTCAGGGTGGCAAGTTTCATGAACGAGGGGGATCGGCTGGCGTTGCGGGTCTGGGCAGCATTGTCCGATGACTGCCCGAAGTGCCACCCGCCGCATCCGGCGTCTCGCCCTGGCCGCGCTGCTGGCGCTGGTCGCGGCGACGCATCTGCTGCTGCTGGCCGGCGCCGTCGAGCGCCCGGCGCACGGGCCGCGCGTGGCGGCGCTGGTCGTGCGCCGCATCGTCGTCGACG
>NZ_NRRU01000223.1 GCF_016583785.1 Rubrivivax gelatinosus | reverse complement strand
CTCCGGGTCGCGCATGCCGCTGTCGTTCTTCGTCGAACTCGGTGCGGCAATCAGCGTCGCGTCGACCACCGTGCCCTGGCGCAGCAGCAGCCCCTTGGCACCCGGCGTGTCGTTGACCGTCGCCGGGATCTTGGGCGCCAGCTTGTGCTTTGCGTAATCCAGTGCTCTTGATCAACGAGTCCGGCAACGACCAACGAGTTCAGTGGTCATGAGCACGGGAGTTCCAGCCCCAGAAGCTCACCTATCTGTGGATAACCCCGCTTGGCGCGCGACTGTGGAAATCTCTGCCTGCAGCCAGCCCGCTCAACAGGCGTGTCGGCTCCGCCACGATGCCCGTCTACCCACCTGGCATTTCCGGCACGCGCTGGTGGAAGACGCCCTCGGCGCCGATCTTGTCCAACTGCGCCGCGTTCACGCCGCGCCAGCCGATGCCCTGCACCGGCGCTGCGCCGATCACCTGGTCGTGCGGGTTGCATTACAGGAACACGCGGCCGCGGTTGTCGCGGTCGCTGCCCGGTGCGGGCACCGCCTTCGGGTCGCCGGGAAAGGCCTTCACTTCGAAGCGCGTCTCGCTCGTGTTCGGATCCTTGAAGCCGTGGCGGTTGATCAACTCCAGCGAGGCGCGGCGCGTCAATAGTCCTTCTTGCCGTCCAGCCGCTGGCCCCACCAGGGCGCGTACCACTGGCCGCGGTAGTTGTGCTCCGGGAACTTGCGTGCCGGGTCCGGCGGCACGTGCCCGGCTGGCGGAAGGACCAGCATGGCCCGCGCGGCGGCGCGGTCGACGTTGGACAGGTACAGCACCGGGTGGTTGCGCTCGTAGGCGGCATAGGCGGCCAGCAGCAGCGTGTAGTTCACCGTGTTGGCCCCCAACTCGCCCAGCACCGCGGCCAGGTCCACGC
>NZ_NRRU01000222.1 GCF_016583785.1 Rubrivivax gelatinosus | reverse complement strand
CGAGCAGGCGATCGACATCGTCGCCTTCGTGCCGGCGGACGCCGTCGACCTGCTCTATCACGACAAGGCCTGGCTGCTGGCCCCCGACAAACGCGGCGCCAAGCCCTATGCGCTGCTGCTGTGTGCGTTGCCGGTGCTGCTGGGGTTCGTACTGCCGGTGGCCTGGCTGGGCTGGCTGGTCTGGCAGGAAGCGACGGTGTCCGAGTTCGGCCTGCCGCTGGCGCGTTTTGCGGCCTGGGCGGCGACGAGTTTCAAGCTCGCGGCCATCGCCGCACTCGCCGCCACCGCGCTCGCGCTGGCGCTCGGTTTCGCGCTGCGCCGCCGCGGTGGCGGGCTGCTGCCGCCGGCGGCGCGTGTGCTGTCGCTGGGTTATGCGGTGCCGGGCGCGGTGATCGCCGTCGGCCTGCTGCTGCCGGTGGGCTGGGTGCAGCAGCGCTGGCCCGACGCGCCGCTGGGCGCTCTCTTCACCGGAACCGTCTTCGGCCTGGTCTACGCCTACCTGGTGCGGTTCTCGGCGGTGGCGCTGCAGTCGGTCGAGGCCGGTTACGCGCGCCTGGCGCCCTCGGTCGACGAGAGCGCGCGCATGCTGGGCGGCGGCGGCTGGCGCATCTGGCGCGAGCTGCACCTGCCGCTGCTGCGGCGCTCGGCGCTCGCCGCCGCGCTGCTGGTCTTCGTCGACGTGATGAAGGAGCTGCCGGCGACGCTGGTGCTGCGCCCCTTCGGCAGCGACACGCTGGCCGTCGTCGCCTACAACTTCGCGCGCGACGAACGCCTGGCCGAGGCCGCGCTGCCCTCGCTGGCGATCGTGCTCGTCGGCCTGCTGCCGGTGCTGCTGCTGTCGCGGGCGATGAAGAACTGAACTCAGCGCCGCGCCGCGCGCGTGCGCGCCGGGGCGGGCGCGGTCTTGGC
>NZ_NRRU01000221.1 GCF_016583785.1 Rubrivivax gelatinosus | reverse complement strand
GTGCCTGGCCACCCGCCACCACCGTCGTGCCTTCGCCGCCGAAGCCGCCCAGGATGACGTTGAAGAACGAGCGGTTCATCGCCTTGCACATGATGTAGCTGAGGATCGCCCCCGAGCTGCCCACCAGCGAGCCGGCGATGATCAGCATGCTGTTGTTCAGCGAGAAGCCGATGCCTGCTGCCGCCCAGCCCGAATAGCTGTTCAGCATCGACACCACCACCGGCATGTCGGCGCCGCCGATCGGGATGATGATCAGCACGCCCAGCACGAAGGCGATCGCCAGCATCGCGAAGAAGGCGCCCCAGTTCTCGGTCGCGGCGAAGGCCAGGCCCAGGCCGACCGCCGACAGCCCCAGCACCAGATTCAGCATGTGCTGGCCGCTGAAGGTGACCGGCGCGCCCTGGAACAGGCGGAACTTGTACTTGCCGCTGAGCTTGCCGAAGGCGATGACCGAGCCGCTGAAGGTGATCGCGCCGATGGCCGCACCCAGGAACAGCTCGATGCGGTTGCCCACCGGAATCGGCTCGCCGCGGCCGACGATGCCGAAGGCCCAGGGTTCGGCGACGACCGCGATCGCGATGAACACCGCGGCCAGGCCGATCATGCTGTGCATGAAGGCCACGAGCTCGGGCATCTTGGTCATCTCGACGCGCTTGGCCATCAGCGTGCCGGCGCCACCGCCGACCACCAGGCCCGCCAGCACCCAGCCCAGGCCCAGCGGCGAGCCCGCCAGCTTGACGATCAGCGCCGCGGTCGTCAGCGCCGCGATCGTCATGCCGATCATGCCGAACAGGTTGCCGCGGATCGAGGTCGTCGGATGCGACAGGCCCTTCAAGGCCTGGATGAAGCAGATGCTCGCGACGAGATAGAGCAGCGTGACGAGGTTCAGGCTCACTTGTGCGCCTCCGCCGCCGGCTTGCGTTCCTTCTTCCTGAACATCTCGAGCATGCGCCGCGTGACGAGGAAGCCACCGAAGACGTTGACCGCGCACAGCGCCACGGCGAGAACGCCCATGGTCTTGCCCAGGTCCGTCTCGGTCAGCGCCGCCGCCAGCATCGC
>NZ_NRRU01000220.1 GCF_016583785.1 Rubrivivax gelatinosus | reverse complement strand
TCTTCTTGCCGTAGACCACGTTGGACGTGATCGTCAGCACCGACATCGTCGGCGTCGCGCCGCGGTAGGCCTTCTGCTGGCGCAGGTAGCCCATGAAGGTCTCGACGATCCAGCTGGCGATCGAGTCGACACGCTCGTCGTTGTTGCCGAACGCGGGGTAGCGGCCTTCGACGCGGAAGTCGGTGGCGAGGCCCCGCTCGTCGCGGATCACGTGCACCTTGGCGTGGCGCATCGCCGACAGCGAGTCGGCGACGACCGACAGGCCGGCGATGCCGCAGGCCATCGTGCGCAGGATGTCGCGGTCGTGCAGCGCCATCTCGATGCGTTCGTAGGCGTACTTGTCGTGCATGAAGTGGATCGCGTTGAGCGACTTCATGTAGACACCGGCCAGCCACTGCATCGTCGGCAGGAACTTGGCGACGACTTCGTCGTGGTCGAGCACGTCGCCCTGGAAGGGCTCCGTGACCGGGCCGACCTGCTCGCCGCTCACTTCATCGCGGCCGCCGTTGATCGCGTACAGCAGCGCCTTGCCGAGGTTGGCGCGCGCTCCGAAGAACTGCATCTGCTTGCCGATGCGCATCGCAGAGACGCAGCAGGCGATGCCGTAGTCGTCGCCCCAGTACGGCCGCATCAGGTCGTCGTTCTCGTACTGCACCGAGCAGGTGGCGATCGAGGTCTTGGCGCAGAAGTCCTTGAAACCCTGAGGCAGCTTGTCCGACCACAGCACGGTCAGGTTGGGCTCGGGCGCCGGGCCCAGGTTGTTGAGCGTCTGCAGGAAGCGGAAGCTGTTCTTCGTCACCAGCGCGCGGCCGTCTTCGCCGACACCGCCGATCGATTCGGTGACCCAGGTCGGGTCGCCCGAGAACAGCTGGTCGTAGTCGGGCGTGCGCAGGAAACGCACGATGCGCAGCTTGATGACGAGGTCGTCGATCAGTTCCTGGGCGCGCTGCTCGTCGATCAGGCCGGCTTCGATGTCGCGCTGGATGTAGATGTCCAGGAAGGTCGAGACCCGGCCCAGCGACATCGCGGCACCGTTCTGTTCCTTCACCGCGGCCAGGTAGGCGAAGTAGGTCCAC
>NZ_NRRU01000219.1 GCF_016583785.1 Rubrivivax gelatinosus | reverse complement strand
GCCCCAGCTCGGCGGCTGGGGGCTGGCGGTTCTGTTTTCGGGCCAGTTGCTGCCGCAGATCGACTTCTCGATCGTCAACGTCACGCTGGGCGCGATGGCGCAGTCGCTGCACGCGACGCCGATGGAGCTGGAGCTGGTCGTCGCCGTCTACGGCGTCGCCTTCGCGGTCGGGCTGGCCGCCGGCGGGCGGCTGGGCGACAACTTCGGCCGCCGGCGCGTCTTCGCCGCCGGCGTGCTGCTGTTCGCGCTCGCCTCGCTGCTGTGCGGCCTGGCCGGCGGCGTGCCCATGCTGCTGGCCGGGCGTGTGCTGCAGGGGCTGGGCGCCGCGCTGCTGGTGCCGCAGATCCTGGCGACGCTGCACGTCAGCCTGCGCGGCGCCGCGCATGCACGGGCGGTCGCGCTCTACGGCTCGCTCGGCGGCATCGCTTTCATCGTCGGCCAGGTGCTGGGCGGCGCGCTGGTCACGGCCGACCTGTTCGGCAGCGGCTGGCGCAGCGTCTTCCTGATCAACCTGCCGGTGTGCGCACTGGCCCTGGCCAGCCGGCGCGCCGTGCCCGAGACGCGGGCACCGAGCCGCACGCCGCTGGACCTGGGCGGCGCGGCGCTGCTGGCGGCCCTGCTGTTGCTGCTGATGCTGCCGCTGGCGCTGGCGCTGGGCCCGGCGCTGGGCTGGCCTCCGGCCCTGCTGGCAGCGCTGGCGGCGACCGTGCCGCTGGCGGTGCTGCTCGCCGCGCAGCAGCGGCGCGAGGAAGCCGCCGGCCGCCAGCCGCTGCTGCCGCCGTCGCTGCTGCGCCTGCCCGGCGTGCGCTTCGCGCTGCTGCTCGGGATGCTGTTCTTCGCCTGCTGGAGCGGCTTCATGTTCGTGCTGGCGCTGGCGCTGCAGGCCGGTGCCGGGCTCGACGCGATGCAGTCCGGCAACTGCTTCATCGTGCTCGGCGCCGCCTATTTCGCCAGCGCGCTGGCGAGTGCGCGGCTGGTCACGCGCTTCGGTGCGCTGCGCATGCTGCTGGCCGGCTGCGCGCTGCAGATGAGCGGGCTGGCGCTGCTTGCCGCGACGCTGGGCCTGGTCTGGCCGC
>NZ_NRRU01000218.1 GCF_016583785.1 Rubrivivax gelatinosus | reverse complement strand
GCCTCCAGGATCGGCATGCCGTAGATCGCGCTGCCCTTGACGTGCGCCGCAGGGTTCACGACGTCGTTGGCGCCCAGGATGATCGCCACGTCGGCCTGGCCGAACTCGGCGTTGATGTCTTCCATCTCGAAGACCTGGTCGTACGGCACCTCGGCCTCGGCCAGCAGCACGTTCATGTGCCCCGGCATGCGGCCCGCCACCGGGTGGATGGCGTACTTCACCGTCACGCCCTTCTCCGTCAGCTTGGCCGCCAGTTCCTTCACCGCATGCTGCGCGCGCGCCACCGCCAGGCCGTAGCCCGGCACGATGATCACGGTCTCGGCGTTGCCCAGGATGAAGGCCGCGTCGTCGGCGCTGCCGCTCTTGACGCTGCGCTGTGCCTGGCCACCCGCCACCACCGTCGTGCCTTCGCCGCCGAAGCCGCCCAGGATGACGTTGAAGAACGAGCGGTTCATCGCCTTGCACATGATGTAGCTGAGGATCGCCCCCGAGCTGCCCACCAGTGAGCCAGCAATGATCAGCATGCTGTTGTTCAGCGAGAAGCCGATGCCTGCTGCCGCCCAGCCCGAATAGCTGTTCAGCATCGAGACCACCACCGGCATGTCGGCGCCGCCGATCGGGATGATCAGCAGCACGCCGAGCACGAAGGCCAGCGCGATCAGCACGATGAAGAACTCGAAGCGCTGCGTCGCCGCGAACGCGATGCCCAGGCCGATGGTCGCCAGGCCCAGCACCAGGTTCAGCCAGTGCTGGCCGGCAAATCGCACCGGCGCGCCCTGGAACAGGCGGAACTTGTACTTGCCGCTGAGCTTGCCGAAGGCGATGACCGAGCCGCTGAAGGTGATCGCGCCGATGGCCGCACCCAGGAACAGCTCGATGCGGTTGCCCACCGGGATCGGCTCGCCGGCCCCGGCGATGCCGAAAGCCTGAGGCTCGGCGACGACCGCGACCGCGATGAACACCGCCGCCAGGCCGATCATGCTGTGCATGAAGGCCACGAGCTCGGGCATCTTGGTCATCTCGACGCGCTGCGCCATCACGGCCCCGGCGCCGCCGCCGACGACGAGGCCGGCGAGCACATAGCCCAGGCCGGCGACCTGGCCGCCGGCGAGTTTGGCGATCAGCGCGACCGTGGTCAGCACCGCGATCGCCATGCCGAGCATGCCGAAGACGTTGCCGCGGATCGAGGTCGTCGGGTGCGACAGGCCCTTCAAGGCCTGGATGAAGCAGATGCTGGCGACCAGATACAGCAGGGTGACGAGGCTCGTGCTCATGCTCGTGCCCCCCGGGCCGCGAGAGCCCTCGGTTGGAACAGGTTCGGATTCATCTCACTTCTCCCCCGCAGCCTTCTTCGCGGGTTTTTTCTTGAACATCTCGAGCATGCGCCGCGTGACGAGGAAGCCACCGAAGACGTTGACCGCGCACAGCGCCACGGCGAGAACGCCCATGGTCTTGCCCAGGTCCGTCTCGGTCAGCGCCGCCGCCAGCATCGC
>NZ_NRRU01000217.1 GCF_016583785.1 Rubrivivax gelatinosus | reverse complement strand
CGAAGGCTTGGTAGGCCTCTTTCCAGCTGTCCCGTGCATCCAGCTCCGTCCGCTCCGGCACGAAGCCCGCGACAAGGGGCAAGCCGTTCATGCGGACGCCGTTCCACATGAACATGTTGAAGCCTTCAACGTCCTGGCCGTAGTAGGTGACGACGAACTGGAAACTCAAGGTCAACTTTCCCAGCAAAGCCGCCTCGAAACTGGGTCGCGCCCGTGGGTTGGTCGCTCTCCCATCACTGCCGGTGATCGACTTGTAGTACGGGAGCGGCCCCGCATCCGGCGACTGTGCCAGCAGCAAGGCAAGATGCTTCTCCACGCCGAATCCCGGATCAAACATGGTCGAGATGGCGTTGCCCCCCACCAGTTGCGCGACGGTCCCCGGCGGCCACGACGCTGCGCGTACCGCTGGGGAGGTGGCCGGCCGCAAGTCCGCCGTCGCCGGCTTGATGCCCAGCAGTTCAAGCAGGCCCATGCTGAGTGCTCCGGTGATGAACGGACGCCGATTCATTGAAGGAAATGCCTGGTTTCATTTGAGGGCGCCCGCCCAATGGCGTTCGCGCACATCCACGATGCCGGGGGCAGTGGTCGCCATGTGCTGCATGGTGTACGTGAGGTGCAGTTGCTTCTTCTCATAGAACCCGGCCTGCCAATAGCTGACGAAGGCCTGCGCAGGAGCAAATTGGTCGGCAAGCAGATCGTCCACAAACATCCAGTGCGCGAACTGCCGAAACATCTGTACATCACCTGGTCGTGCGGTTTGCAGTACAGGACACGCGCTGCCCGGTGCGGGCACCGCCTTCGGGTCGCCGAGAAAGGCCTTCAGCTCGAAGCGCGTCTCGCCCGTGTGCGGATCCTTGAAGCCGTGGTAGCGGTTGATCAACTCCAGCGAGGCGCGGCGCGGCGCGTCAATAGTCCTTCTTGCCGTCCAGCCGCTGGCCCCACCAGGGCGCGTACCACTGGCCGCGGTAGTTGTGCTCCGGGAACTTGCGTGCCGGGTCCGGCGGCACATGTCCGGCTGGCGGAAGGACCAGCATGGCCCGCGCGGCAGCGCGGTCGACGTTGGACAGGTACAGCACCGGGTGGTTGCGCTCGTAGGCGGCATAGGCGGCCAGCAGCAGCGTGTAGTTCACCGTGTTGGCCCCCAACTCGCCCAGCACCGCGACCAGGTCCACGC
>NZ_NRRU01000216.1 GCF_016583785.1 Rubrivivax gelatinosus | reverse complement strand
TCGCGGCGGCGGGCGCCGTGCGGGGCGTGCGCCGGCGCGGCGGCGGGGCTGGCTGGCGGCGGGGCTTGCATGGACGCCAACGATGCCCGGCGGCCACCGCCGCGGGCCCTGTGGTTTCTGCCAATGTCGGGTTTTCGATGGTCCGGGTATGGTCGCTGCAGCGGTCGGTTCCCTCGTGTCACGAGGCGAAATCCCGGGTTTTAAGCCCCCGGCCGAAAAACGGGTTTGTAGCCGCGGGGGCCCGCCGCCGGAAGCCGGAGTGAACCGATGTTGACTGCTGAACCGATCGAGCTGGCGCTGCTGCGGCGCCCGCTGCCCGCCTGGGCGACGCTGCCGGCACACCAGGAGCTGCGCCTGGGCGAGAAAGCCGCGCTGCAGGCCGGGCCGTGGTTCGCCGGGCTGTCGGCGGGGCTGCGCGACGCCATCCTCGCGCGCGGCCAAGTGCGGCGTGTCGCCGCCGGCGTGCGCATCGCCAGCCGCGGCGACCTGTCGGCCTGCTGGTTCGGCGTCGCCCGCGGCGCGGTGCGCCTGGGCACGGCGCTGTCCGACGGCCGCGCCTTCACGCTCGACTTCGTCGGCCCGGGCCAGTGGTTCGGCGACATCGCCGCGATCGACGACCGGCCCTCAGACCTGGACGCCGTGGCCCACATGCCGTCGACGCTGGTGGTGCTGGCCAAGCCGGCGCTGCGCGAGCTGATGGACCAGCACGCCGAGCTGCGCGACGCGCTGCTGCAGCTGAACTGCCAGCGCCTGCGCCACATGTTCCGCCGCTTCGAGGAGCTGCACACGATGCCGCTGGCGCTGCACCTGGCGCGCCAGGTGCAGCGCCTGGCACGCCAGTTCGGCCAGGACGGCCCCGAGGGCACACGCATCGAGCTCGACGTCTCGCAGGCCGAACTGGCCGCCAGCGTCGGCGGCAGCCGCCAGCGTGTGAACCGCGCCTGGCGCGCGATGCTGCAGCTGGGTGTGGTCGAACGTTCGGGCTCGCGCCTGGTCGTCGTCGACGAAGCCGCGCTGGCGTTGCTGGCCGCGCAGGGGCTGGACGGCTGCCCCGAGTAGCGCGCGAGAACCCCCGGCCGCACGCGGCGATGGGTGCTGCGTTCCGGCCGCGGTGTTAGGGTCGGCCGGTCGCCGCTGCACCGGCTGCCGATGACCACCACCCGCGAGCTGCCCCCGCAAGACCCCGCCACCGCCTGGCACGGGCTGGACGTCGCCCAGGTGC
>NZ_NRRU01000215.1 GCF_016583785.1 Rubrivivax gelatinosus | reverse complement strand
GCCCTGAACTCCACCTTGCCCGGCGCCGAGAGCGTGATGTTCCCGCCCTCGATGCGTATGGCCGCCCCGGCGGCGGTCAGCAGGATGTGCTGGGGTGCCGCGACCTTCACCATGCCATGGGTGCTGGTGACGCTGATGGCGCGGTCGGCGGTGAGCCGGGTCGCCCCTTGCTGGCTTTGCGTGTTCACGTTGCCCGTGGCGGCGTGCAGTTGGATGCCGGTTTCGGTGTTGGGCTTGCGCGGGTTCTGCGCCATGCCGTAGGTGAAGAAGACGAGGCCATCCTTGACGACGGTGGCGCTGTTGGCCTGCGCCAGTTGCTGCAGGTCCTGCCCGGCGACGAAGCTGGCGGTGTTGCTGGCGCTGGCGACGGTGTGCGCGGGTGTGCTGCTGGTGATGCCGCCCGGTGCGGCGATGACAACGTCCGGCCGCGCCAGCGTGGGCACGGCGCCTGCGCCGCCGCTGCTGCTGTCGCCGGTGGTGTCGCTGCCCTTCAGGCTCTCCTGGCTGCCGAGCAGGCCCTTGGCGAAGCTCATCGCCGCGGGCTCGGGCTCGCCTTGGAGCCGGGCGTCGTGCTGGTGCGCGCTGTCGGCCAGGGTCCGGGCCAGTTCGGCGGATTGTTCGAGCTGGGTCCGAGGCTCGCGGGTGTCCATCTGCATGGCACCGGCGGTGCTGCAGGGCTTGCCGTGCGCGCTGATCAGCAAGCCGCTGGCCGCGCGCACGGCGCCCCAGGCTTGCGTGGCCAGGTCCAGGCCGTGGCCGCGCGGCTGCTGGCGGCGGTTGTCGGTCTGCTGCAGCAGGTGGCCGATCTGCAGCCGCGTCTGCGCGCTGCTGCTGGACAGTTCGATGCGGCCCTGGCCCGGGCTGTCGTCGAGTACCAGCTGGTTGCAGCCGCCGCTGCCGCTGGCGCTGCTGGCGAGTTCCTGGCTCTTGTGGCCGCTGAGCACGGCGCCGTGCTGGTGCGCCTGCAGCCGGCCTTCGGCGGCCTCGCCAGGGAACCAGGCCGGCGCGCAGCCACCGGCGCCAGCGGCGCCGGCGCTGGCCTGGTTGCTCTGGGCATCGGGCCGGCCAAGACCGTTGTAGACCGCCCCCATCACCACCGGGCGGTCGATGTCCCCGCCGAGAAAGCCGACCAGCACTTCCTGGCCCAGGCGCGGGGTGAAGTGGCTGCCCCAGTTGGCGCCGGCCACCGCCTCCGACACCCGGACCCAGGTGCCGCTGGCATCTGACGCCGGTGCGTTGTCGCCTGCCGGGTGCGCCAGCCGGTGGCTGGAGCGCGTGCCGCGCTGCCAGTGGAACTGGATCTTGATGCGGTGGTCGCGGTCGG
>NZ_NRRU01000214.1 GCF_016583785.1 Rubrivivax gelatinosus | reverse complement strand
AGCGCGTCGGCAGCGCCTGCTGCGCCGGCAGGCCGGCGAAGACGAAGGGGTCGCGCTGGGCGTCGTTGACCGGGATCCAGGCGACGGCGAAGCCGCCGGTGCGCGCCTCGGTGCGTGCGGTCTCGAGCAGCGTCGCCAGGCGCGCCGCGTCGAGTTCGAGCCGGGTCGCCGCCGGGTCGCGGATCGCCAGCGAGACCAAGCCGGCACCGATCGCGAGGATGGCCATCACGACCATCAACTCGATCAGCGTGAAGCCGCGAGGTGAGGGCGTGCGGAGAGGCCTATTGCCAGGAGCCGAGGTCGGCATCGTTGCCTTCGCCGCCGGCCTGACCGTCCGCACCGTAGCTGAAGACGTCGATCTCGCCCTTCACGCCCGGGTTCAGGTACTGGTAGGCGTGGCCCCAGGGGTCGTTGGGCAGCTTGTCGAGGGAGGGCTTCCAGTTCGCCGGCGCCGGTGCGGCGGTGGGGCGGTGCACGAGCGCATCCAGGCCCTGCTCGGTCGTCGGGAAACGCTGGTTGTCGAGCTTGTAGAGCTTGAGCGCCTGCATCAGGTTGTGGATGTCGGTGCGTGCAGCGGTCACCCGGGCGTCATCGGCGCGGTTGAGAACGTTGGGCACGATCAGCGCGGCCAGCACGCCGAGGATCACCAGCACCACCATCAGCTCGATCAGCGTGAAGCCGCGGCGGCGCGAACGGAAATGGGAGGTCATGGATGGCGAAAGGACGGAACGGTGGCAAAGGGTTCGGTCAATCATAATCTTCGGATGACGACACGTTGGTGGGCGTTCGGTGTCTGGGCGGTGGTTGCCGCCAGCGCCGTCTATTGGGCGCTGAAGCTCGTGAAACCGGCGCCGGCGACGCCGCCGCAGGCGACCGTGGTCGCGATGGCGGCGGGCCTGCAGGGCGACCTGTCGCGCCTGCTCGGCGCCGACGCCGTCGACGCCGAGCCCGAGCCGACGGCGGAGAGTTCGCGCTTCGAGCTGCTGGGCGTCGTCGCTTCGCGCAGCGCCGAACGCGAAGGCGTGGCGCTGATCGCCGTCGACGGCAAGCCGCCGAAGGCGTTCCGCGTCGGCGCGGTGGTCGACGGCGAGACGGTGGTGAAGTCGGTGCAGCAGCGCGAGGTTCGCCTCGGGCCGCGCGACGGTGCCGCCACCGTCTCGCTGGACATCGCCGCGGCCGCGCCCGCGGCCACCGGCAGGCTGCCTGCGCCCGGTGCCGCCCAGCCTGCGGCACGCGCGCTGGCACTGCCCGGCATGCCGCCCGGCGCGATGGGCCAGCGGGCACCGGCCCGGCCGACGCAGGGCGGCCGCCCGCCGGCGCCGCAGGGCGAAACCATCGACGAGGGTGTCGAGGCCGAGGTCCAGGCCGAGTGACGCCCCCGCAGGCGCGGGGTCAGAACC
>NZ_NRRU01000213.1 GCF_016583785.1 Rubrivivax gelatinosus | reverse complement strand
CGGCTGCCGGCAGCGCAGCAGCCGCTGGCGCGGCGGCTGGCGGCGGCCGGCCCGGCGCTGCGCGACACGCTCGCGGCCTGCGCCGCACACGGTGCCGGCGGGCCCAAGTTCCGCATCCACGGCGCGCTGCGGCTGCAGGAGGTGCTGCTGGTGCACGACGACTTCGTCTTCGCCGACTTCGAAGGCGACGACAGCCTGCCGCTGGCCGACCGCCGCGCCCGCCAGTCGCCGCTGCGCGACGTCGCCGGCCTGCTGCTGTCGCTGGACCTGGTGCGCGGCGCGGCGCTGCAGATCGGCACGCACACCGAGGCCGAGAACCTGCGCCGCGAAGCGCTGGCCGAGACCTGGGCGCAGGACCTGCGCCGCGCTTTCGTCGCCAGCTATGCCGAACAGGCGCTGGCGCTGGGCCTGGTCGGCGGCGCCGACGCCTTCGAAGGCGCGGCGCCGACGCTGCGCCTGTTCGAGATCGACGCCGCGCTGCGCGAGCTGCACGACGAGCTGCGCCGTCGCCCCGCCGGCGCCACCACGCCGCTGGCCGCACTGGCTGCGCTGCTGCGCCACGCCGGGCCGTAAACGGGAGACTTCCGATGGATACCCTGGACCTCGCATTCGACCCGCTGCGTGCGCTGCTGGCGCAGGCCGGCGCCTTTCTGCCACGCCTGGGCGTGGCGCTGGCCATCGCCGTCGCCGGCTGGTTGCTGGCCAAGGCGGCGCGTTTTGCCACCGGCAAGACGCTGAAGGCGCTGAACTTCCACGTGCTGAGCGAACGCGCCGGTTTCGACGGCTTTCTGCAGCAGGGTGGCACCGACAAGACGACCAGCGACCTGTTCGCGCTGATCGTCTTCTGGGTCGTGATGCTGGGCGCGCTGATCGTCGCCTTCAACGGCCTGGGGCTGTCGCAGGTGACCGAGCTGCTGTCGCGTGTGCTGCTGTTCCTGCCGCGGCTGCTGGTGGCGCTGCTGGTGCTGGTCTTCGGGCTGTACTTCGGGCGTTTCGTCGGCCAGTCGGTGCTGGCCTACTGCCGCGGCGTCGGCATCGGCGACGCCGAGATCCTGGCGCGCATCGTCCAGTACGCCATCGTCACCTTCGTGCTGCTGATCGCGATCGACCACCTGGACATCGGCGGCGGCCTGGTGCAGCAGACCTTTTTGATCCTGCTGACCGGCATCGTGTTCGCGCTCGCGCTGGCCTTCGGCATCGGCGGCCGCGAGCGCGCGGCGGCGCTGATCGAGCACTGGTTCCCGCGCCGCGACGACCCGCGCGGGCGCTGAGGGCGCGGCCGCCCGTCCGCGGCGGCGATGCGCCACCGTCCTACACGGGCCTCAGTTCTGGGACTATCCACGGCGCGGCCGGTTTCTTGCGACGATGAAGCCATGGACAAGCAAACCCCGCCCCTGCACGCCGGCCCCCACGC
>NZ_NRRU01000212.1 GCF_016583785.1 Rubrivivax gelatinosus | reverse complement strand
CCCGAGGCCGATGGTGATGCCGAAGGCGAAGACGCGGCCGAGGCTCCGGCCGTGCCGCTGCTGCCGCCGGCCGACGTCGGCGAGGTCTTCGCGCACGTGCTCTCCGGCGTCTGGGACGCCGAGGCCGGCGACGAAGCGCCGCCGCTGCCCGCCAAGCGTGTGCTCGCTCCCGAACCCGACGCGCCCAAGCTGCACAAGGTGCTGGCGCAGGCCGGCATCGGCTCGCGCCGCGACATGGAGCAGATGATCCTGGAAGGGCGCATCACCGTGAACGGCGAGCCGGCGCACATCGGCCAGCGCATCGCTGCCGGCGACCGCATCGCCGTCGGCGGCAAGCCGGTGCGCTACCGCATCGCGCCGCCGCCCACGCGTGTCATCGCCTATCACAAGCCTGCCGGCGAGGTCGTCACCCACGACGACCCGCAGCAGCGCCCGACGGTGTTCCGCCGCCTGCCGCGGCTGCACCAGGGCAAGTGGCAGTCGGTCGGCCGTCTGGACATCAACACCGAAGGCCTGCTGCTGTTCACCAACTCCGGTGAACTCGCCAACCAGCTGATGCACCCGCGTTTCGGCGTCGAACGCGAGTACGCGGTGCGCTCGCTCGGCGCGCTCGACGAGGCGGCCAAGAGCAAGCTGCTCGAAGGCGTCGACATCGAAGGCCAGCGCTGCGGCTTCAAGAGCATCGAGAACGGTGGCGGCGAAGGTGCCAACCAGTGGTACCGCTGCGTCATCACCGAAGGCCGCAACCGCGAGGTGCGCAAGCTTTTCGACGCCGTCGGTCACGCGGTCAGCCGCCTGATCCGCATCCGCTACGGCTCGGTCGTGCTGCCCAAGGGCCTCAAGCGCGGCGTCTGGGTCGACCTGAGCGAGCAGGACGTGCGTTCGCTGCGCCGCATGACCGGCGTCGGCGAGCCGCGCCCGGTCGAAGCCGAAGGCGCTGCCGACCGCGGTGAGCGCGGTGGCCGCCGCGGCAAACGTGGCCGCGGCGGGCGTGCCGGCGGTGCACCCGAGGTCGCGCCGCGTGGCGGCAAGACGCCGCGCCGCGAGCCCGAGGCGAGCGCGATCCCGAACCCGCTGCAGCAGACCTTCGACAAGCGCGCGATCCAGCAGGAACGCCAGCGCCGGCGCGAGATCCCCGAGGACGGCCCGATCCCGAACCCGCTGCAGCAGACCTACGACAAGCGTGGCGTGCAGCGCGACCGCCCGGTGCGCGACCTGGGCGAGGACGGCCCGATCCCGAACCCGCTGCAGCAGACCTACGACAAGCGCTTCGTGCAGAAGCCCAAGCCGCTGGCCGGTGGCCGCGGCGGCAAGGGCGGCGGCAAGAAGGGCGCCGACGGCACGCGCCAGCCCGACCCGATGCAGACCTCGGTCGGCTACATCGGCGGCGACGCCTTCCTGCGCAAGGCCGGCGGCGGTGGCCGCGGCGGCCCGCGTGGCGG
>NZ_NRRU01000211.1 GCF_016583785.1 Rubrivivax gelatinosus | reverse complement strand
AGCAGCACCAGCGACAGCGCCGAGCCGGCGAGCAGCCACCGCGTGCCGGTGCGCGTCAGCGCCGCCGCCAGCGCCGGCGTCAGCGCCAGCAGCACGAGCAGCGCCTGCAGCGCGGCCGGCGCCGGGCGCAGCAGCCGGTCGTCGCGCAAGGCGGTGTACGACTGGGCCGCGATCTCCATCGAGTCCGACTGGCCTGCCACCGTCATCGAGCGCCCGGCCAGCAGCGCGCTGCTGCCGACGAAGACGACGCGGCCGCGGATCAGCGCGGCCAGCTGGCGGCCGCCGGGCGTGAGCGCGGCGTCGCCGGTGCCGAGCGTCCAGGCGTCGTGGTAGGAGATGCGGGCCACCGAGCCCAGTGGCGCCAGCAGCGGCCGCACGCGGCCCTGGGTGTCGGTCGGCCAGGTGCTGTCGACGCTGCCGCCAGCGGCGAACAGCGCCGCCAGCGCGATGCCGGGCAGCGTGCGCCCGTCGCCGCGGTGCCACAGCGGCATGCGGCGCAGCACACCGTCCTCGTCCAGCGTCGTCGTCACCACGCCCAGGCGCAGCGCCCCGGTGGCCGCCGGCTGCACCGAGGCGGCGGGCAGCAGCATCGCCTGCCAGCGCTGCGCCGGCACGTCGGCGTCGCTGGTCGCGGGCGGCGGCAACGGCTCGATGCCGGCCGCCGCCAGCACCACCGGCGCGCCGTCCGCGGCGACGGTGCGGGCGAGCTTGCTGTCGTCGAGCAGGCGGCCGTCGGCGGTCCGGCCGGCGCTCACCGGCCCCGCCGCCGGCTGCCCGTCGACGGTGTCGCGACGCTCGGCCAGCAGCAGCTGCAGCACGATCGCACGGGCGCCGTGGCGGCGCAGGCCGTCGATCAGCAGCGCATGGGTGTCACGCGTATAGGGCCAGCTGCCGTTGCCCTTCAACTGCTCGATCGAGCGGTCGTCGGCGTCGACGATCAGCACGCCCTCGCTCGCCTGCAGCGGCGCCACGCCGCGCTGCAACCAGTCCTCCAGCGGTTGCGACCAGCGGCCTTGCAGCGGCGACAGGCCGACGACGAGCGCCGCGAGCAGTCCGATGGCCGGAATCGTCCAGCGCCGCGTGTCGGTCTTCAGAACAGCCACAGCAGCGCCGGCAACAACCACCACCAGCGCAGGCGGCTCGGCACGTCCAGCTGCTGGGTGCTGCCGTAGGCTCCTGGCCGGCCGTCGGGGCCGATGCTGCGCACGCGCACGTGGTACAGCCCGGCACCCGCGGGCTCGAAGCTCCAGCTCGGCTGCTCGACCCGGCCTTCGGCGACGATCTCACCGAAAGCCGCGTCGCGTGCGACCTGGATCTCGTAACTCACACCCGGACGCGGCGATGGCGGCCACGCGAGCGCGATGCGGTCGGAATCGATGTCGGCTTTTGCTTCACCGGGTGCAGCCGGCGGCGGCTCGACGACCTCCAGCGGCAGCGCCTGGCCCCAGGGCCCGGCGTCGCCGCCGGCGCGCACGCTGCGCAGCCGCCAGACGTATCGGCCGGGCGCGAGCTCGGCTTCGGCCTCGGTGCCGGTGAGGT
>NZ_NRRU01000210.1 GCF_016583785.1 Rubrivivax gelatinosus | reverse complement strand
ACAAGGCCTGCGCGGCGCGACGCTGGCCGACATCGCCGCCAGCGTCGGCCTGGCGACGAACAGCCTGACGCACTACTTCCGGCGCAAGGAAGACCTGGCCGCCGCCTGCCTGCTGCGTGCCATCGCAGCGGTCGACACACTCGCCGCCGAGGCCGCGGCCGAGACCGGGCTGGAGGCGCGGCTGCGCCACTTCCTGCGCGGCTTCGCGCGCCGGCTGGCCGAGGTGCATGCCGGCGCGCGCCCCGACCTCGTCGCCTTCAACGACGTGCGCGCGCTGCCCGAGTCGCAGTCTCAGCCGGTGTTCGAGGCCTACAACGGCATGTACCGGCGCGTGCGTGCGCTGCTCGACGCTGGCGACGCGCCGGTGCTCGCCAGGGCCGAACGCAACGCCCGCGCCCACGTGCTGCTGTCGGTGGCCAACTGGATGCGCTCGTGGATCTCGCGCCACGAGATCGAGTGTTACGAACGCGCCGCCGGCCAGGTGGCCGAGCTGCTGCTGCGCGGGCTGGCGGCGCCCGGCTCGTGCTGGCGCCAGGTGGCGGCGCTGCCCGAAGCGGTGCTGGCGGCTCCGGCCGAGGACGCCGCGGCCGAAGCTTTTCTGCAGGCCGCGACGGCGCTCGTCAACGAACAGGGTTACCGCGGCGCGTCGCTGGAGCGCATCGCCGCGCGCCTGCACCGCAGCAAGGGGGCCGTCTACCACCGCCACGACACCAAGGACGGGCTGATCTCGGCCTGCTTCGAACGCAGCTTCGCGCTGCAGCGCGCGGCGCTGCGTGCCGCCGAGGCGGCACCCGGCAGCGGCTGGCTGCGCGCCGGCGCGGCGGCGCGGGCGCTGGTGCGTTTCCAGCTGTCGCCGCAGCGGCGAGCGCCTGGCCGCGCGTTACGCCAGCCTGCTGGTCGAAGGCCTGGTCGACGGCTCGGTGCGGCCGCTGGACGCGGCGCTGGCGGCCGAACTGGTGCTGGCGGTGGTCAACGCCGGCGCCGAGCTGCCGCTGTGGGTGCCGACGGCCGACGCCCGCAGCGCCGACCGGCTGACGCTGCAGCCGCTGTTCGACGGTCTGCTGGCGCCGCCCTGAGCCGCGCGCTGGCGCGCAGGCGGGGCCGCGGCGCGAGCGGCGACTCAGCGCGCGGCCGAAGCCGCCGGCGCGGCGCGCATGCCGGCGCAGACGTCAGGCCGCGGCTGGCGCGGCACCTCGACGCGGCGGTCGAAGGCGTTGACGCCGTCGCCCTGTTCGACGACGCCGATGGCTTCGGCGCGCGCCCGGGTCGCCGCCGACAGCCAGATCGGCGCGCCGACGTCGGTGCGCACATGGCCGTTGCCGGCCAGCAGCACCGCGCCGCGTGCGGCGTTGGCTTCCAGCGCACGCGCCATGGACTGGTCGCGCGCCACCTGGGCCAGCGCCATCTTGCCGGCGGTGGCGGCGTCGAGCTGGCCGCAGTGCGAGGCCTCGATCTCGCCGGCCAGCGCGGCCAGCACCGGCGGCGGCACGGCAGCGTCGAAACCTTGCGCCGCCAGGCCTTCGCGCATCACGACGCGGGCATCGGCACGCGAGACGT
>NZ_NRRU01000209.1 GCF_016583785.1 Rubrivivax gelatinosus | reverse complement strand
TCTTGATGAGCGTGGCGAGTTGCTTGACCAGCGCCAGCCCGGCAGCGTTGTCGCCGGCCGGCGCGGCCTCGGGCTGGCCATAGGTGGTCAGCAGGATGCCCTGGGCCGCCCGGATGGCGCCCCAGGCGTCGGTACGCAGCTCGAAGCCCAGACCGCGAAAGCTGCCGCGGTGGTTGTCGGCCTGGTGGACGAGGTGGCCCAGGTTGAGCTGCGTGGCGTGCTGGGTGGTCGCCAGCTGCACGCGCAGCTGCGAGTCGCTGTCATCGAAGACCAGCTGGTTGAAGCCGATGCCGCGGAACTCCTGCGTCTTGAAGCCCGACAGCGCCGCGGCGTTGTTCTGCGTGTTCTGGCCTTCGGTGGCTTCGCCTGGGCCAGCGCCGTGCCAGGCGGGGCTGTGGCCCGACGTGAGGTTGCCCTGCGCGCCGGGCGCATGGTCGCTGCTGGCGGCCAGCGGGGCCCGGTCGGCTTGGGCTTGCTGCCCGCCCGGCGTGGCCGGCACGCCGGCTTCGCCGCGGCCGTTGTACAGCGCGCCTTGCACGATGGGCCGGTCGATGTCGCCTTCGACGAAGCCCACCAGCACCTCCTGGCCGATGCGCGGGATCCACTGCACGCCGTGGCCGGCGCCGGCCCAGCGCTGGATGACGCGCACCCAGGTGGACGAGCGGCTGGTGTCGGCCGCGCGGTGCTCGCCGTCCTGCCACGGAAAGCGCACGCGCACGCGGCCCAGGCGGTCGGTGTGGATCTCTTCGGCCGAGGCGGCATCGCCCTCGGGGCCGACGACGGTGGCGGTCTGCAGGCCCGGCGCCTGCGGGCGTGGGTTGAGCAGAACCCCGCTGTCGTCCCAGCGCCAGGGCCGCCAGGGCACGGTGGCGCGCAGCGCTTCGAAGGCGTTGCCGTAGCCGCTGGCGGCGGCCTGGGCGCGCACCGGGGCGGGCACCCAGTCGGGCAGAGCCTTCGCGACCGCTGGGCTCATGCCCTTGGGCAGGTTGTTGATGCCGGCGTGCACGACCTGGGTCAGCAGGAACTGGCGGTCACGCTCGCTGTGCTGGGCGCCCAGTTCGGGCAAGAAGTCCAGCGGACTGTCGCGCAGTGCAAAGGTGCTGCCGGGCCCGAAGCTGCGCACGGTGCCGCGGCCCAGCCAGCGCTTGTGGCGGGCCTCCAGAGTCTGCTGCAGCAGCAGTGCGGCGCGCTCGGCACGGGAGGTGTCGGCAAAGGCATAAGCGCCGGCGGGCTGGTAGCTCTCCAGCAGGTCCACCAGTGCGCCTGAGGAGCCGCCACCGAACGCGAAGGCGGTGGGCACGCTGGCCACGACGCTGCGGTGGGCCTTGTAGTCCCAGGCCACCGTCGAGACGGTGGTGGACTGCAGCGTTCGCAACCCGCCGAAGGCCTGGATGCTGTCCTGTTCCTCGACCGCGGCTTCGCGGTGAAAGCGCACGCCGCCTGAGGTGGCAGAGACCGTGTCCTCGGGACATGACTCGGCCTGGGCGCTGTCGGCGAAGATGACCAGCGCATGGCCCAGCGGCGCGGCGTCGTCGGGCTCGATGCGCCAGGCCAGGCCTTCTTCGGCCAGCAGGCGCTGCACGAACGCCAGGTCCGTCTCGCGGTACTGCACGCAGTAGCTGCGCACGCCGTCGGTGCCGGTGAAGGCGCTGG
>NZ_NRRU01000208.1 GCF_016583785.1 Rubrivivax gelatinosus | reverse complement strand
ATGTCCAGGCGCTGCTCGAGCAGCACCTGGACATCACCCGCGTCGCGACGCTGGCGCCGGGCAGCACGCTGGACGACAGCGAATGGGCGCGCCTGATCGACGGCGCGCCGGCCCAGGTGCGCGAGCTGCTGGAGACCGAGGGTTATTTCGACCCGACGGTGATCCTGGTGCGCTCGGTCGGCAACGTCGGCGAGCGCCACGTGCGGCTGGAACTGCAGCCGGGGCCGCGCACCCGCGTCGCCAAGGTCACGATCGAAGTCGAAGGCGCGCTCGCCGACGCCGCCGACGGTGGCCAGGCGCATGCCCGCGAGGCGCTGGCCGACCTGCGCCACCACTGGGCGCTGCCGGCCGGCCAGGCCTTCCGCAACCCCGACTGGAACGCCGCCAAGTCGGCCGCGCTGGCCCGGCTGCGCGCCGCCGGTTACGCCGGCGCCAGCTGGAAAGCCACCGCCGCCGAGGTCGACACCGCCGCCCACACGGTGCAGCTGGTGCTGGTCGCCGACAGCGGGCCGCTGTTCCGCTTCGGCGAGATCGTCGTCGACGGTCTCGTCGTGCACGACACCCGGACGGTCGAGAACCTGGCCGGCTTCGCAGCCGGTGCGCCGCTGACCGAATCGGCGCTGCTGGACTACCAGGAGCGGCTGCAGCAGGCCGGGCTGTTCGACAGCGCCGCGGTCACGCTCGAGCCCGACACCGCGCGCGCCGATCACGCTCGCGTGCTGGTGCACGTGAAGGAAGCGCCGCTGCAGGTCTACACCTTCGGCATCGGCGTCAGCGCCAACACCGGGCCGCGGGCCTCGCTCGAACACGCCTACCGGCGCGTCTTCGGCTACGCGCTGTCGGCCAGCAACACCTTCTCGCTGGCGCAGAAGAAGCAGACCTGGGCCGGCGAGATCAGCACGCACCCGGGAGAAGACTTCTATCGCGACCTGATCGGCGGCACCGTCGACCGCGAGGAAGGCAGCGAGGACATCGTGCTGTCGCAGCAGCTTCGCCTGGGGCGCTCGATGGACACGCAGCAGCTCGAGCGCCTGTACTACCTGCAGGCCGAACGTTCGGCGCGCACCACGACCACCCACGACAGCGTGCACACCAACACCATCGCCTACTCGATCAACCACCACAACGTCTGGCGCCGGCTCGACAGCGTCGTGCTGCCGACCGAGGGCTACTCGCTGTCGCTGCAGGCCAGCCTGGGCCACGCTCACGGCAGCGCCGGCGATACCGGGCCGTTCTCGCGCCTGTACGGCCGCTTCACCGGCTACCTGCCGATCGGGCGCGCCTGGTACGGCAGCGCCCGGCTGGAGCTGGGCCAGGTGGTCAAGCGCGACGCCGTCGCGGTGCCGGACTCGCAGCTCTTCCGTGCCGGCGGCGACGACTCGGTGCGCGGCTACTCCTATCGCAGCCTGACGCCGACGGTCAACGGCGCCGAGTCCGGCGGTACCTCGCTGCTGACCGCCAGCGTCGAGCTGGCGCGGCCGATCTCGGCGTCCATGCCCTCGGTCTGGGGCGCGGTCTTCGTCGACGCAGGACGTGCGGCGAACGGTTTCTCGGGCTTCAACCCGGCGATCGGCTCGGGCGTCGGCGTGCGCTGGCGCAGCCCCGTCGGGCCGCTGAAGCTGGACCTGGCGTATGGGCAGGAGACGCAGCAGGTGCGGGTGCACTTCAGCGTCGGGATAGCTTATTGATGCCCCCAAGCTCGCTAGCGCTCGCTACCCCCCGAGGGGGCCTCACCCGGACATGGACCGTCCGGTGGACGGGCCATGCCTGGCGAGGGGCCGGGCCACTGGCCCGGCGCGGCCTGCAAGGCCGTCCGCCAGCGGACCGGCGGAGCCGGTCCGCGGCGGGAAGCTTGGTCGCGGGTGCGGGGATGGTGGCGGGGTCGTGGCGGTCTTGGGGCGCGGG
>NZ_NRRU01000207.1 GCF_016583785.1 Rubrivivax gelatinosus | reverse complement strand
AGGCGCCCAGGCGGCCGATCAGCCCGCCCTGCTCGGCCAGTGCGATCGCGACGTCGGTGCGCACCGGGCCGTAGCCCGGGTGCGTCCAGCGCAGCAGCGCCTCGACACCGATCGGCCGCCCGTCCAGCACCTGCTGCGGCTGATAGGCCAGCGACAGCGCCGCGGTGCCGATCGAGCGCTCCAGGTCGTGCAGCAGCCCGCGCGCGATGACGCCGACGTGGTCGCTGCGGCGCAGCGGCGTGTCGGCGCGCGGCAGTTCGGCGACGATGACGGCGCTGGCGTCGTGGAAGTCGGCCACGCGCTGCTGCCGGCACTCGGCCTCGTTGCGGCGCACGAAGGGCAGGTAGACCAGCGTCGAGACCAGCAAGCCGAACAGCTGCAGCGCGACCCCGGCCCAGGAGCCGGTGAGCAGCCAGCCCGACAGCAGCACCGGCGTCGTCCAGGGCACATAGACCGGCAGCAGCGTCATCCAGCCGGCGTGCAGCGCCACCAGCGGCGGCAGCGTCAGCAGCACCGGCACCAGCAGGAAAGGCAGCACGAAACGCGGGTTGAGCACCAGCGGCAGCCCGAAAAGCAGCAACTCGTTGACGTTGAACAGCGCCGGCAGCCAGGACAGCTGCGCCAGGCGCCGGTTCTGGCCCTCGCGCGCGACCAGCGACATCGCGATCAGCAGCCCCAGCGTCGCGCCCGAGCCGCCCAGATGCACAAACCCGGTCAGCAGCGGCCGCAGCACGTGCTCGTGCGCCAGCGGCGTGGCCGACTCGGTCAGCCAGGACGCAAAATGCGTCTGCACCACCTTGCCACCCTGGACGCCGAAGAGCCAGAGCACCTGGTTCAGCAGCGCCAGCGCCGGCGTCAGCAGCCAGTCAGCGTCCAGGCGCTCACCGAGCCAGCGCTGCAGCAGCTCGGGCCAGCCGGCCACCGAAACGGGCAGGCGCGCCGCGAGTTCGGCCACCCCCTTGAAGCCCGTGCCCAGCAGCACCACCGGCAGCGTCAGCCGGGTCGCGTGATGGAAGACGGGGTTGCTGTCGTAGCCCACCGCCAGCCGGCACAGCGGGCCCCATTCGGCCATCGGCCGCAGCAGCGTCGGCGTCGCCAGCCCGACGGCGATGCCGGCCAGCATCGAGCTCGGACCCAGCGCCTGCGCGGTCAGCGGGCCGGCCGCGCTCATGCACAGCATGAAGTTCACCAGCGCCGAGATCGCCACCCAGATCGCCGGCAGCGGCTCGCGGCCGAGCGGGCGCGGCGCACGCTGGGCCAGCATCGCGGCGACGGTGATCGCCAGCGCCAGCCCGAGCACGCCCCAGGTCGATTGCACGACGTCCTCGGCCGCGACCGACCAGCCGGGGCCGAAACTGCGGTCCAGCCAGGACCGGCCGGCCGGGAACGGGAACTGCACGATCACCGTCCCCAAGACGCCGAACAGCGTCAGCGGCAGCAGCACGACGAAGGCGTCGCGGATCGCTTCGGCCCAGCCAGTGGTCAGCTTCGTACAGGGCGGGGGGTCAACGGGCATCGGGTCAGGCGGGGCGGCACTGTCCCGGTGCACGCGTCAGGTGCGGAAGATTGTTGCCGCCGCCACCCCCGCGCCCGCCGGACAAGGCGTGAAGTGCTTCACGTTCCCGGCCGCACCGGCGAGGGCGCAGCTCAGGCCACCGGCAGCGCCGTCGATGCCGGCGCCGCGCTGCGCTGCAAATGGGCCAGGCAGAGATCGGGCGCCAACGCCGGGCTGTACAGATAGCCCTGGAAGACATCGCAGCCGAGCGCCGCCAGGCGGTCGCGCTGCTCGCGTGTCTCGACGAACTCGGCGATGACGCGGGCGCCGCTGCTGTGGCCCAGCGTCGCGATCGCGCGGATGATGTCGCCGCTGACCGGGTGCGACATCACGTCGCGGCTGAGCGAGCCGTCGACCTTGATCGCGGCGACGCGAAAACGTTTCAGGTGCAGCAGCG
>NZ_NRRU01000206.1 GCF_016583785.1 Rubrivivax gelatinosus | reverse complement strand
CGCTGCTGCACCTGAAACGTTTTCGCGTCGCCGCGATCAAGGTCGACGGCTCGCTCAGCCGCGACGTGATGTCGCACCCGGTCAGCGGCGACATCATCCGCGCGATCGCGACGCTGGGCCACAGCAGAGGTGCACGCGTCATCGCCGAGTTCGTCGAGACACGCGAGCAGCGCGACCGCCTGGCGGCGCTCGGCTGCGACGTCTTCCAGGGCTACCTCTACAGCCGCGCGCTGCCGGCAGACGACTGCCTGGATCATTTGCTGCGATCTCGTGCTGCCGCCGTAGCGGCACAGCCGCTTTGAGGGGGCAGCTAGACGGTTTGTCGCGGTGACCGGTCCGTGGTGCATTTCACGGCGACAACGGCGCGGCTTACAGGGGTGCCGGCCACAATCTGCCGCTTTGACCCGCACACCGAAGCGGTGATGCTGTACCGCCTGCTTCGATGCCTGTCGATCGACCGCCCTCCACCAAACTGACCGCCGGCTGGGCAGAGGCAATTCGCGATGCCTTCGTCGTGCTGTTGCCACTGACGCTTTTCGGCGTCATCGCGCGCCTGCTCGGCGACTTTCCGATCCCCGCCGGCCGCGTCTGGCTCGAACACACGTTCGGCCCCGGCTGGCGCACAGCGACCAACGCCGTCGTGCAGTCGACCTGGGGTGTTCTGGGGCTCGCGCTTTGCATCACCATCGCCGCCGTGCTGACGCGGCGCACGCCACCGCGTGCCGGCTCCGAGCCGCTGCCGCCAGCCTGGGTGGCCGTCTGCGCACTGCTGAACTTCGCGTTGTTTGCTGGCGATTTCGCGTCGCTCGGCCTGCGCTCTTTCGGCTTGGATTCCTTGCTGCTGGGCATCGTTGTCGGCGTGCTGACTCCGACGCTGCTGCGTCCGCTGGCCGATTGGGGACCGATGCGCCGTTTGTCGATCGGCTACGACACCAGTTCGGTGTTCCACCACTCGAGCCGGCTGGCGCTGCCGATGATGGTGCTGGGCCTGCTGTTCAAGGGCGTGGCCGGAGTATTCGTGCTGCTGGTGCCCACGCTGATCGGCATGGCGCAGGCGGCCCAGCCGACGCCGAGGCTCGGCGTCTACGCCGACTGGCTGGTCACGCCAGCGACGGTACTGCTGCATCAACTGCTGTGGTTCTTCGGCGTGCATGGCGGCGCCGTACTGCATACCAGCCTGTTTCCATTGCTGAGCGCAGTGATCGGGGTGCCGGTGCAGGATCGCGTCTCGGTCCCGTTGATTTACGGCTTCTCCCAGCTCGGTGGATCGGGGGCCACCTTGGGCCTGCTGTTTGCATTGCTGATCGTCGCGCGTGAAGGCCAGAACCGGCGGCTGGCGCAGCTGTCGGGTCTGCCCGCGCTGTTCAATGTCAACGAGTTGCTGCTATTCGGGCTGCCGCTGGTGCTAAACCGGCAGTTCCTCCTGCCCTTCGTGCTGGTACCGGTGCTGCTGACGCTGCCGCCGCTGCTGGCGCTGCACGCCGGGTGGATCACGCTGCTGCCGGTCTACGTGCCCTGGACGACGCCGGTGCTGCTGTCGGGCTGGCTGCTCACCGGCTCCTGGGTCGGGGTCGCGCTGCAGTTGTTCGGCTTGCTGGTCTCGACGCTGATCTACCTGCCTTTCGTGCGCCGCAGCGAGGCCGAGCGCCTGCAGCTGCGAGCGACGAGCTACCACGACGCGAGCGCGGCAATCGTCGCCGGCGCGCCGCGGATCGACACGCCGCTGCGCCGCAGCGACCACGTCGGCGTCATCGCGCGCGGGCTGCTGCACGACCTGGAGCGCTCGATGGGCAGCTCGGCGCTGTCGCTGGCCTATCAGCCGCAGCAGGGACTGGACGGGCGGCCGATCGGTGTCGAGGCGCTGCTGCGCTGGACGCACCCGGGCTACGGCCCGGTGCGCACCGACGTCGCGATCGCACTGGCCGAGCAGGGCGGGCTGATCGGCCGCCTGGGCGCCT
>NZ_NRRU01000205.1 GCF_016583785.1 Rubrivivax gelatinosus | reverse complement strand
GCGCGCATCGTGCTGCCCGGCGAACGCCCGGCAGACCCGGCGGGCGGCGCCGAGGCGATGCTGCTGGGCCCGGTCGCCGCGCTGCTGGACGCCGCCGCGGCGCAGCTGGAAGCCGGCCCGCGCGCCGACGCCGAAGCCGCGACGCGTTACGCGCAGAACTGGCAGTTCGCCGAAGCCGCCGCCTGGGCCGCACGCGAAGATGCCGACGGCGCGGCCGAGACGCTGCACGAACACGAGGTCGCGCCCATCCTGCGCGCGGCGCTGCCGGCCGGCGCGGCGCTGATGGTCGGCAACAGCAACCCGGTGCGCGACCTCGACCACGACCTGCCGCCCGACGGCCGCGTGCTGGCGCTGCTGCACCAGCGCGGCGCCGCCGGCATCGACGGCCTGGTGGCCGGCGCCGCCGGCGCGCGCAGCGTGCTCGACGCTGCGGCGCCGCTGGCGCTGCTGCTGGGCGACGTCTCGCTGCTGCACGACGCCGGCGGCCTGGCCGCCGCGGCGGCGGTGACGGGGCCGCTGGCCATCGTCGCGGTGCACAACGACGGCGGCCGCATCTTCGAGCGCCTGCCGCTGGGCCGCCGGCCCGACCTGGCGACCGAACGCGAGCAGCTCTTCGTCGCCGGCCACGGCCATGCCTTCGACGGCCTGGCCGCCACCTACGGCCTGGGCTACGAACGGGTGCAGAAGCCGGCCGAACTGCGCGCGGCGCTGGCGCGGGCGCTGGCCGCCACGCGGCCGGTGCTGATCGAAGCCCGCGTCGCCGCAGGGGGCAGCGGCATCCGCGCCGCGCTGCTGGCGGCGATGGCCGAAGCCGGCGCCGCTGCGTTCGCGTCGCCGCCATGAACGCGGCTGCGCCGGGCGCCGACCACATCAGGCACTCTGCATCGGTCGAGTTCTGCCGCAGCGCACACGCCCTCACCCCAGCCCTCTCCCGCGAGCGGGAGAGGGAGGAAGAGGAGGCGCGCGCCGGCATCACGGCCGTCCGCCGCGGTGACAGGCCGTCCAGTCAGGCGAGGCCGGCATGAACTCCGGCCTGCGGCACCCGGCCAAAGGCGCCGGCGGGCCGCCGCTGCTGCTGCTGCACGGGTTTCTCGGCCACCCCGGCGCCTGGGACGCGGTACTGGCGGCGCTGCCGCACCACGGCCCGGTCTGGTGCCCCTGGCTGCCCGGGCACGGGCCGGCGCCGGCCGAACCTGCCACCTGGGCGGCCACGGTCGAGGCCATCGCCGCGGCGCTGCCGCCGGGTGCGCTGCTCGCCGGTTATTCGCTCGGCGCCCGGCTGGCGCTGGGTGCGGCGCTGGCGCGGCCGGGGGCGGCGCACGCGACGCTGCTGGTCGGCGGCCATGTCGGCCTGGCCGACGCGGGCGAACGCGCCGAACGTGCCGCGCTCGACGCCGGGCGCGCCGCTGCGCTGCGCCACGACCTGGGCGCTTTCGTCGCCGACTGGGAGGCGCTGCCGCTGTTCGCCAGCCAGCACCGGCTGGCGCCGGCGCTGCAGGCGCGCCAGCGGGCGGCGCGTCTGGCGCACGACGCGCAGGCGCTGGCCTGGGCCTTCGAGGTCGCCGGGCTGGCCTGTATGCCCGACTACAGGCCGGCGCTCGCCAACACCACGCAGCGCCTGCACTGGCTGACCGGCGGCGAAGACATCCGCTTCAGCCGGCTCGCTGCCAGCGTGGTGCGGCCGCCGCGCCTGACGCACGAACTCGCGCCCGGCGCCGGCCACAACCTGCTGCTCGAAGCGCCCGAGGCCGTCGCCGCGGCGCTGCTGCGGCTGGCCGACGAGGCGGCGTGATGCGGCTCGAACTGGGCGCCGTGCAGCGTGTCGACGCCGGCACGATCACGCTGCGCGGCAGCAGCCGCACGCGCGTCGCGCTGCGCGTGCGATTGACCGGCGACGGCGTCGCCGGCGAAGGCGAGGCGCTGCCGCTGCCCGGTTTCAGCCCCGACGACGCCGACGGCGCCGCGGCGGCGCTGGCCGCCGTCGCCGCGGCCGGG
>NZ_NRRU01000204.1 GCF_016583785.1 Rubrivivax gelatinosus | reverse complement strand
GCAGGCGCAGGCGCACGAGGCGCAGCGCCGGGCGCGTTCGGCGCGCTGCGTGCGCAGCCGCTGCAGCTGGCGCGCCTGGGCGTGCTGCAGGCGTTCGGCGCTCATTGGAGCTCCCTCGGCCTGGCGGCCGGCCCCGCCAGGCGGGAATGAGCCCCGGACAAGTCCTGAGGGCTCACTGGGGCACCCCTCGGCCTGGCGGCCGGTCCCGCCAGGCGGGAATGAGCCCCGGACAAGTCCTGAGGGCTCACTGGGGCACCCTTCGGCCTGGCGGCCGGTCCCGCCAAGCGGGAATGAGCCCCGGACAAGTCCTGAGGGCTCATGCCAGCAGCTCCTGCAGCCGGGCGACGGCCTCGGCCAGCGGCGTGTGTTCGTCGGGCGCCTGGCGCAGCAGCGCCTCCAGCCGCGGCAGGCGTTCGATCGCGCGGTCGGCGAGCGCGTCGCTGCCGGCCTGGTATTCGCCGACCTGCAGCAGGAAGCGGATTTCGGCATGGCGCGCCAGCAGCGCACGCAGTTCGCGCGCCGCGGTCTGGTGCGCGCTGTCGGCGACACGCGGGAAGACGCGGCTGGTGCTGGCGAGGATGTCGATCGCCGGGTAGTGGCCGGCGGCGCCGAGCGCGCGGCTCAGCACGACGTGGCCGTCGAGGATGGAGCGCACTTCCTCGGCCACCGGGTCGCTGCCGTCCTCGTCTTCGGCGAGCACGGTGTAGATAGCGGTGATCGCGCCGTGGCCGTCGTGGCCTGCACGTTCGAACAGCCGCGGCAGCTCGGCGAAGACGCTGGGCGGGTAGCCGCGGCGCACCGCCGGCTCGCCGACCGACAGCCCGATCTCGCGCAGCGCGCGCGCGTAGCGCGTGACGCTGTCCATCATCAGCAGCACGTGGGCGCCGCCGGCACGAAAACCCTCGGCGATGGCGGTTGCGGTCTCGGCGGCACGCACACGCTCCATCGCCGGGCGGTCGGAGGTGGCAACGACGAGCACCGAGCGCGCCAGCCCGCCGTCGCCCAGGCCGTCCTCGATGAACTCGCGCACCTCGCGGCCGCGTTCGCCGACGAGCGCGATGACGTTGAGGTCGGCCTGGGCGCCACGCGCCAGCATCGCCAGCAGCGTGCTCTTGCCGCCGCCGGCCATCGCGAAGACGCCGATGCGCTGGCCGATGCCGACGGTGAGCGCGATGTCGATCGCGCGCACGCCGGTGGCGAGCGCCTGTTCGACCGGGGGCCGCGCCAGCGGGTTGGGGCTGGCGTTGCGCAGCGGCCAGCCGGCCAGGCCGGGCGGCAGCGGCCGGCCGTCCAGCGGCTCGCCGAAGGCGTCGAGCACGCGCCCGAGCAGCCCCGGGCCGCAGGGCACACGCGCCTGCTGCTCCAGCAGTTCGACCTCGGCGCCGAGCGCGACGCCGCGCAGCTCGCCCAGCGGCGCCAGCATCGCGCAGCCGTCGGCCAGGCCGACGACCTCGGCGCGTAGCGGCGCCAGCTGCGGGTGGCGCGGGTCGACGACGCGGCACTGCTGGCCCAGGTGCGCCGGCAGCCCGGTGGCGCGCAACATGGTGCCGACGGCCTGCACGACGCGGCCGCGTGCCGCCACCGGCTGCAGCTCGGCGAGCGCGCGGCGCAGCGCGGCGTCGGGCCAGGCAGGCGGCGCGTTCATGCCGGAAGCCGCTGCTGCAGCGCGGCCTGTACGCGCTGCAGCTGGGTTTCCAGGCCGGCGAGCAGGCGGCCACCGGGGGTGTCGAGCACACAGTCCAGCGGCGCCAGGTTTTCGTCGGCGCGGCAGGCCAGATGCAGCCCGCGCGCCTGCAGCCGCGCCCGCACCGGCTCCACCAGCGCCGGATGCAGGCGCAGCAGGTGGCCGCCGTCTGCGCCGGCTTCCTGCAGCGGCGCCAGCAGGCGCTGCGCGACGGCGGCCATCAGCTCCTCGGCCGGCAGTTCGGCGGCGACGCGGCGCAGCACCAGCAGCGCCAGTTCGACGACCTGGCGCGACAGCGCGGCGAGTTCGTCGTCGTGGCGCTGCACCAGCGCCTGGACCCGGGCCGCGAGCTGCTGCGCCGCGGCTTCGTGCACCGCGGCCTCGGCTTCGCACCGGCCCTGCTCGAACCCGGCGGCCCGGCCTGCGGCCACGGCGGCGGCGATGCGCGCCTGCTCCTCGGCGT
>NZ_NRRU01000203.1 GCF_016583785.1 Rubrivivax gelatinosus | reverse complement strand
GCTGTGCTCGCGGCGCAGCACTTCGTGCCAGACGGCGGCGCCGGCGCGGCCTTCGCGCCGCAACGCGACGAGGCTGATGCCGTCGGGGCCGGCGTCGGCCAGCCAGCACGGCGCTGCGGCGCCACGGCCCGGCAGGCGCAGGCCGGCGAGGGCGCTGCCGGCGGCGCGCAGGCGGGGCAGGCGGCGCTTCATCGGATCACCAGCTCGAGCACCGGCCGGGCAGCGCGCGGGTAGAAACGCGCCGCGGCGTGGATGCGGTGGCTGTCGTGAAGGTACGGCGTGTCGTCGGCGTCGTGCACGACGGTGTTGGTGCCGGTCACCAGCAGCACGCGGTGTTCGCCGTTGGGAATGCGCAGCGTGCCGACGCCCGTGGGTGCGGCGAAGCTGAAGTCGGCGCTGTCGCCCGGCGCGATGGCCACCAGGGATATCGGAGTCGTGAAGCGGCGCCAGCGTGTGGCGCCGGAAGCGCTCTCCCAGACCAGCAGCGATACGCCCATGTGGACGGGCAAAGGTACGGTTGGCTGACCTGGCGCGGACGGGAAGTAGGCCCCCGTCGCATTGCGCACCCGCACCGTCCAGCCGACCAGGTCCACGCTCCAGTCGTCGGGCGCGATGCTGCGCGACAGGTCGGCGACGGCTTCGTCGTCGGGTGTCGGCGGGCTCGTGTCGACGGCGTTGTTCGAGCCCAGGCTGGCGATGGTCCAGGCCTCGGTGGCGGCGGCCGGCAGCGCCAGCTGCCAGCCGTGGTTCAGCGTGTCGTCGTCGCTGCCGGCGATCGAGACGTTGCCCCAGCCATCGCGCAGCACATCGCTGCCGTGCTGGCCGTCGAGCTGGCGGCGCAGGCCCTTGACCAGCGCTTCGCCGGGTTCGGACAGCAGCTGCTCGTCGCCCGAGCCGTTGTTCAGGCCGTCGGCGCCGGGGGTCGGGTCGAACACCGGCGCGCGTGCGCGCAGGCAGGGCAGCAGGCCGGCACCGACGCTGGCCGAGGCGCCGCTGCACTCGGCGGCGTCGACCAGCGACGCGCGCGCCGTCAGCTCCAGCACCGACAGCGGCAGGCGGCCGTTGTCGGCGACGAAGCCGGCCAGGCGCCGCTCGCCGCCCCAGGCCGGCGCCGCCGGGCCGGTGACGGCTTCGACGATCGCATCCAGTCGGCGCTCGCTGGTCTGCTGGCGCAGCAGCTGGTCGCGGCCGCCGACGACCGCCATCGAGACCATCGCCGTCGCCGCGAGCAGCGCGACGACGAGCAGCATCTCGATCAGCGTGAAGCCGCGTGCCTTCATGCCGCTGCCGTCACGGGGCCGCGCCGAAGCTGGTGACCACCAGCGCCGGCCCGCGCGAGTAGTTGTAGACGTGGAAGGCGTAGAAGCGCCGCTTCTCGCCGACCTTGACCTCACGCGCCAGGCGCTGCGCGGCGGCTTCGTCGATGTAGGCCACCAGCGTCTCGCCGCGGCCGTAGCGCAGCAGCACCGCCTGCTGCACACGCGGCGGCTCGCTGACGTGCATCAGCTGCAGCGCCTGCTGCAGGTACTCGGCCTTCTGCGGCCGCGGCAGCGCCGCCAGTTCGGCGTCGAATTGCACGCCCGAGGGCCGCAGGATGATGCGCTGCGGCGTGCGCGCCCCCGGCACGAAGGTTTCCAGCCGGACCTCGCGGAAGCCGTCGATGGCCTCGGCCGCCGAGGCCGCCGAGGCCGGCGCGGCGGTGCGCGTCGCGGCCGGTGCGGCCTGCGCCGCCAGCGCGGTCGCGGCCAGCAGGGCCAGGAGGATCTCGCGGGCGTTGTGCATCGGCGGCATCAGTCCAGGCAGATGACGAGGTCGTCGGCGCCGCCCTCGGCGCTGACGTCGGGCTCGCAGGGGTTGTTGTTCGCGAAGCCGCCCCAGCGGCCGTCGCTGCCGACCCAGGTCACACGCACGCGCCCGGACGCCGGGCCGAAGTACAGCAGCGGCCGCGGGTGGCGCAATTCGTGGTCGGCAGCGCTGTAGCCGCTGGCGGTGCTGGCGACCGTGTGCCAGCGCCAGCGGCAGCCGGTCTGCGTGCGCGTGCAGGGCTGGCCGGCGGCGTCGAGCGCCGGCAGCGCGCCGCCGGCGGGCAGGCCGAGCAGGTCCTGCTGCAGTTCGCCGGCGAGCGGGTTGCCGCCGGTCTGGCTCAGGCCGTCGCCGACGTCGACCTTGCCCAGCACCTCGGCACGCAGATAGGGCCCGCGCCAGCCGCGCGCCGACGCCGCGTCCCAGCGCTGCAGCCGTGCCAGCGGGTGGTTGGCGCAGAGCACCGGCGCGGTCGCAAGTACGAACAGGTTGGCCGGGTGTTCGAACCAGCGGCCGCGCCAGGCCTCGACGTCGCCGCTGCCGATCATCAGCGTCGGCAGCGCGCTGCGCAGCCACAGGCCGGCGCTGGTGTCGCTGCAGT
>NZ_NRRU01000202.1 GCF_016583785.1 Rubrivivax gelatinosus | reverse complement strand
GGTCGCCGGCCCCGGCCGCCGACCCAGCGCCGGGCGACGAGCCGCAGGCGCCGGCATGACGACCGCGCGCCGCGGCCTGCGCGGGGTCGCGATCGTGCTCGCGGCGCTGCTGCTGGTGCTGCTCGCCTGCGAGGCGCTGGGCTGGCCTTTCCTGCGCGGCCCGGTGGAACGCGCCGCGGCCCGGGCCACCGGCACGCCGGTGCGCATCGAAGGCCCGTTCCGCGTGCGTTTCGTCTTCGGGCCGCACGTCGAGGCCGGGCGTTTCGTCGTCGGCGCGGCGCAGGGCTTGGACCTGCCGCATTTCGTCGATGCGCGCGAGCTGCGGGTCGACTGGCACTGGGGCGACATCCGCCGCTGGCGCGACGGCGAGCCGCTGCGGCTGCAGGCGCTGCGCGCCGGGGCACTGGACGCGCGCCTGCTGCGCCTGGAGGACGGACGCGCCAGCTGGCAGCTGGGCCGCAGCACGCCGACGGCCAAGAGCGACCCGCAGCTGCCGGAGTTCGGCCTGCTGTCGGTCGGCAGCGGCCACATCGAGATCGACGACCGTCCCGGCGAGCTGCAGCTCGTCGTCGAGATCCGTGGCAGCGAAGGCGAGGGCGGCGCCGGCATCGAGGCCAGTGCACGCGGGAGCTGGCGCGGGCAGCCGGTGGTGCTGGACGCACACGCCGCCGCCACGCTGCCGCTGCTGCAGAGCGCCGACAACGCACCCAGCCTGCCGGTGCGTGTCGAAGGGCGCATCGGCCGCGTCGTGCTGGCCTTCGACGGCCGCGCCGCGGCGCTGGTCACGGCCCGGCGCCTGGATGGCGCGCTGCGCCTGCAGGGCCCGTCGCTGGCGACGCTGGACGAACCGCTGGGGCTGGCGCTGCCGGCGACGCCGGCTTTCGATCTCGTCGGGCGCATCGTGCACGACGCCGGCATCTGGCGGCTCGTCGCCGAGCGCGCGAGCATCGGCAGCAGCCGGCTCGACGGCGACTTCCGCTACGACAGCAGCGCGCGCCCGGGGCGGCTGAGCGGCCGGCTCGGCGGCGAGCGCCTGGCGCTGGCCGACCTCGGCCCGGCGGTCGGCGGCGACGGCCGCAAGAAGCCGCCGCCGGCGGCGGACGCACCGGCCACCCGCGTGCTGCCGCAGCGCGAGTTCGAGCTGCCGCAGCTGCGCACGATGGACGCCGACGTCCAGGTGGCCATCGGCGAACTGGTGTTCGGCGGCAGCACGCTCGAGCCGCTGCGTCAGCTGCGCATGCGCGTGCGCCTGAGCGGCGGCGTGCTGCGGCTGGACGCGCTGTCGGCTTCGATGGGCGGCGGCCGTGTGGCGGGCACGACCGAACTCGATGGCCGCAGCAGCCCCGCGCGCTGGGCCGCCGACCTGCGTTTCGACGGCGTGCGCATCGAGCGCTGGATCCCCGCGCTGCAGCCGGCCCGCGGCCGCGCCGCCAGCAGCGATGCGCGCACCGCCTATCTCACCGGGGTGCTCGAAGGGGCGCTGGCGCTCAGCGGCCGCGGCCGCTCGACGGCGCAGATCCTCGGCTCGTCCGACGGCCACGGCCGGCTGCTGCTGCGCCGCGGCACCGTCTCGCACCTGCTGACCGAGGCCGCCGGCATCGACCTGGCGCAGGCGCTGGGCGTGCTGGTGCGCGGCGACGAACCGCTGCCGCTGCGCTGCGCGCGGCTCGAGTTCCGCGTCGCCGACGGCATCGTCGAGCCGCAGGTGGCGGTGATCGACAACCGCGACAGCACCGTGCGCCTGGACGGGCGCGTGAGCCTGTCCGACGAGACGCTGGCTTTGCGGGCGCGGGTGCGGCCCAAGGACTTCTCGCCGCTGTCGCTGCGCACGCCGGTGCTGATCGGCGGCTCGTTCTCGCGGCCCGAGGTCGGCCTGGACCCCGCGCAACTGGCCGGGCGCGCCGCGGCCGCGGCGGCGCTGGGCCTGCTGGCGGCGCCGCTGGCGGCCCTGCTGCCCTTCGTCGACGCCGGCAGCGGCGAAAGCGGCGACCCCTGCGTCGATCCGGCGCCGGTGACCGCCGCGTCGCGGCCGGGGCGCTGACGGAGCTGTCGGCCGCGCCCGCCCGGGTGGCCGCGGCCCTGTCCTACGCCGGGCGGCAACGCCGCCCGACGCCCGGCGCCGCCGCCCGCGCCTAAGGTTTGCATCAGGTCGCCGCCATCCCGGTGGCGCCCCAAAGCCTGAAGCCGATGAGCCCGTCCAACCTGTTCAAGACGCTGCTTGCCGCCGGTTCGACGACGCTGCTGCTGGGTTGCGGCCCGACGCCGTGGCCCGAGGCCAGCGCCGCCGAGCCCGCCGACCCGCTGCCGCCGCCGCGCCTCGAAGCCGAAGCCGGGCCGCTGGCGCCGCCGGTGCCGGCGCCGCGGCTG
Organism: Rubrivivax gelatinosus; assembly: GCF_016583785.1. Classification (GTDB taxonomy): domain Bacteria; phylum Pseudomonadota; class Gammaproteobacteria; order Burkholderiales; family Burkholderiaceae_C; genus Rubrivivax; species Rubrivivax gelatinosus_B. The sequence goes on along the minus strand of NZ_NRRU01000202.1, from coordinate 53 downwards.
CAGACGCCGGAGCTGATCGTCGACAAGGTCACCGACGCCGGCATCGGCGCCGC
>NZ_NRRU01000201.1 GCF_016583785.1 Rubrivivax gelatinosus | reverse complement strand
GGCCTAGGCTTTTGGGCGCCAGGCGCCGGGCAGCGAGGTGGCCTCGAAACCCGCCGGCTGCGGCGGCAGCGCGCCCCAGTCGCCGTCGGCGGCGCTGCCGGACGCGGGCGGTGGCGGTGGCGCTTCGGGGCGCGCGGCCGGCAGCGGTGCCGGCGTGCGGCGGCGGTGCAGCAGCGCATCGTCGGCGACGGCATCGACGTCCTGGACGCGCACGGCGTCGCGGCCGTCCAGCGCCGCCAGCGCGCGTGCGGCGCGCAGCATCACGAGGTCGGCACGCAGGCCGTCGACGCCGGCGGCGTGCGCCAGGTCGGCGGCACGCGCCAGCGCCGCGTCGCCGACATCGACCGTGTCCAGCCGCGCCCGCGCCGTGGCGACGGCCTGCGCCAGCGCGGCGTCGTGCGCGGCGTGTTCGGCCAACACACGCTGCGGGTCGCGGTCGAAAGCCAGGCGGGCGCGCAGGATGGCCTGGCGCGCCGCAGTGTCGGCCGGGTTGGCGATCACGACCGACAGCCCGAAACGGTCCAGCAGCTGCGGCCGCAGCTCGCCTTCCTCTGGGTTCATCGTGCCGACGAGCACGAAACGCGAGGCGTGGCGCTCGGAGATGCCGTCGCGCTCGACGCTGTGCACGCCGCTGGCGGCGGCGTCGAGCAGCGCGTCGACCAGCGCGTCGGGCAGCAGGTTGACTTCGTCGACGTAGAGCACGCCGCCGTGGGCGCGCGCCAGCAGGCCGGGCTTGAAACGCAGCCGGCCGTCGCGCAGCGCGTCCTCGACGTCCAGCGTGCCGACGAGCTGCTCCAGGCTGGCCGCCAGCGGCAGCGTGACGAAAGGCGCGCCCGGCAGCAGCGCGGCCAGCGCCCGCGCCGCGGTCGACTTGGCGGTGCCGCGCGGGCCGCTGATCAGCACGCCGCCCAGGCTTTCGTCGACGGCAGCCAGCAGCAGCGCCTGCTGCAGCCGCGGCTGGCCGACGAGCGCGCTGAACGGGTAGGCGGGGATCTCGGTCTCGGGGTTCATGCGTTTCAGCTCTCGTCTTCCAGGCGCTGCTCCAGCGCCAGCAGGTGCGCGGTGATGCGTTCGCGCTCGGCGCCGGGCTCGCGCCACAGGCCGCGCTGCATCGCTTCCAGCAGGCGCTCGCCGATGGCGCGCAGCGCCCCGGGGTTGTGGCGCTGCAGGAATTCGCGTGTCGTCTCGTCGTGCAGATAGGCGTCGGCGACCAGCGCGTACTGGTGGTCCTCGACCAGGCCGGTGGTGGCCGAAAACGCGAACAGGAAGTCCACCGTCGCGGCGATCTCGAACGCGCCCTTGTAGCCGTGGCGGCGTATGCCTTCGAGCCACTTCGGGTTCACGGCGCGAGCCCGCAGCACGCGCGCGATCTCCTCGCGCAGCGGCCGCACACGCGGCGCGCCGGGCACGCTCAGGTCGCCGTGGTAGAGCGCCGGCGCGCTGCCGCGCAGCGCCTCGACGGCGGCGGCCATGCCGCCCTGGAACTGGTAGTAGTCGTCGGAGTCGAGCAGGTCGTGCTCGTGGTTGTCCTGGTTGTGCGCGACCAGGTCCAGGCCCTGCAGCCGGGTCTCGAGCGCGGCGCGCGCCGCCTGGCCGTCGCTGCCGCCGCCGTAGGCGTAGGCGCCGGCGCGCAGATAGGCCTCGGCGAGGTCGGCGCGGCCCTGCCAGCGCCGGCCGGCGATCAGCTCCTGCAGCCCGGCGCCGTAGCCGCCGGGGCGCGGGCCGAAGACCCGCCAGCTCGCCTGGCGCCGCGCGGCCTCGGCATCCAGCCCGGCCAGCTCGGCGGCCCGCGCCTCGCGCTGCACCCGCGCGCGCACCGGGTTCTCGTCGTCGCTCTCGTCTTCGGCCGGCACCGCGGCGACGGCACGCACGGCGGCGTCGAAGAGTTCGATCAGATTCGGGAAGGCATCGCGGAAAAAACCCGAGACACGCAGCGTGACGTCGATGCGCGGGCGGCCGAGCACGGCCACCGGCAGCAGCTCGACGTCGAGCACACGCCCGCTGCCGGCGGCCCACTTGGGCCGCGCGCCCAGCAGCGCCAGCGCCTGGGCCAGGTCTTCGCCGCCCGAGCGCATCGTGCTCGTGCCCCAGACCGACAGGCCGACCGTGGCCGGCAGCGCGCCGTGGTCCTGCAGATGGCGTTCGACCAGGCGCTCGGCGGCGGCGCGCCCGGTGGTCCAGGCGGCGACGGTGGGCACCGCGCGGGTGTCGACGGCGTAGAAGTTGCGCCCGGTCGGCAAGGTGTCGGCCCGGCCGCGCGACGGCGCGCCGCTGGGCCCCGGCGGCACGACACAGCCGGCCAGGCCGCGCAGCAGCTGGCGCATCTCCTCGGCGCCGCAGGCGTCCAGCCGCGGCGCCAGCGTGTCGCGCAGCGTGGCCAGCACCGGCGCGGTCTGCGGCCAGGCGGCGGCGTCGATCACGGCCGCATCGGGCTGCAGCGCGTGCGCTTCGAGCAGGCGTTCGGCCAGCAGCTCCAGGCGTTCGCGCGTGTGGCCGGCGTGGCGCCAGGGCGTGTCGGCCAAGGCCTGCAGCAGCGCCGGGCGCGCGCCGGTCCAGGGCCGGGCCCAGTCGGGCGCGAG
>NZ_NRRU01000200.1 GCF_016583785.1 Rubrivivax gelatinosus | reverse complement strand
GAGGCGGGGGCAGGGCGAGGACGGCAGGCGGGTCATCGGGTGCGGGCGGCGCCGAAGGGCGCCATGACCCCCAGTCTGTCCCAGGCGCCGCCCGTGCGGCATCGGCGATTCCACTGCCCCGGCTTCGGTGGCCGGGGCTCAGCGCTGAGCCGCGCGCTCAGTTCGAGACCGCGCGCACCTCGTCCAGCGTGGTGACGCCGGCCAGCACCTTGTCCAGCCCGTCCTGGCGCAGCGTGCGCATGCCTTCGGCGAGCGCGCGGCGCTGCAGTTCCTCGGCACGCGCGCCGGTCTGGATCAGGTGGCGCATCGCACGCGACACCGTCATCAGCTCGTGGATCGCGGCGCGGCCGCGAAAGCCCGTGCCGTCGCAGCGTGGGCAGCCGACCGGGCGGTAGATCCGGAAGCGGCCCTCGGGCGTGGCGTAGCGGCGCTGCCAGTCGGCGCGCAGCTCGGCGTCGCCGGGCACGCCTTCGGCGTCGCCCATCGCATGGCGGTAGTCGGCCAGCAGCTCGGCGATCTCGGGCTCCTCGGCGTCGTGCGGCTGGCGGCAGTCGGGGCAGAGCCGGCGCACCAGGCGCTGCGCCAGCACCGCCAGCAGCGCGTCGGCGAAGTTGAACGGGTCCATGCCCATGTCCAGCAGCCGGGTCACGGTCTCGGGCGCGCTGTTGGTGTGCAGCGTCGACAGCACCAGGTGGCCGGTGAGCGAGGCTTCGATCGCCACCTGCGAGGTCTCCTGGTCGCGGATTTCGCCGACCATGATGACGTCCGGGTCGGCGCGCAGGAAGGCGCGCAGCGCCTTGGCGAACGTCCAGTCGATGCGTGCGTTGACCTGCACCTGGCGCAGGCCGGACTGGGTGATTTCGATCGGGTCCTCGGCGGTCCAGATCTTGCGCTCGGGCACGTTGATGTAGCCCAGCGCCGAGTGCAGCGTCGTCGTCTTGCCCGAGCCGGTGGGGCCCACGCACAGCACCATGCCGTAGGGGCGCGCGACGACGGCCTTGAAACGTTCGAAGTTCGTCGGGCTCAGCCCCAGCTTGTCCAGCGGCAGCGGCTTGGCCGAGGTCAGCAGCCGCAGCACCGCGTCTTCGACGCCGCCGTAGGTCGGGATGGTCGCGACGCGCAGCTCCAGGCGCTGGCCGCTGACGAAGCGGCCGAAGTTGATCTTGCCGTCCTGCGGCTTGCGGCGTTCGCTGATGTCCAGGTCGCACATCACCTTGAGCCGCGCCAGCATCGCGCTGCGGTAGGTGTGCGGCAGCTCCATGTAGGGGCGCAGCACGCCGTCCTTGCGGAAGCGGATGCGCACCTTCTCGCGCCCGGGGTGGGTCTCGACGTGGATGTCGCTGACGCCCTGGGCATGGGCCTCCATGATCATCGTGTTGATCAGGCGCACCAGCGAGTTGTCGCTCTGCTCGATCGCCGGGCCTTCGTCCTCGCTGCTCTTGGCCTCGGGCGTCTGCTCCAGCGAGGCCAGCAGCTTGCCGGCGTCCTCGGGCTCGAACTCGAAGAAGGCGTTCGGGTCGCCGACACGGCGTGCCGACGAATCGACCGCGCCGATCTTCTCGTAGGCGCCTTGGACGGCGGTCGCGAGCACGCCGGCTCGCGCCAGCACCGGCACCACCTTGCACTGCGACGCGAACTCGATCTCGTCGATCGTCAGCCGCTGCGACGGGTCCTCGAGCGCGACCACCAGCCGGCCGCCGTGCAGCATCAGCGGCAGCGCCGCCAGCCGCGACGCGACGCCGTAGGGCAGGCGCTGCAGCGCGCGCGCCTCGACCGGGAAGACGCCGATGTCGACCAGCGGATAACCCATCTTGCGCGCCAGCGCGGTCTGCAGGTCCTGCTGCGAGACCACGCCCTGGCGCACCAGCAGCTGGCCGAGCGCGATGCCGCGTTCGTTCTTCTGCTGCTCGAGCGCGGCGTCGAGCTGCTGCGGCGTGACGTAGCCGAGCGCGATCAGCGCCTCGCCGGTGCGCACCATCGGCATGCGCGCCTGCTCGTCGATCGCCAGCGCCAGCTCCTCGACCGCGGCCACCGGGCGCACGCCCAGCGCCTCGCAGACCGCCGGTGTCGGTGCCGGCCCGTCGAGCATCATCGTGTCGGTCTCGGCCCAGGCGTTGCCGCCCACGGTCACGCGGTGGAAGCTGGCACGCGGGAAGAAGCTGCGCCGCACCATGCCGGCGAGGTCGACCGGCTCGAACACGTACAGGCCGTGTTCGGTCTCGTGGTGGCCCAGCGTCAGGCCCTCGACCTGCGTGCCGTCCTTCAGCAGCACGGTGAAGGGTTCGGCCGGACGGGCGTCGGCGCCGTCGACCACGGTGTCGGCGTCGTCGGCACCGGCCGGCGCCAGCGTCTGCAGCAGGCGCAGCCGGCGGAACTGGTCGAAGCGCAGCGTCGCCGTCATGCGCGAGGCCGCGACGCGCAGCTTCAGCAGCCCGTCGGCCGGGTGGAAGTACATCAGCCGGCCGACCATGGCCTTGCCGTTCAGGCCCTCGACCTCGCAGCCCTCGGGCTGGCTCGCGCGCACCGGCGGCGGATAACCCGGCAGCGGCGGCGTCGGCCAGGCGAAGGGCTCGTGGCGGGGCGGGTGCGAGG
>NZ_NRRU01000199.1 GCF_016583785.1 Rubrivivax gelatinosus | reverse complement strand
GCCGTCGGCAAGGCCACGGCGGCGGCCGAGGCTCCGCCACCCAGCCCGGCGCCCGCCGCGCCGCGCGACGACGACAGGTCTGTCATCCACCGTGTCGAGGGCCCGGCGTCGGCGCTGCCGGGTTCGCCTGCGCCTGCGGCCGGCCCACCGGTCCTGACCGGGCGCCGCCCGCGGCCGCGGCCCGTGGCCGTGCGCGCCGATGAACGGGTTGCGCCGCCCGCGGCCCGGGCTGCGGCCCGGAAAGCGCAGCCACCCCGGCATGAACGCCACGGCGCGCCAGGCCCTGGCGCCGGGGCAGCGTCGGGAGCGGACACCGACACGATGCTGATGGCGGCCTTGCTCGCACACGCTGATGCGACGGCGCCTGCGGCCGAGCGTGGCTGTGCCGGCGGCGCGGAGCCCCGGGCTGCGGCTTGCCGCGATGTCGGCTGCGGGCCGGCCGGATGCTGCCGCGTGCTGCCCGGCGCTGCCGGTGGCCGCCGATGAACGAGCTGTCCGCCGGCAACACCGTCGCGTGGCGGCAGCTTGGTGGGCCGGCCGGTGACGGCTGGCACGGGGCCGCGGCCTTGACCGACACGGCGCGGCTGTTCCGGCTGGTGGCGCCCGAGCTGCCGCCCGGCCTGCTGGTCGAGGCCTGGGCGGCCTGCGAGGCACTGGATGGCGCCGGCGAGATGGAACTGCTCTGCGTCGCGCCGGATGCACAGCTCGATCCTTCGACGATGCTCGCCCGGCCGCTGGCCCTGGTGGCGACGCTGGCCGACGGCCAGCCGTTCGAGCGCCGCGGGCTCGTCGTGCAAGCCGAAGCCGAAGACGCCGACGGCGGTTTCGCTCGCTACCGGCTGCGTGTTCGCAGCTGGCTCGCGCTGCTGGAGCACGGCCTGCACAGCCGCCTGTGGCAGCGGCGCACGCTGGCCGAGGTGCTGGCCGACGTCTTCGAACCCTACCGCCCGTTCGCCAACTGGCGCCTGGCCGACGCGGTGAACGCGCAGCTGTCGCGTGACGCCGGGCACGACGCGGCGGGCCGGCGCGACTGCGCGCTGCAGCATCGCGAAAGCGACCTGGGTTTCGTGCGCCGCCTGCTCGCGGCGCACGGGCTGGTGCTGCGGGTCGACCCGGCCACCGACACGGTGCACGTGCTCGATGACACGCGCGATCCGGCGCAATGCCCGCAGGACCCGAGTTCCGAGCGCTGCGGCGGCTTGCGGCTTCACCGCGCCGACCCGACGGAAGCCGAGGACGCCGTGCTCGAGCTCGCCTGCACGACGCGGCTGCCGCCTGCCGGCCTGGTGGCAGCCAGTGCCGACGCCGTCGCCGCGCGCACGCTGCACGCGGCCGCCGCCGGGGCACCGGGCTTGCGGTCGCGGCTTGCCGCTGGTGCCGATGCGTTCCAGGACGGCAGCGCCGCACATCGCCGCCTGCAGCTGCTGCTGCAGGCGCAACAGGCCCGTGCGCGGTTTTGGCACGGGCGCTCGACGGTGCGCAGCTTCGCGGCGGGCCGCTGGTTCGTGCTGCGAGGCGATGCCGAGACGCCGCCGCTGCTGCTCACCCGCGTGCTGCATGTCGGCTGCAACGACCTGACGGCCAGCACGCGCCGGCCGCCGGGCCGCGCGCACGCGCCGCCGTCGCTGCACGCCCACTGGCTGCCGCGCGACCTGTTCGCGGCGGCGCAGGCTGGCGGTTATGCGAACGAGTTCGTCGCCGCCAGCCGCTCGTTGCCCTGGCGCCCCGAGGCCGAGTCGCGCTGGCCGCTGCACGCCGGTGGCCGCGCCATCGGCGTGCTGGGTGCCACCGTCGTCGGCGAGCCCGATGCCGCGCCGGACAGCGTGTGCGCCGACGCGCTCGGCCGTATTCGCGTGCGACCGGACTTCCTGGCCCTCGAGATCGAGTCGCCGGGGGCGGCCACGAGCGCGGCCACCGGCTGGTTGCGCGTGCTGCAGCGCTGGGCCGGCGCCGGCGTCGGGGCCCAGTTCCTGCCGCGTGTCGGCCAGCGCGTGCTGCTCGACTTCCTCGGTGGCGACGTCGAGCGCCCGGTCGTCGTCGGCGCGCTGTACGACGGATGCGGCGAGGGCGGGATGGCGCCAACGCCGGGCGGGCAGCCGGCGGCGCCGCGGCCCGAGCCGCCGGGCGGCGGCGACCACCACTCCGGCGGCCAGGGCAACGAGGTCGCCGGTGCGCACGCGCCGCCCTGGCACGGGGCGTCGCCGGCGCCGCTGGCGCAGGGTGGTCAGGCGAACGCGGCCGCGATGTCCGGCTTCAAGAGCCGCGAGCTGGGCGCTGAGGGCTGGAACCAGCTGGTCTTCGACGACAGCGACGAGGCCTTGCGGGTGCAGTTGGCCAGCACCCAGGCGGGCTCGCAGCTCAACCTGGGCCGCCTGGTGCACCAGGCCGACAACCGCCGCGGCAGCGAGCGTGGCCACGGCTTCGAGCTGCGCACCGACGCGGCCGGCGCGCTGCGCGCGGCGCAAGGCCTGCTGCTGACGACCCGTGCGCTCGCCGCCGCCTGCCCCGCCGGTGACAACGCCGCCAGCGTCGCGCTGCTGCGCCAGCTGGGCCAGCTGGTGCAGACGCTGGCCGAAGCGGCTGCGGTGCACGCGACGGCAGGCGCCGGCGCCGCCGTC
>NZ_NRRU01000198.1 GCF_016583785.1 Rubrivivax gelatinosus | reverse complement strand
GCGCTGGTGTCGCTGCAGTGCACGCCGGCGCCATCGGCGGTCTCGACGTTGGCCGCCGCGGCGAGCGCGAACGGGCCCGCGCCCGGCCAGTAGCCGGTGTCCTGGCGCAAGCGCCGCAGCGCGTCGCCGAGCTGCTGCAGCTGTACGTGCGCCAGCTGCTCGTGCGCGTCGCGCTGCACGCCCGCATAAGCCGACCAGCCCAGCGACGCGAGGGCGGCGAGCACGGCGACGACGAGCAGCAGCTCGGGCAGCGTGAAGCCGCGGGCGCGGGCGGGGCGCGGCAGCGCACACGCGTTCGGTACGGACATCGGGAGCGGGGAACGGGGAAGCGGGGTTCGGGCCGCGGCAGGATCCGCGGCGAAGAAAGGGCGCGGCGCGCGTCGTAGGCGCGCCGCGCCGGGTGGCTCGTCAGCTCAGGGCGTCAGAGCGTGCTGCGGGTGCCGTCCCACTCGCCGAGTTCCTCGTCCTTGGTGTCGCCGGCGCCGTCGATGATGGCCTGCAGGCGTACTTCGGAGGCCTCGGTGTCGACGTTCAGCAGCGCGACGAAGCGGTTGTATTCGTCCTTCGTCACGTGGCGGTAGACCGGCACCGTGGTCATCGCGCCGCGCTTCTCGGGGTTGAACAGCGAGGTGTCGGGGCCGATGCCCAGCGCCACCAGGTACTGGGTCTGGCCGGTGGCGATCGCCGCCTTGGTGGTGTCGGCGTTGACGCGGGCCGGCTCTTCCCAGAGCTGGAAGACCTGCGTCGCGAGCGTGCCGTCGAGCGTGTAGCTGGTGTCGTAGCCGCAGCCGTTGGCGGCAGTCGACGAGCGGTAGATCGTCGCCGCGGTGACGTCGTTGCCCTTGTTGGTGATCAGCGTGCGGATGTTGGCGGCCGAGCAGTCGCCGGCGCCGTCGGCGAGGTTCGGGTCGGCGGCGTTGTCGAGCACACGCACCGTCTTGACGCCGGCGTCGATCAGCAGCGTGGCCACTTCTTCCGGCACCGTGGTGGCGGTCAGGCTGGCGGCCAGGTCGGCGTTGATGACGTCGGTGTCGGCCGCCCCTGCCGAGACCGCACCGACCAGCGAGTTGGTCGCGTTGCGCATCAGCGAGTCGAAGTTCGACGGCAGCATGCCGTCGTTGAGCACCTGGTAGGTCGAGATGCCCTTCATCAGCTCGTCCATCATCGCGACGTGCGCGGCGGCCGAGGCCTGACGGTCGGTGTCGCGCAGCAGGATGGTGGCGGTGCCGGCGATGGCCGCGATGATCGCGACGACGACCAGCAGTTCGAGCAGCGTGAAGCCACCCTGTTTGCCCTTGAGCCGCTTCAGGCGCTTCCTGGCCCAGGGCTGGGCGACGAGGGTGGGGTCGATGGCGTCGACGACGACGGCACGTTGCTCGCGGCTCAGCGCGAGAAGCTTGTTCAGCATGACGGAGTCCTTGAATGAGAAGTCGGCAGGGCACTCGCCCCGCTGACGCCGGCCGCCACCCCCTCGGTGCCGCCAGACGACGTCCGGATCTTCTGTATGACGGCCGGGGCCACCCCGGTCCGTTGGGCCAGGCGCTTTTAGCGCTGGCGTCGATCGCCGTTGCGGCGGCGATCCTCGAACCCGATCGGAAGCTGATGCCGGCGGCGGTCACCTTCGCTGCGCCGCTCGCCGCCCGCAGCCGCCGGTTGCGCCTCGACGACCTTCCAGACGCCCCAGCGCAGCGGCTGGCGTTCGCCGTAGTCGACGACGAAGCGGTGCTGCTTGCCGCAGTGCAGGATGACTTCCTTCTGCCCCTTCTTCAGCAGCCGCATTTCGACGCGGATCTCGCCGAAGCCGTCGTGCGCGAACAGATCCTCGTAGATCCGCACGAAACGGTTGAGGACGTCCTGGTTGGTCATCACGTGGGCGGCTTCCGCCGCATCAGTTCTTAGCGTTGCGATGCATGTTAATGAGAATGCGTCTCAAGCGCAACGATATGAACCCCCGTTCAAGGGGTGGCGCCGCGCACCGGGCCGGCGTCGGCGCTGCCGGCCGGCGGCGCGTGTACCGGGGCGTCGATGCGCTAACCTGCCTGCCGCCGGCGGCGCCTCGCCGCCACCGAATCTTCAGCGCGGCCCGTCCAGGGCCTGCGCCACGGGAGCCACCGCCAACATGAAGAGCGCCCTCTTCGTCGACTTCGACAATGTGTTCTCGCAGCTGCGCCAGCTGCAGCCCGACGCCGCCGAGCGTTTTGCACGCCATCCGTCCGAATGGATAGGCTGGCTCACCAGCGCGCTGGCGCTGCCCGACCCGCACGAGGACGGCGAGCGCCGCCGCCTGCTGGTGCGCCGCTGCTACCTGAACCCCAACTGGTACCAGACCTACCGCCACGCCTTCCTGCGTGCCGGCTTCGAGATCGTCGACTGCCCGCCGGTGACGAGCCAGGGCAAGACCAGCACCGACATCCACATGGTGCTGGACATCGTCGACCTGCTGCAGCACGAGACACGCTGCGACGAGTTCATCGTCTTCTCGGCCGACGCCGACTTCACGCCGGTGCTGCGCAAACTGCGCCGCTACGACCGTCGCACCACGGTGCTGGCGATCGGTTTCCCGTCGGCGGCCTACCAGGCATCGGCCGACCTGCTGATCGACGAACGTGTCTTCCTGCGCGACGCGCTGGCGCTGGGCCAGCCGGGCACGGACGCCGCGGCGGCGCCGGCTTCGACCTCGTGGCGCGCCGGGTCCAGGATGCGCCCGCCCGAGCCGCTGACCCACAGCAGCC
>NZ_NRRU01000197.1 GCF_016583785.1 Rubrivivax gelatinosus | reverse complement strand
CCAGCACCCATGGCATGGTGAAGGTCGCGGCACCCCAGCACATCCTGCTGACCGCCGCCGGGGCGGCCATACGCATCGAGGGCGGGAACATCACGCTCTCGGCGCCGGGCAAGGTGGAGTTCAGGGCAAGCCAGAAGGAGCTTGGGGGGCCGAGGAGTGCTTCGGCTGATGCCCCGCAGTTTCCCCGACCGTTCGCGCTGTCACTGGACCCGGAGACGCCACCTAGCGCACAGCTGCTGGACCACGGCGACTTTCCTGCTTCCTGGCTTCCCTCTGGTGTGGCCACGACCACGGTGTGGACACAGGGCGGGCGCTTGCTGGGGCGAAGTCAGGGCGGCTCTTTGGCCGTGATCACGCTGACGCCCGAGCCGCAGCCGATTGTGTACCGACAGGAGACGCGCGCCGCCCCGTGGAGCCTCGAGGAATACATCGACATTGCGGACGAGCCGGCTGCGCCGGCTGACGAACCCGAGGCCCCTGCAGATGCCTGAATCCTTACCCGACCCCTACGCAGTTCGCCAAGGCGACACGCTGTGGTCACTGGCCAAGCGAGCAGGTTGCAGCGTTGCCGACCTGCAGCGCTGGAACAAGATCGCGGACCCGAACCGGCTGCAGGCGGGCCAGACTCTTTACCTATCGGATCAGTCGGCTTTCGGCTTCAGCGTGTTGTTCCTGGACGCGCTGCGGGCACCGATCGCCAATCTCGCGTATCGCCTGAGGTTCGACACCCGAACCCTCAATGACACCACAGGGGCGGACGGCATGACCTCGCGCCAGGTCAGCAAGGACGCAAACTCGACCATTGCCGTGCACGTGCAGGATTTGGACGGACAGTGGCGTCAAATCGCGCAGACGGTTTCCGGCCATGGACATAAGCTGCTGACGCTGGTCAGCAATGCCATCGTGTTCAAGGGCGAAACCGAGCCCGTCACACCGGATGTGCGCCAGAGTCTCCATGAGCCGTTGTCCAAGCCTGGCACACAACGGGCCGGAGCCCAGCCGGCCAAGCCCGCCGCGACAACAGGCCAGCCGACGCGCAATGACCCGGCGTTGGTGAAAACGCGAAAGACCAAGGGGTCCAAAGGGCAGCCCGTGGTCAAGCTGGAAATCGAGATTCCGAAAGAGCTGTTGGATTCTTTCGGGGTGTACACGGGTGGCGATATCACCGAAGAGCAGTGGGTCGATACGGCGGATCTGATCAAGTGCGAGCCCGAAGTCCTCAAGGCCATCTCTGTTGTCGAAAGTAGTGGTCGCTCAGCGTTCTGGCGCCTGAACCACGGTGAGGGCGCGCACATTCCCGCGTTGCTGTTCGAGCGCCACATCTTCAGCCGCCGAACCAAAGGTCGCTTTGACAATGCCCATCCTGATCTGTCCTGGCCCGTGCCATACCGCAAGAAGAGCAAAATCGGCGAGGAAGACAAGAGGATGCACGACGGCAAGGTCGATGCCGATGATGCGTACGGGGACTATTCGAGCGCCTACCTGCGCTTGATTCGAGCGTATGCCCTGGACGCAACAGCCGCGCTGGAGGCAGCGTCCTGGGGAAAGTTTCAAATACTGGGCATCAACTACTCGTTGTGCGGGCGACCGACGCCGGTCGCATTCGTGGATCAGATGTGCATTTCAGAAGCCGCGCAGATTGGGCTCCTGGCGAACTTCATCCAGAAAAAGCCTTCCGTATGGATCGACGCAAAAGACAAGAAGAAGGGCAAGCACCCAAGCCTGCTTGAGTCAGTTCGCAAGAAGGACTGGGCAATGATCGCCTTCAACTACAACGGTCCCGGCTACAAGACCTACTCGTACGACACCAAGCTCAAGGCAGCTTATGAAAAAAATCGTTCAGAGTCTATGGGGTAAGAGCATGCGCTTGGCCCGCGCGGCAGTCTTCATGGGGTTGATACTTGCCGCGGCAGTCAGCCGCGCCGAGATTCTTCTGACTACAGACTGGCTCGAAAACGTTCACGGCGTGTACACACCACGTGCTGAGCGCGAGAGCACGAAGCTGGATACGGCCGTCTGGACCTCCCTGCGTAGTCGTATCGCGACGCCGTTGAACGCCGAGGGAAGATCGGGAAACATGTTCTCCGGGCAGGGCTACCGCATGTTCTTCGATGGCGACCTGAACTACGCCACGGTCCTGGGCTTCATGCCCAAGACGCGACCGGAAGAGGTCTGCAAAATCAAGCGAGAGACGAGCCAGCCGACTTATCGCTGCGAACAGGGTCAAAGGTACACATTGGCCTGTCACCTCGGGCTCTATAACGCCAATTTCGAGGAGGCTGGCTGGCATACCGTGACCATCCGAGAATCGCAGCCAGTCTTCTGCAACGCGGTGCCTGCGATGGGTCGCTACGACAGCAAACACAATGATCTGCTGCTCATCGTTCAGTACTTTAGTGTCGACGAACCAACAGTCGCCACTACTCGCAGCGAAATCGGCTCTGGGTGGCAGCGCATGGCTGTGCGGCTCAAGCTCTCGCGCGACAAAGACGGGCGCTTCAGCGTCGAGCAGGACGACTCTTGCCTCGGAAACCCGAATGCGATCAGCACGATCGACGATGCTCGGCGCAAGCTGCGCCAGTGCGAGAAGCAGCCGGGGCACCGATAGCGTTTGGCCGGCTTCGAAGCCAACCTCGTCCGCTGCCTGGCGCCGCGCCCCAGCGTGCACGGCGTGCAGACGGCCCTGGTCGTCGGCCTGGGCGAGCCGGTGCACACCGACCGCGACCACCGCATCAAGATCCAGTTCCACTGGCAGCGCGGCACGCGCTC
>NZ_NRRU01000196.1 GCF_016583785.1 Rubrivivax gelatinosus | reverse complement strand
CCTCGCCTGGCGCCTGCTGCTCCTGCTGCTGGTGTCGGGCGTCGCGTGGCTTGCGTTCACGCCGAACCCGCCGCTGCGCGTGGCGGCGGGCTGGGACAAGGGCGAACACGCGCTGGCTTTCGCGCTGCTGGCGCTGAGCGCGGTGCGCGCCTTCCCGGGCGCACCGCGGCTCGTATGCCCGGGCGCCCTGCTCGGCTACGGCGTGCTGATCGAGATCGTGCAGGCCTACGTTCCGGGCCGCAGTTCCGAGGCCGCCGACGTGCTCGCCGACCTGGCGGGCATCCTGCTCGGAAGCCTGATCGCCGCCGGCTGGCGCCGCATCGCGCCCGACTGAAAATTTGCACAGTGGTGGCTCTGCCTGTGAGCCACTGGACCGCGACACTGTCTTCCAGCGTCGGGCATTGGGGCCTGGCCAGCAAACGGGAGACCGTGATGAACCAGGCGACCTTGGACTTCGACCCGCAGGCCGACGCCTGCGACCGCACCGGCTTCGAACTCGGCTGGGACCACGCCCGCCACGGCCTGGTGCCGCCGCCGGGGCTGCTGCTCGACGGCACGCCGATCGGCCAGGGCTGGCGCGCCGGCAAGGCGGTCTTCGGCCGCCGCACGCTGAGCGCCACGCGCCCGGTGCGGCGCTGGCTCACGCTGCGCACCGAGGCCTGGCGCCGCGGCACAGCCTTCGACAGCGCCCGGCTCGGCGCGGCCGAACTCGCCCGCCTCGACGGCACGCACTGCCCGGTGACGCGCCGGCCGCTGGGCGGCGCACCCGGCGGTGCCGACGCGCCGGTGGTGGCCCGGCTGCAGCCCGAAGCGGGCTACACCGTCGGCCACCTCGTGCTGCTGTCGGCGCAGGCCGAGGCGGCACGCGAGAACCTGTCGGCCGGCGCCCTGCTGCGCCGCGCGGCCCAGGTCGACGCCGGCCTGGCCGAGGCCCCCGGCGGGCTGAACCCGGCCGAGACCTGGCGCCTGGCGGTGCTGGCGAGCTTGGCCACGGAGCTGCCCTTCGCCGAGGCCGTGCGCGTGCCGCTGCGCGTGCTGCCGACGCCGCAGCTGCGGCTGGTCAACGCCGTGCAGCAGCTGCAGGCGCTGGTGACGCTGCAGTTCGCACAAGCGGGCTGGAGCGAGCGCATCCGCCGCCTGGCGGCGCTGCTGCCGCCGGAGCGCGGCGAGGCGCCGCGCCACGACTTCCAGCTGCTCGCCGGCGCCATCGCCGCGCGCGTGATGGAGGCCCGCCCCGGCCACGACACGCGTGCGATGCAGCGGGCGCTCGAGGACGCCTGGGCCGATGCGCGCGTCAACCGGCGCTGGCAGACCTTCGCACTGGCGCTCGGCGAAGCCGGCGTGCAGATGCTGCTGGACTGGCTGGAGCAGCGTGCGCAGCGTCTGCGCCTCGCCGCCGACCGGGCGGCCGGGGCGCGCGGCGTCGTTCCACGCGAACAGGTCCAGGTGCAGCCAGGGCAGGCCCGCGGGCACGAAGTCCTCGAGGAAGAGCGCGGCATTGATCGCGCCGGCCAGCGCGTTGCGGCCGGTGTTGACGATGTCGGCGATCTCGCTCTCGATGCCGCCGTGATAGTCGCGCCACAGCGGCATGTGCCACAGCGGGTCGTGCAGCGCCAGGCCCAGGTCGACCAGTTCGCGCGCGGTCGCGGTCTCGCGGCAGAACAGCGCCGGCAGCTGCGCGCCCAGCGCCACGCGTGCGGCGCCGGTCAGCGTCGCCAGGTCGATCAGCAGCTCGGGCTTGGCCTCGGCGGCGTAGGCGAGCGTGTCGCACAGGACGACGCGGCCTTCGGCGTCGGTGTTGCCGATCTCGATGTGCAGGCCGCTGCGCGTGCGGATCACGTCGCCGGGGCGGTAGGCGTTGCCGGCGATCGCGTTCTCGACCGCCGGGATCAAGAGCGTCAGGTGCACCGGCAGGCCCAGCGCCATCACCATCTGCGCCAGGCCGAGCGCGTTGGCGGCGCCGCCCATGTCCTTCTTCATCTGGCGCATGCCGTCGGGCGACTTGATGTCCAGGCCGCCGCTGTCGAAGCACACACCCTTGCCGACCAGCGTCAGCTGCGGGTGTTTCGGGTCGCCCCAGTGCAGCTCGATCAGGCGCGGCGCACGCGCGGCGGCGCGGCCGACGGCGTGGATCGCCGGGAAGCCGGCCTTCAGCAGCGCGTCGCCGACGGTCTGGCGGAACTCGGCGCCATGCTGGTCGGCGACCAGCCGCACCGCTTCGGCAAGTTCGGCCGGGCCCATGTGTTCTGCAGGCGTGTTGACCAGGTCGCGCACCGAGGCGATGGCCGCGGCCAGCAGCAGGCCGCGTTCGGCCGCGGCGCCCGGGGGCAGCAGCAGCGTCGCCGGTTCGCGCTTGCTGGGCTTGTAGAGGTCGAAGCGGTAGCCGCCGAGCTCCCAGGACATCGCCGCCACTTCGGGCGGCAGCGCCAGCCCGTCGGCGGCGAGCCGGTACTTGCCCACCGGCAGCGCCCGCGGCAGCGCCGCCAGCGCCCAGGGGTGGTCGGCCGCGCGCACGCCGGCCCAGACCTCGGCCACCGCGCCGTCGGCGCCGGGCACCAGCGCATGCGTGTCGGGCGCGGCGTCGAAGCCGGTGGCATCGAGCCAGCGCCGCGTGGTCGCGGGTGCGGCCTCGAGCTGGGCGGCGAAGGTGCTGCGGTCGACGACGCGGATCGGCGTCGTGCGGGCGGTGGGCTTCTTGAGCTGGACGGTCATTCGGGGCGATGTCGCCGGTGGCGACGAGGCAAAAGCGGCCATTGTCCCCCCGGGCGCCACCGGCCGCTGCGCGCAGCGCCGGCGCATGCTGCATGATGCGCGCCCCGATGGACCCCCGCC
>NZ_NRRU01000195.1 GCF_016583785.1 Rubrivivax gelatinosus | reverse complement strand
GCAGGTGCGGCTGCGGCCGCGCCCCCCGCCTCGGCCGCAGCCGCACCTGCTCCCGCACCCGCACGCTCGCGCGGCCAGGTGCTGTTCTGGAGCTTCGAGAAGCAGAAGGCCGCCTACCCGCACATGGAGGACGAGTTCCCGGCACGGCTGGTCCGGCGCGGCGGGCCGGTCGCGCCGCTGCCGGTGGCCGACAAGCCGCTGGACCTGAGCTTCAGCTTCGGCGGCCAGACCTGGACCATAGCCGACTACATGCTGCGCAACCGCGCCGCGGGCCTGCTGGTGCTGAAGGACGGCCAGGTGGTGCTGGAGCGCTACGGGCTGGGCCAGACGGCGCAGAAACGCTGGACCAGCTTCTCGGTCGCCAAGTCCTTCTCGTCGACGCTGGTCGGCGCGGCGATCCTGGACGGCCGGATCAAACATCTGGACGACCCCGTGACCGCCTACCTGCCGGCGCTCGAGGGCTCGGGCTACGAAGGCGTCAGCGTGCGCCAGCTGCTCAACATGACTTCCGGCGTGCGCTGGAACGAGGACTACTCGGACCCCGAATCCGACGTCGCACGCTTTGCCTCTGAGCCCTCGGTCGACGGCTCGGACCCGGTCGTCAGCTACATGGCAAGGCTGCCGCGCGAAGCCGCGCCCGGCACGCGCTGGGTCTACAAGACAGGCGAGACCAGCCTCGTCGGCTCGCTGCTGCGCGCGGCCACCGGCAAGCCGCTGTCCGACTACCTGTCCGAGAAGCTGTGGCAGCCGCTGGGCATGGAGGGCGACGCCTACTGGATGGTCGACGCCTCCGGCGGCGAGATGGCGGGCTGCTGCCTGTCGGCCACGCTGCGCGACTACGGGCGCTTCGCGCTGTTCTTCATGCGCGGCGCCCGCCTGGCCAACGGCCAGGCGGTGGTGCCGGACGGCTGGGTGCAGCAGGCGACGACGACGACGCACGAAGCGGCCGAAGCGCTGCAGGGCCGCGCCGGCTACGGCTACCAGTGGTGGACGACACGCGGCAAGGCCTACCGGGCCGCCGGCATCTTCGGCCAGGGCATCTGGATGGACCCGGAGCTCGACCTCGTCGTCGTCACGCAGAGCGCCTGGCCGGGTGCCACCGACGCACCGTCGGCACAGGCGCGCCAGGCCCTGATCGACGCCATCACGGCGCACTACCGCAGGCGCTAGGCCGGGACAGGCACCGAACGCGCGGGCACCGACCGGACGCTCATGGCAGCAGGCAGGACCCAGCGCAATAGCCGACACCCGGCAGCCCGCCGGCTGCTGACCACCGTCGCCCGCTGGCTGCTGGCGGGCCTGCTGCTGCCCGCCGCCGCGCACGCGATCGACACCAGCGTCCGGCTCTCCGAACTGAAGCACACGGTCTGGCGCGGCGACAGCGGCGCACCGGCCAACATCGTCGCGCTGGCGCAGACGGCCGACGGCTTCCTCTGGCTGGGCACCGGCGGCGGCCTGTACCGCTTCGACGGCGTGCGCTTCGAGCGCATCACGGCGCTGGCCGGCCAGGCGCTGCCGGCGGCCAGCATCACCGCGCTGCACGCCACGCGCTCGGGCGAGCTGATGATCGGCTACCGCTTCGGCGGCGTCAGCGTGCTGGGCGACGGCCGCCTGCGCCACTACGGCCCGGCCGACGGGCTGCCGCCGGGCAACCCCTGGGCCTTCGTGCAGGGCGCCGACGGCACGCTCTGGGCCGCCTTCACCGACGGTGTCGCCCGGCTGCAGGCCGGCCGCTGGCAGGCGGCGCCGCTGGACGGCGAGGTGCTGCCCTACCGCACGATGCTGCGCGACGGCGAAGGCAACGTCTGGGTCACCGCCAAGACCGGCGCCTTCGTGCTGCCCCGGGGCGCAGCGGCCTTCGAGCGCGCCGACACGCGCCTGCGCCGCTTCCCGTCGCTGTCGCTGGCACCCGACGGCCGCGTCTGGGCGGCCGATTTCGAACGTCTGCGCATCGGCCCGCTGCAGCACCTGGGCAGCGCCTTCCGCCTGGCGCCGGCAGCGCAGCAGCTGGCGCTGCCACGCAGCGCCGACCTGCACTGGTTCGACAGCGGCGGCGGCCTGTGGCTGCGCACCGGCGACGGCGTGGCACGCATCGTCGGGGCGTCAGGGCCGCAGGTGCCGCCCTCGGCCGAGACGCTGGGCCCGGCCCAGGGCCTGAGCGGCGAGGTCTACAGCTTTCTCGAAGACCGCGAAGGCAACGTCTGGCTGGGCAGCGCCGGCGGCCTGCACCGCTTCACGCAGAGCCATGTGCGCCGCGTCGACCTGGGCGCCAACGCCGGCGGCGTCGGCGTCGCCGCGGCCACCGGCGGCGCGGTCTGGGCGACGACCGAGGCCGGCGGGCTCTTCCACGTCGGCACCGGCGTCAGGCCCATTCCCGGTATCGCGCTGCACGCCTCGCACCTGCACCGCGACCGCGACGGCCTCGTCTGGATCGGCTCGCGCAACGCGCTCTGGATGATCGACGGCCGGCGCCCGCCGGTCGAGATCGCCCGCCCCGACGTCGGCGAGGACCCGCGCTCGGCCGTGTTCGCGCCGATCCACGCGCTGGCCAAGGACCGGTCGGGCGCGTTGTGGATGCACCTGGTGGCCAAGGGCACCTACCGCCGCGTCGGCGGGCACTGGCAGCGTGTTCCCGCCGGCCCGCACGACCGCATCATGGCCATGGGCAACGACGGCGACGGCCGGCTCTGGCTGGGCTACATCGAACGCGGCGCGCGCCGCATCGACGGCGACGAGGTGCTGGACTTCGGCCCCGGCAACGGCCTGGACATCGGCGCCGTCTACGCCGTCTACGGGCGCGGCCCGCGCACCTGGCTCGGCGGCCAGCGCGGGCTGGCGCTGCACGACGGCACGGCGATGAAGACGCTGGCGCTGCGCGGCCTGGACGAGACCCGCGTCATCACCGGCATCGTCGAGACCGCCGCCGGCGAACTCTGGCTGCACGCCGCCGACGGCCTGACCCGCATCGCCGCCGCCGAGTGGCGCCACGCGC
>NZ_NRRU01000194.1 GCF_016583785.1 Rubrivivax gelatinosus | reverse complement strand
CTGCTGCACCACGACGGCGGGCGTGGCCTCGCCCAGTGCCGACGTCGGCCGCGGGGCCGGCGAGGGCTCGCCGGACGCGGCCACCAGCGGCAGCAGCAGCAGCGCCGCCAGCCGGCCGGCGTGGTGTGCCGGGGGCATCGGCCGTCCCGCGTGGGCTCAGACGCCGGCCGTCGCGAGCCGCAGCCCCGCGGCGGCCGGCGCCCAGGGCGCCGGGGCCGGCGGCAGGTCGGCACCGGGCCGTGCGTGGTGCAGGTCCAGCAGCCCGCGCTGGCTGGCGACGACCACCGCCTCGGTGCGGTTGCCGGCCTGCAGCTTGTCCATCACCGCCTTCATGTGGCATTTGACGGTGCCCAGCTCGACCTTCAGCCGCGCCGCGATGACCTTGTTCGCCAGGCCCTGGGCCGCCAGCCGCAGCACTTCAGTCTCGCGCGGCGTCAGCGCCTCGCCGAGCAGGCCGTCGAGCAGGCGCTGCGCGATCGGCGCGCTGAGGTGGCGCACGCCGCGGTGCAGCTTGCGCACCGCGTCGACGACCTCGTCGCCGCTGCTGTCGGCACCGAGGTAGCCGCCGACGCCGTGGCGCAGCGCGGCGCGCACCTCGGCCTGGGTGCTGCGGCCGGTGACGATCATCGTGCGCGGCCGCGGCGCCGGGGCGCGCTGCAGGCGCTCGGCCAGGCGCAGCCCGCGCTCGTAGTCGGTGACGACGATGTCGACGCCGCGCTCGGCCAGCCAGGCTGGCAGCAGGTCGTCGGGCGGCAGCGGCGCCGGTGCGACCAGCTCGCAGTCGGGCTGGCGTGCCAGCGTGGCCGCCAATCCGGCGTCGACCAGGTGTTCGCCGTGCCGGACCAGAAGCCGGATCCGTGACATCGCGCCCATGTTCGAACTCCTGCTGCCTGACACGGACCCAGTGTGGCCGTGCCGGCGGCCGCACGCACGGCCCGGGCAGGGCGCCGGCGCACGACTCTTTCGGGGGGGCGGGTGGCGCTGTCGCCGGCGTGGACATCGCCCCGCGGCTAGCATGCGCGCGCCGACCCCGGGCCCGGTGCCCGGCCCGGGTGTCGATCGGCCCGGCAGGCCGCACACCCGGGGGGCACAGTTGACGGACACGCAGGCGCCAGCCTCGGTGCTGGCGATCGACGACCACGCGCTGCTGCGCGAGGGCATCGCCGCGGTGGTCGACGGCGAAGCCGGCCTGCGCTACGCCGGCGGCGCCGGCACGGCGCACGAAGGGCTGGCGCTGTTTCGCGCCCTGCGCCCCGACGTCACGCTGCTCGACATCCTGCTGCCCGACCGCAGCGGCCTGGACCTGATGGCCACGCTGCGCGCCGAGTGCCCGCAGGCGCGCATCATCGTGCTGACCACCTACCGCGGCGACGCGCTGGCCTCGCGTGCGCTGAAGGCCGGCGCGCTGGGCTATCTGCTCAAGAGCATGCTGCAGAGCGACCTGCTGGCCGCGATCCACGCCGTGCACGCGGGCCGGCGCTACGTGCCGGCCGAGATCGCGATCGAGCTGTCGGCGCGTCTGGGCGAGCAGGACCTGTCGGCACGCGAGCTGGAGGTGCTGCGCCGGGTGGCCGACGGCAGCTCGAACAAACGCATAGGCGCCGACCTGGGCATCTCCGAGCAGACCGTCAAGGGCCACCTGAAGAACATCCTCGGCAAGCTGGCGGCGCGCGACCGCACGCACGCCGTCACGATCGCGCTGCAGCGCGGTTTCTTCTCCGTCTGAGGCTAGGCCGTCGCGGCGTAGGCGGTGGCCGCGGGCACGCTCAGCGCCACCGTGCTGCCCTGGGCGCCGCTGCGGATCTTCAGCTGGCCGCCGATGCGGGCCGCGCGTTCGTGCATGCCGGCCAGGCCGAAGTGCCCCGGCCGCGCCGCCTGGGCCGGCGGCGGCACCTCGAAGCCTTGGCCGTCGTCGTGCACCGACAGCCGCAGTGCGTCGCGGCCGTAGCCCAGTCGCAGCTCGATGCGGCCGGCGCCGGCATGGCGCAACGCGTTGCTCAGCGCCTCGCGCGCGATGCGTTCGGCCTCTTCGGCCACCAGTGCGTTCAGCTCGCGCGGGCTGCCGTCGAGCACGAGCTCGCAGCGGGGCTCCGGCGTGGTCTCGGTCAGGCTGCGGCAGGCCTCGGCCAGGGCCAGGTGCAGCGGCACCGCTGCGCCCTGGTGCCCACGCAGTTCGGCGACGCGGTCGCGGCCTTCGGTGACGACCTCGTTGGCACGCGTCAGCGCCAGCTCCAGGCGCTGGCGCAGCGGCGTGCCTTCGGGCACCTGGTTGGCGGCGGCACGCACGTGCAGCGTCAGGCCGGTGACGCTCTGGATCAGCGTGTCGTGCAGCTCGCGCGCGATGCGCTCGCGCTCCTGCAGCCGGGCTTCCAGGCGCCGGCGCAGCTGGGCCGATATCTGCCAGACACGCAGCCGGTACAGCAGCCACAGCAGCGCGGCGGCGGCAGTGGCCGCCAGCGCGGCGAAGGTGCGTGTCTGCCAGAAGGCCGGCGGCACGTCGAAGGCGAGCGTGGCGCCGGTCTCGTTCCAGACGCCGTCCTCGTTGCTGGCGATGACGCGGAACACGTACTGCCCGGGCCCGACGCGCGTATAGCTGGCTTCGCGCCGGCCGCCGGCGTCGCGCCAGTCGCTGTCGTAGCCCTCCAGCTTGTAGCGGAACTGCACCCGCTGCGGCACCGTCAGGCTGGTGGCGGTGTAGTCCAGGCGCAGGTCGGCGCGGCCGACCGGCAGCGTGGCGCCGGGCGCGACCGCGCGGCCGTCGGCGTAGAGCCCGCGGATGATCACCGACGGCGCCAGCGTGTTGTGCCGCAGCCGCGCCGGGTCGACGACGAACAGGCCGCTGGGCAGCGCCGCCCACAGGCGCCCGTCGCCGGCTTCGATCAGCGAGGGCAGCGGCCGGATCTGGCTGGCGCTGCCGAGCAGGCCGTCGAGGGCGTCGAAACGCTGCACGCGCATCGTGTAGCCGGGGTCGGCGAGCGCGTGGCGCCACTCGGCGGCGGCCTGTGGCTGCGCACCGGCGACGGCGTGGCACGCA
>NZ_NRRU01000193.1 GCF_016583785.1 Rubrivivax gelatinosus | reverse complement strand
TGTCGGCGCTGGCCGGCGACGGCCGCCGGCTCGAACTCGACAGCCTGCCGCCCGGCCTGCGCCAGATCCTGACGCTGGCCCTGCCCGCCCCCACCACCGCGGGCACGCCGGCACCGCCCGCGGCACAGCCGGCACCGGGCTGGCTGACCCGGGTCGGGCGCCGCAGCCACGACGCCTGGGACGAAGCGCTGCGCACGCTGCGTTTCGTCGGCGAGCTGCTGCTGGCGCTGGGCACGCTGCTGCGCGGGCGCAGCGACCTGCGCGCCAGCGACCTCGCCTGGCAGTTCGAGCAGTGCGGCCCGCGCAGCGTGCCCATCGTCTCGCTGGTCTGCGGCCTGGTCGGCCTGATCGTGGCCTACATGGGTGCGGTGCAGCTGGCGCGTTTCGGCGCCCAGATCTTCATCGCCGACCTGGTGACGATCGGCGTGGTGCGCGAGATCGGGCCGCTGATCACCGCGGTCATCCTCTCGGGCCGCGTCGGCGCGGCCTTCGCCGCCCAGCTCGGCAGCATGGTCGCCAACGAGGAGGTCGACGCGCTGCGCACGCTGGGCATAGACCCGCTGGGCCATCTGGTGCTGCCGCGTGTGCTCGCGCTGGCCGTGGTGACGCCGCTGCTGGCGGCCTACGGCGCGCTGGTGGCGATGGTGATGGGCGGTCTCGTCGCGGTCGGGATCTTCGGCGTCGAGCCGCTGGCCTATCTGGACAACAGCCTGCGCTCACTCGCCTTCGAGCACGTCGCGATCGGTCTGCTGAAGGCCGCCGTCTACGGCGTGCTGATCGCCATCGCCGGCTGCCGCCAGGGGCTGGCGGCCGGGCGCAGCGCGCAGGCGGTCGGCGCGGCGACGACGAAGTCGGTCGTGCAGTCCATCGTCTGGATCGTCGTCGCGGCCTCGGCGCTGACGGTGATGTTCCAGCGCCTGGGCTGGTGAGCGCGGTGCCCGCCGCGAGACCGGACGACGCCGCGCGGCCGGCGTCCGAAGTGCTGGTGCGCGCCGAACACCTGACGATGGCCTTCGGCAGCAATGTCGTGCAGCGCGACCTGGACTTCGAGATCCGCCGCGACGAGGTCTTCGTCATCGCCGGCGCCAGCGGCTGCGGCAAAAGCACGCTGCTGCGCCACCTGGTCGGGCTGGAGCCGCCGGCCGCCGGCCGCGTGCTGCACGCCGGGCACGACCTCTACGCCAGCGACGACGCGACGCTGGCAACGCTGCGCCGGGCGTTCGGCGTGATGTTCCAGGGCGGCGCCCTGTGGAGTTCGATGACCGTGGGAGAAAACGTGATGCTGCCGCTGGAGCTGTTCAGCCCGATGGACGCCGCCGAACGCGAGGCCGAGGCGCGCTTCAAGCTCGCGCTGGTCGGGCTGGCGGGCAGTTTCGACGCCGAGCCGGCCGCTCTCAGCGGCGGCATGAAAAAACGCGCCGCGATCGCACGCGCGCTGGCGCTGGACCCGGCGCTGCTGTTCCTGGACGAACCTTCGGCCGGCCTGGACCCGCTGACCTCGGCGCGCCTGGACGAGCTGCTGCTGCACCTGCGCCACGACTTCGGCACCACGATCGTGATGGTCACGCATGAACTGGAGAGCCTGATGGCCGTCGGCGACCGCCTGCTGTTCCTGGACGCCCAGACGAAGACGATGACGGCGCTGGGCCCGCCGCGCGAACTCGCCGCCAGCGGCCCGCCGGCGGTGCGCGAGTTCCTGGCCCGCGGGAGGCCGGCATGAAGCGGCGCGCCAACCCGACGCTGATCGGCGCCTTCGTGCTCGGCGGCCTGGTGCTGCTCGGCGGCGCGCTGTTCGCGATCGGCGGCGGCCAGCTGTTCGCGCGCAAGGACCGCGCGGTGATGCACTTCAGCGGCTCGGTCTTCGGCCTGCCGATCGGCGCACCGGTGGTGTTCCGCGGCGTGCGCGTCGGCAACGTCGAGTCGATCGAGATCCGCCACGACAGCGCCCGCGGCGAGTTCTCGATCCCGGTGTTCGTGGCGCTGGACCGCGACGCGATCCGCAGCCTGGACGGCGGCGGCGCGGAGCTCGCGCTGCCGGCGCTGGTCGACCGCGGGCTGCGCGCCAAGCTGGCGATGCAGAGCCTCTTGACCGGCCAGCTCTACGTCGACCTGGACCTGCGCCCGGACGAGGCGCGCTCGCGCCACGGTGCCTACCCCGGCCTGGTCGAGATCCCGACCTCCGAGACCGCGATCCAGAACATCAAGGCCCAGCTCGACGGCATGGACTTCCGCCGCCTGGTCGACGACGTCGCCGCGATCGCGGCCTCGGCGCGTGCCATCGTCGCCGGGCCGCAGCTCGGCCAGGCGCTCAACGACCTGCAGCAGATCACCGCCAACCTGCGCACCGTCAGCGAGCAGCTCGAGCGCCGGCTCGGGCCGCTGGCCGACGGCGCCCAGGGCGCGCTCGGCAGCACGAAGACGGCGATGGACAGCGTGCGCGGCACCGCCGAGCGGCTGTCGACGACGGCCGAGCAGCTGAACACGCTGCTCGCGCCCGACTCGCCGCTGATGGCGCAGATCCAGCGCAGCGCCGACGAACTGGCCGCCGCCGCCGCCGGGCTGCGGCGCGCGACGGCCGAGGACTCGACGCTGATGCGCGGCACCGACCGCACGCTCGAAGACGTCTCGCGTGCCGCACGTGCGGTGCGCGAACTCGCCGACCTGCTCGAACGCCACCCCGAGGCGCTGCTGCGCGGGCGCGGCACCCCGGCCGAGGAGGCCCCACGATGACACCCCGCTCCCCTTCGCGCCGGCGCCTGGCGCTGGCTTCGATGCTGCTGCTGGCCGGCTGCGCCGTCACGCCGACACCCGAGCGCCGCCTCTACCGGCTGGACAGCGCGGCGCCGGAAGCGGTGGCGCCGCCGCCGCCCGGCGCCGAGGTCTGGGCGCTGGCATCCGCCGTCGCGCTGCCCGAGTACCTGCAGCGCGAGTCCATCGTCGTCGCCGCCGGCGATGCCCGGGTACAGGCGCTGGAGGGCGAACGCTGGGCCGAACCGCTGCGCGACGCGGTGCCACGGCTGCTGCGTGCCGACCTGGAGCGCCTGCGCGGCGCCGGCAGCGTCTGGACC
>NZ_NRRU01000192.1 GCF_016583785.1 Rubrivivax gelatinosus | reverse complement strand
GCCTGGGGCGCCATCCGGGCGGCCCAGGGCATCCTGCTGACCACCTATGGCCAGCCCGAGGCCGCGCCGGCCGGCGACAACGCTGCCGGGCTGGCGCTGGTCAAGCAACTCGCCACGCTCATCAAGACCTTCAGCGACGCGGCGAAGACGCACCAGGCCACGCAGTTGGCCGCCAACATCGGCAGCTTCGAAGCCGGCAAGGCGGCCATCAGCGACAGCGAGGCGCCGGCCCAGGCGATGCTCACCAGCCTCAAGGGCATGGTGGCCGACGCCAGCCTGGAAGAAGCCCTGGGCGACGCCGCGGCGAAGAGCACCTGCACAGCAGACGGCAAACTGCCGCACACGGCCGACCCGATGGTCGCCATCAGCGCCAAGGCGGGCCTGGGCATCGTCGCCGGGCAAGATCTGCAGATGGCCGCTGGCGAGACTCTCACACTCGCCGCAGGGCAGAACCTGGAGCAAGCCAGCGGCGGCGCCCTGCGCATCCACACCGGCCAGAGCATCGGCGTGCTGGCCGGGGCGGTGAAGCCTGGAGAACAGGCCGCCGGCAAGGGCATCACCCTCATCGCCGGCCAAGGCGACATCAGCGTGCAGGCGCAGAGCGACACGCTGCGCGTGGCGGCCAAGCAGGACGTGAGCATCCAAAGCGCCAGTGCGCATGTGGACTGGGCGGCCGCCAAGAAGATCCACTTCGCCACCGCGGGCGGTGCCAGGATCACGCTGGAAGGCGGCAACATCATCGTGGAGTGCCCCGGCAAGATCTCGGTCTTGGCGGGCAAGAAGAGCTTCACGGGGCCGCAGCAGACCAGCTACGCGATGCCTGAGCTTTCCCCCGGTGCCGGCTTCATGCGCCGGTACGTCATCCGGCGGCGGTCCGATGCGCAACCCATTGCTCACCAGAAATACCGCATGACGCTCGATGATGGCCGGGTCTTCGAAGGCGTCACCGACGCCCAGGGCCAGACCAGCCTGGCGCAAAGCGACGGCATGCAGCACGTTCGCATCGAACTCCTCTTCGACTGACCCATGGCCGTTTCACGCAGCCTCGAGTTCCTGAACGACCGCGCCAACACGTCCGTGCAGGGCATGGAGGTCGCGTATGCCGACGTCGCCCACATGCCCGGCTTCGTCATCTTCGTGCACGGCGTCAACTCCGACGGCGAGTGGTACGAGGCCGCGGAACGGGGCCTGGTCGCCGGCCTGAACCGGCGGCTGGCGCTGCTGGGGACCGGCGCGGAGTTGAGCGAGACCTCTTACCGGGAGGAGTTGCGACCCAATGGCAGCTTGAACAAGGCCATCGACGGGCTGAACTTCGTCGTCGACCCGGGGCGTTCGCCCGTGATCCGTTTCCGCTGGGGCTACAAGGCCGCCGGCAGCGACGGCACGCCCGGCTCGCAGGACGAGCGGGCGGTGTACGGCAGCAAGATCTACCTGAACGAACTGGACGCCTGGGGTGGTGGCCCGTTCCAGAACGGCACCTCGGCGCTGCCGTACATGTGGGGCGACGGCCTGGATGACCGGGTGTTCTGGTGGCTTTACGCCAACATGTTCCCCGTCGACGGACGCGAGGTCTACGCCTGCCCGCCGCGCGCCTACTTCGCCCACGCAGCGCACCGGCTGAAGGAGCTGATTGCGGCGATTCGCGCCAAGCAGGCCGACTGCCCCATCACGGTGGTCTGCCACAGCCAGGGCAACATGGTCACGTTGGCCGCGGCGCTGATGGGAGAAGCGACCGGGGCCATTGCCGACACCTACGTGCTGTGCAACCCGCCGTACAGCCTGGAGAGCCTGGCGATGGACCAGATCGTCAACGAGGACGGCAAGTCCGCCACCGGCCAGTTCGGCGGCGTGACCACGGATGCCCGCATCGCGACGTTCAAGAACTTCCTGGCGGCGGTGAAGCAACGCGCCGGCACCGGGCAGCCGCTGGAGCTGATCAACCGCTACCACGGCTTCAAGGATCGGCACACGGGCGAGACGCGCTTCGAACTGAAAACCTTTCCCGGCGACCCGAAGGCGGTGCCCGCACCGGGCAGCGACCGAGACAACCGCGGCCGCGTGTTCCTGTACTGCAACCCGCACGACCAGGTGATCGGCGTGGCGCCGGTGCAAGGCATGGGCTGGCGCGGCGTGAACGCGGCGCAGCTGGAAAAGATCGGCGCCGCGGGCGTCTTCCACCAGCGTGTGTGGGCGATGCCCGGGGGCAAGCAGTCGCCCGAGTTCGCCGTCGGTTCACCCGACTGGACGGGACGCGCCTACCGCTACCGTGACGACCACCACGACGCTTCGCAGTTCTGGCTGCCGCGTCCGCCGATGATGCGATTCGCCCTCGCCACCACCGAAGAGCAGGGGTTCTTCTCGAAGATCTTCACCTTCGTGACGGCGCCGTTTGTGTACATCGTGACGCGCATGTTCGACATCCCGATCAACGCCGATCCGCCGAAGGACTGGGCCGTGCCGATCACGGCGCCGGCCTTGCCCCGGCCGGTCACGCCCATGTCCATGCGCTACGGCAAGACGGGGCCGTTCGACGAGGACAAGGATCCGGCGCGTGATGCGCTGGCCTCGGCCGAGCACAAGGAAGTCGTCGCCGACGATCCGCATGCCGAGGTCTACCAACGGACCGGCCAGGGCACTGCGGCCAGTGAACGTTCGCTGCGCTACGAGCAGGCTGCACGCCTGAAGCGCCTGCAGCAGGCCGCAGCCAAGGCGGGCCAGACGCTGTCGGCCGAAGAGCAGCGCTCCGAACTGCGCAAGATGATGGAAGAGAACCCGAACGCGACCGACCACTCCACCATCCTGACCAACGCCCTGCACGCCGAGCGCGTGCTGGCCTACGACGTGGCCATCGGCTGGGTCAACCCCAGCCGCATCAAGCCGGAGGATGTGCAGGTGTTCAGGCAGTTCGCGCACTGGATGTTTGTGGACGAACCTCTCGCCGGCAAGTTCGCCCCCGCGCAGGCGTTCTTCGACTACTGGAAGCAAGGTTTCTATGAAGATAAGCAACTGCACCTCACGTACACCATGCAGCACATGGCAGCCACTGCCCCCGGCATCGTGGATGTGCGCGAACGCCATTGGGCGGGCGCCCTCAAATGAAACCAGGCATTTCCTTCAATGAATCGGCGTCCGTTCATCACCGGAGCACTCAGCATGGGCCTGCTTGAACTGCTGGGCATCAAGCCGGCGACGGCGGACTTGCGGCCGGCCACCTCCCCAGCGGTACGCGCAGCGTCGTGGCCGCCGGGGACCGTCGCGCAACTGGTAGGGGGCAACGCCATCTCGACCATGTTTGATCCGGGATTCGGCGTGGAGAAGCATCTTGCCTTGCTGCTGGCACAGTCGCCGGATGCGGGTCCACTTCCCTACTACAAGTCGGTCACCGGCAGTGATGGATCCGTGACCAATCCACTGCTGCGACCCAGACTTGAGAAATCGCTGTTGGTCGAACTGACCCTCAGCTTCCAGTTCGTCGTCACCTACTACGGCCAGGACGTCGAAGGCTTCAACATGTTCATGTGGAACGGCGTCCGCATGAACGGCTTGCCCCTTGTCGCCGGCTTTGTGCCTGAGCGCAGCGACGCCGACGCGCAGGCAAACTGGCGCAAGGCCTACCAATCCTTCGGCCTAACCTCCAAGCCCGCATTGACCATCGCCAACGGCAACGCCGGCTGGACCACGATGGAAGCGGGCCTGAAGATGATCGCCTCCCCCGAAGGCAAGGTGATTTGGCAGGCCACCGTGGACCTGCCGAGCTTTCCCAAGGGCAGCGCCGCCAACGAAGCCGCCGTGCTGCTGATGCTGGCCCACCCCGCCTACGACACCGGTCGCAAGCCGCTGGCGTACTTGGGAGCCC
>NZ_NRRU01000191.1 GCF_016583785.1 Rubrivivax gelatinosus | reverse complement strand
GCGCCCGGGCCAGCCGCGCCGCGCTGGCGCGGCGCGGCTGGCCCGGGCGCCGGCTGCTGGACCTGCTGGTGACGCTGCCGCTGGTGTTCCCGCCGGTGGCCACGGGTTTCCTGCTGCTGTGGCTGCTGGGCCGCTACGGCCTGCTCGGCCAGCCGCTGCGCGAGCACCTGGGCCTGGACTTCGTGTTCTCGTTCTGGGGCGTGCTGCTGGCCTCGGTGCTGGCCGGGCTGCCGCTGGTCGTCAAGCCGGTGCAGGCGGCGCTGGAAAGCGCCGCGGCGCGCCTGGGCGAAGCGGCGCGCACGCTGGGCAAGAACGAGTGGCAGATCCTGCTGTCGGTGCTGCTGCCGGCCACGCGCCGGGCGCTGGCCGCGGGGCTGGCGCTGGCGCTGGCGCGCTCCGTCGGCGAAGTCGGCATCACGCTGATGCTGGGCGGCAACGTCGAAGGCCGCACGACGACGGTGTCGCTGGCGATCTACAACGCGGTGATGAGCGGCGAGTTCATGCGCGCGGCGCTGCTGTCGGCGCTGCTGGGCGCGGTGGCGCTGGCCGTGCTCGCGGCGCTGCGCCGGCTCGAAGCCTCATGAGGCCGCACGTTCGACACGCAAGCCGCCGCCGCTGAGCAGCACCAGGTCGCCGGCGCGCCAGTCGCCGTCGTCGCCCAGGCGGCAGACGCGGCCGGCGGCTTCGACTTCCAGCAGGCCGTCGCCGCCGCGGCCGAGCACGCGGCCGGGCACCAGCAGGCGGTCGCTGGCGGCCAGCGGCGCGGGCCGCAGGTCCTGCACGATGCGGCCCTGCTCCAGCCGCAGCAGGCGTTCGGCCAGGCGCAGCGCCTCGGCCGGTTCGTGCGTCACCAGCAGCGCCGCCGGGCGGCCGTGGCCGGGGATGTCGCCGCGGCGCAGGCGCAGCAGGCCGTCCTGCAGTTCGTGGCGCAGCGCCGCGTCGAGTGCCGACAGCGGCTCGTCCAGCAGCAGCAGCCGCGGCTGCGAGGCCAGCGTGCGCGCCAGCGCAAGCCGCTGCTGCTGGCCGCCGGAGAGCTGCTCGGGCCGGCGCTCGGCCAGCGCCGCCAGGCCCGCCCAGTCGAGCCAGTCGCCGGCACGGCTTTTGGGCACGCCGGGGCGCAACGCGAACTCGACGTTGCGCCGCGCCGTCATCTGCAGGAACAGCGCATGGTCCTGGAAGACGAAACCGACGCGGCGCCGGCGGGTCGGCCACGGCCGGCCGGTGCCGTCGTGCCAGATCTCGTCGCCCCAGGCGACACGGCCCGATTCGGGGCGCGCGAGGCCGGCGATCAGGCGCAGCAGCGTCGTCTTGCCGGCGCCCGAGGGCCCGAGCAAAGCCGCCCACTGGCCGGGCTCCAGGCGCAGCGCGACCTGCAGCCGCATCGGGCCGCTGGCCGAGGCCAGCGTCGTGGCGACGTCGATCTCGAGCGCACGCGGCGTGTCGTCGGCGGGGTCGGCGCGGCGTGGCCAGGGCAGGCGGAGCATGGCCGGGCGTTGCACGGAGCGTGCCGCCTTCAGCGCCGGCGGCCGTGGGTGCCCGCGTGTTCGTGGCTGCTGGCGGCCGCGCGGCGCGTCGCCTCGACCGGCACGACGGCCTGTTCCAGCCCGTGCAGGATGCCGCAGGCGGCGCCGGCACCGGGCGCGTCGCAGCGCTGGCGCAGGCCACGCAGCGCGGTCTCGAGCGCCCGCAACTCGTCGATGCGCTGCACGACGTGGCCGATGTGTTCGTCCAGCAGCGCGTTGACGCCGCTGCAGTCGGCCGGCGGCGCGTCGCGGAAGGCGAGCAGCGCACGCACCTCGTCCAGCGACATGTCCAGCGCACGGCACTGGCGGATGAAGGCCAGGCGCTCCAGTTCGGCGCTGCCGTAGACGCGGTAGTTGCCGTCCGAACGCGGCGGCACCGGCAGCAGGCCTTCACGCTCGTAGTAGCGGATGGTCTCGACGGGTGTGCCGCAGGCTGCGGCCAGTTCTCCGATGCGCATCGCATGGTCCTCGTGGTGGCCGCTTGACTCTAAACCTGCTTCAGGGTCTGCAATGGCGACATGGACGAATCGAAGACCGTAAAGGACGGCTGCGGCGACGGCTGCGGCTGCAGCCACGAGGCCGTGGCCGCGGTGGCACTGCCGATGCCGGCACGCCGACGCCACAGCGAAGCCGCAGCCGCCGCCGTCGGGCACGGACAGGCCCCGGCGCATGACGCACATGACGCTGCGCACGATCACCACCATGGCCACGACCACAAGCACCAGCACGGCGCCGTCGCGGCCGCGTCCTGCGGCTGCGGTGACGGCAGCTGCGCCACGCCGGCGGCCGCGGCGCTGCCCGACACCGGCGGCCCGGGGCTGAAGCTGCGCATCCCGGCGATGGACTGCCCCGTCGAAGAAGGCCAGATCCGGCGTGCGCTCGAAGGCATCGCCGGCATCCGCAGCCTGCGCTTCGCGCTCTCCGAACGTTCGCTGCGCATCGACGCCGAGGCCGCCGCGCTGGACGCGGCGCTGGCCGCCATCCGCCGCGCCGGTTTTGCCGCCGAACCCTGGCCTGACGACGCCGGCGCCGCGCTGCCCTGGTGGCGCGCCGCCGGCCTGCCGCGCCTGGTCGGGGCACTGGCGCTGGCAGCCGCGGCCGAACTGCTGCACGCCTTCGCACCCGCCCAGCCCTGGCTGGGCATGGCGGTGGCCGCGGCGGCGATCGCGCTCGCCGGTTTCGGCGTGCTGAAGAAGGGGCTGACGGCACTGCTGCGCCTGCGCCTGGACATCAACGCGCTGATGTCGGTGGCCGTGCTCGGCGCCTTCGCGATCGGCCAGTGGCCCGAGGCGGCGATGGTGATGGCGCTGTATTCGATCGCCGAGCTGATCGAGGCGCGTGCCATCGACCGCGCGCGCAACGCCATCGCCGCGCTGCTGGCGATGGCGCCCGAGGTCGCCACGCTGCGCCGCGGCGACGCCTGGGTCACGCTGCCGGTGGCCGAGGCGCGGCCGGGCGAGACGCTGCGTGTGCGCGCCGGCGAACGGTTCCCGGTCGACGCCGTGCTGACCGAAGGCACGACCAGCGTCGACCAGGCCGCCGTCACCGGCGAGAGCCTGCCGGTGGACAAGGCCGCCGGCGACGCCGTCTTCGGCGGCACGCTCAACCTCACCGGCACCGTCGAGGCCCGCATCACCGCGGCGGCGGCGCAGTCGACGCTGGCGCGCATCGTCGTCGCGGTCGAACAGGCCCAGGCCTCACGCGCGCCGACGCAGCGTTTCGTCGACCGCTTCGCCGCGGTCTACACGCCGGCGGTGTTCGCCGTCGCGCTGGCGCTGGCGCTGGCCGGGCCGCTGCTGCTGGGCTGGGCCTGGGGCGCGGCGATCTACAAGGCGCTGGTGCTGCTGGTCATCGCCTGCCCCTGCGCGCTGGTGATCTCGACGCCGGTCAGCCTGTCCAGCGGCCTGGCCGCGGCGGCGCGCCGCGGCGTGCTGCTCAAGGGCGGCGCGCACCTCGAAGCGGCGCGCCGGCTGCGCGCGGTCGCGCTCGACAAGACCGGCACGCTGACCGAAGGCCGGCCGCGGCTGGTCGAGCGCGA
>NZ_NRRU01000190.1 GCF_016583785.1 Rubrivivax gelatinosus | reverse complement strand
TTCGACGGCATTGGCAGCGCCGCCGACGCCTGGGCCGCCAATCAAGCCCTGATCGTGGACCCGAACGGCGTGATCTACTTTTCCGACGCGTTCAACATCCGCGCCATCGACTCGAGCCGCCGCGCACGAACGCTCGCCGGTGCGGCTGCGCAGCCTTCGGACGGAACCAGTAGCGGGGGCGCGGTGGACGGCCCGGCGGCCAGCGCACGTTTTTCCAACGTGGCGGGCCTGGCCCGGGCGGCGAACGGCGACCTGTACGCGTCGGATTCGCAGAACTACGCCATCCGCCGCATCGACGCTGCCGGCAACGTCAGCACCTACGCCGGGGTGCTGGGACAGCGCGGCACGGTGGACGGTGCCGCCACCGCGGCCCGCTTCACCCTGCCGCTCGATCTGTCGAGGGCGCCGGACGGCACGCTCTGGTTGCTCGACGGCGGCCGGAACACGACGCCGACGGTGCGCCGCGTCGCAGCCGACGGCAGCGTCAGCACGCTGCCCACGCTGGCGCGGCGGCTGACCGTCGACCCGGCGGGGACGATCTACGTCATGTCCGAACAGGGCGACCTGGCGAGCCTGGACCCGACCAGCGGTGCGTTGACGGTGCTGGTGCGCGTCGGTGCACGGCTAACCTTGGGCAGCGATCCGCTGCTGGGCCCGGGCAGCGGCGGCCTGGGCTTCACCGCGGTCGGCATCAAACAACTGGTGCTGATCTCGGACGGCCAGCTGATCAGGGTGACGCTGCCGTGAGCTGAGCCTGGGCGGTGCGGCCGCGCCGGTTGCCAAGGGCAGCCAGGTGGCCCGGCCGGACCCTCAGAACCTCATGCGCCGAACTTCGTTGGCCCGCGGTGGCACGGCGACTAAGGTCGAGTTGCCGATTCGCATCGGCTCTCTCCTCGTCTCAATCGTGGGCTCCGGGGGCAACCCGGTGACTTGACCCTGCCCCCGGCAACGGCGGCAGGGTCTCTTTTGTCCGGGACGCGCGCCGGCCTCAGATCGTGGCCAGCGCCTGCGCCAGGTCGGCGCGCAGGTCTTCCAGGTCCTCGATGCCCACCGACAGCCGCACCAGGCTGTCGCCTATGCCCAGCGCCGCGCGTGTCTCGGCCGGGATCGTCGCGTGGGTCATGATCGCCGGGTGCTCTATCAGGCTCTCGACGCCGCCCAGGCTCTCGGCGAGCGCGAAGATGCGCACCGCTTCCAGGAAGCGGCGCGAGCCGGCCAGGTCGGTCGCCAGGTCCAGCGAGATCATGCCGCCGAAGCCGTGCATCTGGCGCCGCGCCAGCTCGTGCTGCGGGTGCGAGGGCAGGCCGGGGTAGTGCACCCGCGCCACCTGCGGCTGCTCCTCCAGCCAGCGCGCCAGTTCCAGCGCGTTGTGGTTGTGGCGCTCGACCCGCAGTGCCAGCGTCTTCACGCCGCGCAGCGCCAGGAAGCTGTCGAAAGGCCCGGCAATCGCGCCGACCGCGTTCTGCAGGAAAGCCAGGCGCTCGCGCACCGGCGCCAGCGCCTCGCCGCGGCCGACGACGGCGACGCCGCCGATGACGTCGCTGTGGCCGTTCAGGTACTTGGTCGCCGAGTGCACGACGATGTCGAAACCCAGCTCCAGCGGGCGCTGGTTGAAGGGGCTGGCGAAAGTGTTGTCGGCGGCGGCCAGCAGGCCGTGTTCGTGGGCGATGGCCGCGAGCGCCCGCAGGTCGGCGAGCTTGAGCAGCGGGTTCGTCGGCGTCTCCACCCACAGCAGCCGCGTCTGCGGTGTGATCGCCGCGCGCAGCGCCTCGGGGTCGCGCAGGTCGACGTAGCTGAAGCTGAGCCCGGCGCTGTGGCGGCGCACCTTGTCGAACAGGCGGAAGCTGCCGCCGTAGACGTCGTCGCCGCTGATCACGTGCGAGCCGGCCGGCAGCAGTTCCAGCACGGTGGCGATCGCCGCCAGCCCGCTGGCGAAGGCGCAGGCCTGCTCGCCGCCTTCGAGGTCGGCGACGGCGCGCTCCCAGGCCCAGCGTGTCGGGTTGTGCGAACGCCCGTAGTCCAGGCCTTTGTGCACGCCGGGGCTGCTCTGCACGTAGGTGGAGGTGGCGTAGATCGGCTGCATGATCGCGCCGGTCGAGGGGTCGGGCGACTGGCCGCCGTGGATGGTGCGGGTGGCGAACGCGAGTTCGCGCTTCGGGTCTCGGTCTGTGCTCATCGGGGGTTCAGGCGAGCTGGCGCCGCAGGTGGTTCAGCAGGTCGAAGCGGGTGACGAGGCCGTGAAAGCCGCGGTCGTCGGCGATGATGGCCACCAGGCCGCGCGCCAGCACCGCACGCAGCTCGGCCAGCGGCGCCGACGCCGGCAGCGTCTGCAGCGCGTCGCTCATCGCGCTGCGCACCGGCCGGCGCAGGGCTTCGGCGTCGGCCTGGGCGGCCAGCAGCAGGTCGGATTCGTCGAGCACGCCGACCAGGCGTTCGCCGTCGAGCACCGGCAGCTGCGAGACCTCGGCCAGGCGCATGCGCTGGAAGGCGATCAGCAGCGTGTCCTCGGGGCCGACGCTGACGACGCCGCCGTCTTCAAAGCGGCGCGAGATCAGGTCGCGCAGGTCGCCGAAACGTGGCCGCGCCAGCAGGCCCTGGTCGATCATCCACTGGTCGTTGTAGACCTTGGACAGGTAGCGCGTGCCGGTGTCGCAGACGATGGTCAGCACACGTTTGGGCGTGGTCTGCTGGTGGCACCAGCGCAGCGCCGCGGCCAGCAGGGTGCCGGTGGACGAGCCGCCGGAGATGCCTTCGCGGCGCAGCAGCTCGCGCGCGGCGGCGAAGCTCTCTTCGTCGGGGATGGAAAACGCCGACTTCACCGAGCTGAAGTCGGCGATTGCCGGGATGAAGTCCTCGCCTATGCCTTCGACCGCCCAAGAGCCGGCGTTGCCGACGACGCCGGACTTGACGTAGTCGGCGAGGATGGAGCCCACCGGGTCGGCGAGCACGAACTCGAGCTCGGGCTGCACCTTGCGGAAGTAGCGCGACAGCCCGGTCAGCGTGCCAGAGGAGCCGACGCCGACGACGATGGCATCCAGCTCGTGCCCCGTCTGGGCCCAGATCTCGGGGCCGGTTCCGGTCTCGTGCGCCAGCGGGTTGGCGGGGTTGTTGAACTGGTCGGCGAAATACGAGCCCGGGATGCCGGCGGCGATGCGTGCGGCCAGGTCCTGGTAGTACTCGGGGTGGCCCTTGCCGACGTCGGAGCGTGTCACGTGCACCGTCGCGCCCAGCGCCTTCAGGTGCAGCACCTTCTCGGTCGCCATCTTGTCGGGCACGACGAGCACCACCTTGTAGCCCTTGGCGCGCGCCACCAGCGCCAGCCCCAGGCCGGTGTTGCCGGCGGTGGCTTCGACGACGGTGCCGCCGGGCTGGAGCCGGCCGTCGCGCTCGGCGGCCTCGATCATCGCGACGCCGATGCGGTCCTTGATCGAGCCGCCCGGGTTCTGCGACTCCAGTTTCAGGAACAGCGTGCAGCAGCCGGTGTCCAGGCGCGAAACGCGCACCAGCGGCGTGTTGCCGATGAGGTCGAGAACGGCGGGGCGCGACGCGCGGTCGCGGCCGGGGCGGGG
>NZ_NRRU01000189.1 GCF_016583785.1 Rubrivivax gelatinosus | reverse complement strand
CCCCCGTTCGGGTGTGCGTTTTGCCCCCACCCCCGCCATCGTGCAAGAGAGCCTCGTTTGATCCGGACGGCCGCGACGCTCGCCTGCTGTTTGCCCTGTGTGCTGCTCGTCGGCTGTGCCGGCCTGGCACGCGACGCCGCGCCCGGCGCACCCGCCGACACCACACCGCAGACGCTCGAAGCCGCCGCCTCGACGGCGGCGAATGCCGGGCCGGTGCTGGAGCTGCGCGTGATCGCCCCCGACGAAGTGCGGGCGCTGCTCGAGCAGTCGCTGGACCTGGCGCGCCTGCCGGCACTGGCCGGTGATCGCACGCTGCCGCAGCGCGAGATCGACCGGCTGGTCGCCGCCGCGCCCGAGCAAGTGCGCTCGCTGGTCGAAACCGAGGGCTTCTTCACGCCCGAGATCGTGGTCGAGCAGCTGCCGGGTTCACCGCCGGTGGTGGAGGTGCGTGTCGAAACCGGCCCGCGCGCCCGGGTGCGCCAGCTGAAGATCGAGATCCAGGGCGCACTCGCCGAAGCGCTGGCGCGCGGCGACGCCGGCGCCGCCGACAGCGACGAGGCGCTGCGCGACAACTGGCCGCTGGACAGCGGCGAGCCCTTTCGCAACGCCGAATGGACGAGCGCCAAACGCGCCGCGCTGGCACGGCTGCGCGCCCAGGGTTATGCGCGTGCCGAGTGGGTGTCGACGCTGGCGCGTGTGGACGCCAGCGCCCATGTCGTCGACCTCGAACTCGTCGCCGACAGCGGGCCGCTGTTTCGCACCGGCGGGCTGCGCATCCGCGGGCTGAAGACGCACGACGAGGCGACGGTGCGCAACATCGCCAACTTCCGCCCCGGCACGCCGGCGACCGAGCAGCTGCTGCTGGACTTCCAGGAGCGGCTGCAGCGCTCGGGCCTGTTCAACAGCGCCTCGGTGCAGCTGGACGCGCGCGCCGAGGACCCGGCCCAGGCCACCATCACCGTGCGCCTGAGCGAACGCGAGCTGCAGGAGGCCACCTTCGGCATCGGCGTCAGCTCCGAGGTCGGCCTGCGCGGCACCGTCGAACACGTGCACCGGCGCGTCTTCGGCCAGGCGCTGACGGCACGCAACAACTTCGAGCTCGGCAGCGTGCGCCGCTCCTGGACCGGCGAGCTCAGCACCCACACCCTGCCCGGCCTGTACCGCAACCTCGTCAGCGGCACCGCCGAGCGCATCGAGTCCTCCACCGACATCGTCAGCTCGGTGCGCCTGCGCCTGGGTCGCGCCCAGGAGTCGCCGCGCATCGACCGCCTCATCTTCGTCGAGGCCGAACGTTCGCTGCGTGAACTCGACGACGGCACGCGCACCGACTCCGACGCGCTCAGCCTGCACTACCACGGCATCTGGCGCGACGTCGACAACGTGCTGCTGCCGACCGAAGGCCTGGTGTTCTCGGGCCAGATCGGCGGCGGCCGCGCGCGCTCCGACCCCGGCGGCACCGGGCCCTTCGTGCGCGCCTATGGCCGCATGGTCGCCTACCGGCCGATCGGCGGCTGGTTCGGCCAGGCGCGGCTGGAGTTCGGCCAGGTGTTCGCACGCCAGGACGTGCTGCCGCCGGACTCGCTGCTGTTCCGTGCCGGCGGCGACGGTTCGGTGCGCGGCTACGAATACCGCTCGCTGGCACCGACCGAGAACGACATCGTCTCCGGCGGCAAGGTGCTGGCCACGGCCAGCGTCGAACTCGCGCACCCGCTGCTCGAACGGATGCCGCAGCTCTGGGGTGCGGTCTTCGTCGACGCCGGCCGCGCCGCCGAACGCTGGCAGGACTACGAGCCCGCCGTCGGCTACGGTGTCGGCCTGCGCTACCGCAGCCCCATCGGGCCGCTGAGCCTGGACGTCGCCCGCGGCCAGGAAACCGGCAGCGTGCGCCTGCACCTGAGTGTCGGTGTCACCTTCTAGCCGCATGGACGAGCGCACCACACCGCCACCACGCACGCGCCGCGCCGCCTGGATCGCGGCCGCAGCCCTCGCGCTGCTGGCCGCCGGCGCGGGCGCGCTGGGCTGGGTCTGGAACAGCGAAGCCGGCTGGCGCTGGCTGTTCGGCCACATCCCCGGGCTCGAAGTCGTCGAGCCGCAAGGCCGCCCGGTGGCCGGCGCCTTCAGCGCGCGCGAGCTCCGCTGGCAAGGCGCCGACGGCGCCCGCCTCGTCATCCAGGACCTGGCCTGGCGCGACTTCTCCTGGCGCTGGCGCCCGCACGCCGGCGCCTGGATCGGCATCACGCTGGAGGCGCCGACCGCCAGCCGCGTCGCCTGGACCAGCGGCGCAGCGGCCGCCGAGCCGGCGCCGCCACGGCGCGGCGCACCCGAAGACCTGCGGCTGCCACTGGATCTGGCCGTACGCCAGCTGGCGGTCGCCAGCGTGCAGGTGGACACGCTGCCGGCGCTGAGCGGGCTGCGCGCCGACCTGCAGCTGGGCGCGCAGGACGGCGCGCTGCATCGCATCGAGAACCTGGCACTGGCCTGGCCGGGCGGCCACGCCAGCGCCTCGGGCGAGCTGCAGGCCAGCGGCAAGCAGGGGCTGCAGGCGCGCATCACAGCCGCTGCCGAAGACGGCGCCGCGCGCCCCTGGACGGCCACGCTCGTGGCCAGCGGCACGCTGCCGCGGCTGCAGCTGGCGGCGACGCTGGCCGGCTCCGGCGGCGTGCGCCTGGACGCCGACGCCACCGTCGCGCCCTTCGCGCCCTGGCCGCTGGCGGCGCTGCAGGCGCGCACGACGGCGCTGGATCTGTCGGCGCTTGCCGCCGCGCTGCCCAGCACCCGGCTCGACGGCCGTGTCGTCGTCGACAGCCAGGGCCGCGACGTGCCGGTGCAGGCTACGGTGCAACTGCGCAACACCACGCCCGGCGCCTGGGACGCGGGGCGGCTGCCGCTGGCTTCGCTGGACGCGCGGCTGCAGGGCAGCCTGACGGACCGGCGCAC
Organism: Rubrivivax gelatinosus; assembly: GCF_016583785.1. Lineage (GTDB taxonomy): Bacteria > Pseudomonadota > Gammaproteobacteria > Burkholderiales > Burkholderiaceae_C > Rubrivivax > Rubrivivax gelatinosus_B. Next base: position 781 of record NZ_NRRU01000189.1, on the reverse strand, counting down.
GATCGAGCTGCAGTCGCTGGACCTGCGACTGGCCGGCGAACGTGCCGCCGGCCGGCTGCAGGGCCAGGGCCGCTGGCAGTCGACGGCGCTGACGCTGGACCTGGCGCTGGACGCACTGCGGCCGGCCGAGCTCGACCACCGCCTGCCCGGCATGACGATCGGCGGCCCGCTGAAGTTCTCGCTGCAGGGCCTGCCCTCGCCCGACCCGGCCGAAACCAGGGCGCCGGGCGTTTTCGGCGGCAGCGCGACGCTGGCGCTGGCCGGCCGCCTGGACGCCGCACGCGAGCGCGCGGTGACGCTGGCCGCCGAAGCGGGTTTCAGCCGCCCGGCCGATGGCAGCCTGAGCGCGCAGCTGAAACGTTTCGTGCTCGCCGCCGGCGACGCCCGGCTGGAGGCCACGCTCGGCGCCGAAGCCGACACGGCCCAGCGCTGGCAGCTGCGCACCGAGGGCACGCTGACCCGTTTCGACCCGGCTATGTGGTGGCGCGGCGAGGACGGCTCGCCCTGGCGCCGCGGCCCGCACGCACTCAACGGCCGCTGGAACGCGGCACTGGCGCTGCCGCAGGCGGCGCTGGCCGAGCCGCTGCCGGCGCTGCTGGCGGCACTCGCCGGCGACGCCGCGCTGGAACTGCGCGACAGCCGCCTGGCCGGCGTGCCGCTCGCGGCCCAGGCGACGCTGAAGGCCGCCGGCGGCGCGACGCGGCTGGACGCGACGCTGACGGCAGCCGGCAACCGCGCCGAACTCGGCCTGCGTGCCGGCGGCCGCGACAGCGCCCGCCTC
>NZ_NRRU01000188.1 GCF_016583785.1 Rubrivivax gelatinosus | reverse complement strand
GGTAAGGGCAGGGGCTGCGACGGGCGCTGCCTGCTGCGGGCCCCTTGCTTGATCGCCGCTCTGCGCATCCTGCAAACTCGGCGCGTGCTGCCCGCCGCCACCGCCCCACTGGACCGCCTGCTGCCGGGTGCCATCGCCCGCCACCGGCACCGGGGTGCTTATGCGGCGCTGGTGCTCGAGGGCCGCTACGTCGAAGCCGGCGAGTGCGGCCGCTGGCAGGTCGAGCCGGGCGACGTGCTGGTGCATCCGGCCTTCAGCATCCACGCCAACTGGGTGGCGCGCAGTGGCGCATGCGTCGTCAACCTGCCGCTGCGCGGCGCCGGGTGCTGGCCGCCGGCGTTCCGCGCGCGCGACCCGCAACGCCTGCTCGAGCTGGCCGAAAGCGCGGAACCGGTGGCGCTGACGGACCACGCCGACGCCCTGCCAGCGTTGCAGCAGGACTGGCCCGACGCGCTGGCTGCCGCACTGCGCGCCGACACCGGCCTGCGGCTGAACACCTGGTGCCGGGACGCCGGGCTGGCGCCGGCGACGCTGAGCCGCGGCTTTGCGGCGGCCTACGGCGTGACGCCGGCCCGCTACCGGGCGGACGTGCGCCTGGCGCGCGCGCTGGCGCGGCTGCAAGGGCCCGAGCCGCTGGTGGACGTGGCGCTGGCGCTCGGGTTTGCCGACCAGGCGCACCTGAGCCGGGCGGTGCGCGCCGCCACCGGCGCGACGCCCGGCCAGCTGCGCAGGTCAAATCCGTTCAAGACCCGGCCCGCCGCCCCGCTCTAGCCTCCGGGGCTCCGCTTTGCCTGTCGAGGGGCCGCATGTCCAACCGTTTGCCGGGGCTCGTCGCCCTGTTCGTGGCCCTGGCCCCCGCCGTCGTCGGGGCCGCCGCGCCCGCCAGCGCCACGCTGAGCGCGGCCGAGAACGCCGTGCTGCAGGCCGACGGCCCGCGTGCGCTGGCGCTGCTGGGCGCGCTGCACCCGGCCACCGCGGCCGAGGCGCGCAAACGCGTCTGCATGGCAGCGCGGCTGCAGGACCGGCCGTCGTTCCCGGCGGCGCGCATCACCGGCCACCCGCTGCCCGACGCCGTGCTGCGCGCCTACCGCCGCTACTGGAGCGCCGCGATGACGCCGGCGCACCGGGCGGCGGCCGAGAAGGCGCTGTTCGGCCAGCTGCGGCGCCTGACCGGCCAGCGTGCCGCGGCCACGCGCGACGAGGTGCTGGACGCGGTGTCGGCGCGGCTGGCCGCGCTGGGGCTGCACAACCGGCTGGGCCGCACGGCCGAGCTGTACGACCTGCTGCTGTACTTCCGCGAAGACGAGCGCCGGTACCCCGTGCTGCTGCCCGACGGCCAGCGCGAGACGGTGCGCGTGTTCCTGATGCGCGACCTGGTGAGCGGCGGCTGGGCCCGGCATCTGAACTGCGGCGGCCCGGGCACCGGCGGCTTCGCCACCGACGAGGGCCTGTACGCCGTTGCCGACGCCTACGACCTGGACGACGAGTCGTTCCGCGTCAACTTCCTGGCGCACGAGTCACAGCATTACGCCGACTACAAGCGGCTGCCCGGGCTGGAGGGGCCGGAGCTGGAGTACCGCGCCAAGCTGGTGGAGCTGGCGCTGGCCGAGCAGACGCTGATGAAGACCGTGCGGGCCTTCGTGGACAACCAAGGTGACGAACGGGCCAATCCGCATGGGTGGGCGAACAAGAGGGTGGTGGGGGCGCTGGTGGAGCGGCTGGAGCTGGCGGCGCCGGAGCGCCTGGTGGATGCGGCGCCTGACGACATACGGGCGGCGGCGACGGCGCTGCTGCTGAAGGACAACGCGGAGCGGGGCGTTCCGCCCGCCGGGCCGTAGCCGGACCGAACGGCCGTCTCCGGCCGCCGCGTCAACCGGCGCGGCCCGGTGCCGAAGCCGCCGTCAGGTAGCCCATCAGCACCTGCACGATGGCGTCTTCCACCGCGTCGGCCGGGAACATCGCCGGCGGGTCGATCGCAGCCGCGTGCACCAGCGACTCCATGGTCTGCAGCAGCATCCAGGTCGCCAGGTCCAGGTCGGCGGGCGTGATCTCGGCGCGGTGCGCCTGCAGCAGCTGGCGCACCTGGTGGTAGATGCCGCCGTCGGCCGCGCTCTGCTCGCGCGGCGCGTCGAAGAAGGGGAACTCCTTCTCCAGCACGCGGTGCAGCTCCGGCGCCACCCGGTGCGCGGCCAGCAGCGCACGCACCATCGCCTGCACGTGGCCGCGCAGGCCGTCGGGCCGCTCGGCGGCCAGCACCGCGGCGATGGCGGCGTACATCTGCGCGCCGTGGCGCTCGTGCAGCGCAGCGACCAGCGAGTCCTTGTGCGGGAAGTACTGATAGACCGACCCGACGCTGACGCCCGCACGCTCGGCCACCACGTTGGTGTTGGTGCCGGCGTAGCCGCGCTCGGCCAGAACGCGAGCCGTGGCCTCCAGGATCGCCTCGACCATGGCCTGCGAGCGGGCCTGGCGCGGCGCCTTGCGAGGCTGCGGCAGCGCGCGCGCGGCGGACGGGGAACGCGAGTTTTCAATGCGAGCCATGACTCATATTCTCATCAATACCTGAGTTTTTACTCGCATCGAGAGCCGAAGCCATGTCTTCTTCCCGTTTGCCCCACGCGGGGCAGGTGCCGGCCGCCGCGCCGCCGGCCCGGGTCTTCGTCAAGCTGCTGCCGCTGACGCTGGCCGTGTTCGTCGCCTTCCTCACCATCGGCCTGCCGCTGCCCGTGCTGCCGCTGCACCTGGGCCGGCACCTGGGGCTGGGCACGCTGGGCGTCGGCGTGCTGATCGGCAGCCAGTTCGCCGCGGCGCTGCTGTCGCGCGCCTGGGCCGGCAACCTGGCCGACACCCGGGGCGCCAGGCGCGCGGTGCTGTCGGGCATGCTGGTCGCCGCCGCGTCCGGCGTCGACTACCTCGTGTCCCTGGCCTTCGGCAGCGGCCAGGCGGCGGTGTGGACGCTGCTGGCCGGCCGGCTGCTGCTGGGCTGCGCCGAGAGCCTGATCGTCACCGGCGCGCTGGGCTGGGGCGTCGGCATGGTCGGGCCGCAGAACGCCGGCAAGGTCATGGCCTGGATCGGCATCGCGATGTACGGCGCCTACGCGGCCGGCGCGCCCGCCGGCGTGGCCGTCGACGCGCTCTGGGGCTTTGCCGGCATCGCCGTGGCGACGGCCGTCATCCCCCTGGTGGCGCTGGCCGTCGTGGCCGCGCTGCCGGGCACGCCCGCGCCGGCGCACCAGCGCACCCCGTTCTACAAGGTGCTGGGCGCGGTGTGGGTGCCGGGCCTCGGGCTGGCGCTGTCCAGCGTCGGCTTTGGCGTCATCACCACCTTTGTGGCGCTGCTGTTCGCCGAGCGCGGCTGGGGGCCGGCGTCGGTGGCGTTCACCGCGTTCGGGCTGGCCTTCATCGGCGCGCGGCTGTTCTTCGGCCACCTGCCCGACAAGCTGGGCGGCGCACGCGTGGCGCTGGCCTGCGTGCTGGTCGAGGTGCTGGGGCAGTTGCTGATCTGGGGCGCCGACGGCGTGGCCGCGGCGGCTGCAGGCGCCGCGCTGACTGGCTTCGGCTACTCGCTGGCGTTCCCGGCCTTCGGGGTGGAAGCCGTGCGGCGCGCGCCCCCGCAGGCGCGCGGCGTGGCGATGGGGGCCTACGTCGCCTTCCTGGACATCTCTCTGGGCCTCACCGGCCCCGCGGCCGGCCTCGTCGCCGGCGCGGCCGGGGTGGCGGCCATCTACCTGGCCGAACAGGTCGCCCGCGTCGGGCGGCTGATCGAGGGTTACCAGTCTTCGTACGGCATGGAACTGCTGGCCTCCGTCCACTGGGTCGCCACGCGCGAGGATGGCGTCACGTCGTCCGATGA
>NZ_NRRU01000187.1 GCF_016583785.1 Rubrivivax gelatinosus | reverse complement strand
CGCTCGAAGCCGCCGCCGGCGGCGAGGCCGCGACGCCGTGGCTGGCCTTCGGCAACACCGTGCGCATCGAAGCCTTCGCCGCCGACGGCGCCAGCGTCTTCGGCGCGATCGAACAACGTGTCTCGGAGCGCGACGAATGAATGCCCTCACTCGCTGGCGCCGCCGCGCCGCCGCCGCTGTCGCCGCGCTCTGGTTCGGCCTGCCGGCGCTGGCGCAGGACTGCCCGCCGCCGGTCGACGCCGCGCCTGCCGCCGTCGCCGACCGTGGCCCGCTGTGGGCTATCGAACGCGACGGCCGCCGCTCCTGGCTCTACGGCACGCTGCACCTGGGCCGCCCCGGCTGGGCGACGCCGGGGCCGCGGACCGCGGCGGCGCTGGCCGCCAGCGATGTCGTCGCGCTCGAACTCGACCCCGAAGACCCGGCGGTGCAGCGTGTGCTGCTCGCCGAAGCGCTGCGCCCGGTGGCGCCGCTGGCGCCGGAACTGGCCACGCGCCTGGCGCGGGCCGTGCGCGGTGCCTGCCTGGACCCGGCAGCGCTGGCCGCGCTGCACCCGGCGATGCAGGCCATCGTCGTCACGCTGGCCGAGGCGCGCCGCGCCGGGCTCGACACCGCCTGGGGCCAGGAAGCGGCGCTGGCGCGTGCCGCGCGTGGCAGCGGCCGGCCGCTGGTGGCGCTGGAGACCGCCGAGCTGCAGGTCGCGGTGCTGCTGCCGCGTGAACCCGAGGCCATCGCCGCCGCGGTCGACCGCACGCTGGCGCCGCTGGAGTCGGGCCAGGCCACGGCGGCGCTGCAGCGCCTGGCCGGCGCCTGGGAACGCGCCGACCTGGCGACGATCGCCGACTACGAGAGCTGGTGCGGCTGCGTCGCCGACGCCGGCGACCACGAGGCGCTGCGTGAACTCAACGACGAGCGCAACCCGGCGCTGGCCGACGGCATCGCCGCGCTGCACGCGCAGGGCCACAGCGTCTTCGCCGCCGTCGGCGCGCTGCACATGACCGGCCCGCAGGCGCTGCCGCGGCTGCTCGAGGCGCGTGGTTTCGTCGTCCGGCCGGTCAGCCCCGCCCCCTGAACGGCCGGGCGCACGCGCGCGAGCGCCGTCGCACAATCGGCCGGCCAGCCACGAGGAGACACGCATGACCGGGCCGACCGACTTCGCCAAGATGCTGCCGGGTTACGACTTCCTGCAGGGCCTGCTGCAGAACGCAGGCGCGGGCATGCCCAGCATCGGCCAGTGGATCGCGCCGACGCTGAACCCCGAGGAGCTCGAGAAACGCATCTCCGAGCTGCGCACCGTGCAGTTCTGGCTCGAGCAGAACGCACGCCTGCTGGGCACGACGATCCAGGCGCTGGAGGTGCAGCGCATGACGCTGTCGACGCTGCGCACGATGAACGTGCCGATGCCCGACCTGCGCGAGGCGCTGTGGCTCAAGCCGCACGCGAGCGCGCCCGCGCCGGCGCCGGCCGCCGCCGCGCCAGCCGAGGCCGAGCCCGAGACGCCGCCGCGGCCCGCGATCGACCCGATGCAGTGGTGGGGTGCGCTGACCCAGCAGTTCAGCGAGATCGCCAGCGCCGCGATGCAGGACGTCAAGAGCGCGGCCGTGGCGCCGGCGCCCGCCCCGGCGCCGGTGCCCAAGAAGGCCGCGGCGAAGAAGAGCCCCGCCGCCAGACGCCCGGCCGCACGCAAGCGCGCCTGAACCGCCACCCGATGCCCAACTTCGTCACCGGCCACGCGACCCATCCCGACTGGCGCATGGCCGTCGCCCTGGCGGCAGCGCAGATAGCCGCCCAGCGCGCGCCGCTGGACGCCGGCCCGGCCGGCCCGCCGACGCTGGGTTTCGCCTATCTGACCGACGCCTACGCCAGCCAGGCGGCCGAGCTGCTCGAGGACCTGCGCCAGCGCTGGCCCGGCGTCGCCTGGGTCGGCTGCGCCGGGGTCGGCGTCGCCGCCAGCGGCGTCGAGTACTTCGACGAGCCGGCGCTGGCGCTGATGCTCTGCGACCTGCCGGCCGGCTGCTTCGAGGTCTTCTCCGGCGTGCGCCCGCTGCACCGCATCGCCGCCTTCAGCGCGCTGGTGCACGCCGACCCGGGCACGCCCGACCTGGCCGAGCTGATCGCCGAGATGGGCGACCGCACCGAGTCGGGTTATCTGTTCGGCGGCCTGGCGGCCTCGCGCGCCGCCAGCGTGCACCTGGCCGACGGCGTCTGGCAGGGCGGGCTCTCGGGTGTCGCCTTCACCGAGGACGTGGCGCTGCTGTCGCGTGTCACCCAGGGCTGCCAGCCGGTGGGGCCGCTGCGCACGATCACACGCGCCGAACGCAACCTCGTCGCCGAGCTCGACGGCCTGCCGGCCATGCCCTGCCTGCTGCGCGACCTGGGCCTGGACGCCGACCTCGACCCACGCGACGCGCTGCCGCGGCTGCGTGCGGCGCTGGCCGGGCTCAGCGACGCCGGCCAGCCGGGCGTGGGCCGCGGCGGCCAGTTCGGGCCCGACGTGCGTGTGCGCCACCTCGTCGGGCTGGACCCGCGGCGCCAGGCGGTGGCGCTGGCCGAGATCGTCGAGCCCGGCATGCGGCTGGCGTTCTGCACGCGCGACGTCGAGGCCGCACGCCGCGACCTGGTGCGCATCTGCAGCGAGATCCGCGAGGAGCTGAACCCGGAGGCCGCCGACGGCCTGGGCGGTGCCGCGCCCGCGCGCCGCATCGAAGGCGCGATCTACGTCAGCTGCGCCGGCCGCGGCGGGCCGCATTTCGGCGGCCCCTCGGCCGAGCTGCAGCTGCTGCGCCATGCGCTCGGCGACGTGCCGCTGGTCGGTTTTTTCGCCGGCGGCGAGATCGCCCACCACCACGTCTACGGCTACACCGGCGTGCTGACGGTCTTCACCGGCGGGGCCTGAAAGCGGAGGTAAGGCCGGCGCGGCGGATGTTGCGCCTGGCCCCGCGTGACGGCGGGCCACACAAGGGCTTACAGCCCTGCGGCCCGGCGGCCGCTACCGTGATGGTCAAAGACACCACGATGAAAGAACCTCCGACAACGCCGGAACGTCTCGCGCAGGCCGCGACCGTGCTGCCCGCGGGCGTCAGCGCCTGGCCCGCCGGCCACCGCATCGGCGGCTTCGAGTTCCGCGGCGTCGTCGCGCTGCGCGCCACCTCCATCGTCTACCGCGGCTGGGATCACGGCCTGGAGGTGCCGGTCGCGCTGAAGGAGTACCTGCCGGCGGCGCTCGCGCGCCGCGGTGCCTACGGCGACGTAGTCCCGGCCGACCCGACGCTGGCCGAGGCCTTCGAACGCGGCCTGCGTGCCTTCATCGACGAAGGCCGGCGGCTGGCGCGCTGCGACCACCCGTCGATCGCGCGCGTGCTGCAGCTGCTGCCGGCGCACGGCGGCGCCTGCCTGGTGATGCCCTGGTACGCCGGGCGGCCGCTGGCCGAGCTGCGGCGCGAGATGAGCGGCCCGCCCGACGAACCGGCGCTGCGTGCGCTGCTGGACGCGCTGCTCGCGGCGCTGCACGAATGGCACCGCTTCAACGGCGTGCACGGCGGCGTGCACCCGGCCGGCGTGCTGCTGCTCGACGACGACCGCCCACTGCTGCTGGGCCCGGGATACGCCGAACGTGCGATCTCGCGCGGGCCGGCGCTGTCGGCGCTGGAGCCGGGTTTCGCCGCACCCGAACTCGAGGACGACCCGGCCCTCATCGGCGCCTGGAGCGACGTCTACGCGCTGGCGCAGCTGGCGCGTTTCGCCGTCACCGGCCTGCTGCCGCCGCCAGCGGGCACGCCGGCGGAGCCGCTGCAGGCGATGGTCGAGCGCCTGTTCTTCGACAACCCGGCGGCGCGTTACGGCCCGGAGCTGCTGGCGACGCTGGACGCGGCGGTCTCGCCCGAGATCGGCGCGCGGCCGCAAAGCATCGTCGAGTTCGCCTCCTGGCTG
>NZ_NRRU01000186.1 GCF_016583785.1 Rubrivivax gelatinosus | reverse complement strand
TCATCGGGTCTTGCTCGGGTCGGTGCGGGCCTGCAGCCAGGCGTCGAGCACGGCCAGCGCCCAGACGCGGAACGCGAGGCCCTGTTCGCCGTGCGCCAGGCCGTCGGCCAGCCGCTGCACGCCGGCGGCGTCGATCAGCCCCCGATGCTGCCAGCGTCCGGGGTCCAGATGGCGGCGCACCAGCCCCCCATCCTCGTCGGCCAGCAGCGCCGGCAGCGGGAAGTCGAAGCCGTGTTTGGGTGTGTCCCAGAGCGCGCGGGGCAGATGGCGCGCCAGCAGCGCGCGCAGGATGCGTTTGGGCTCGCCGGGGCGCCAGCGCCAGTCGGGCGGCAGCGCACGCAGCAGGCGCTCGGCGGCGGTGCCGGCGAAGGGGAAACGCAGCGCCTGGCCGCTGGCGAGCATGGCCTGCGTCAGGCGTTCCGACGGCATCGCGTCGAGCAGCGCGCTGTAACGCTCGAAGTGCTGCCCGGGCCGAAAGCGCGCGAAGCTGCGGAAGAAGCGTGTGCCGGCGAAGGACACCGGTTCGCCGCACAAGGCCTCGATCTCGCCGCGGCCGAAGCCGCGCCAGCGGATCATGGTCTCGGCCGGGTGTTCGAAGTTCAGCAGTGGCGCCAGCCCGGCGGGCACGGCGCCTGCCAGCCGGCGGCGCCAGCCCGGCGGCAGCCGGCTCGCCCATTCGACGGCGATGCGCACATGGCGCGGCGGCATCAGGCCCAGGGCCTCGTCGGCGCCGGTGCCGTCGAGCACGGCGTCGAAGCGGCCGCGGCAGGCTTCCAGCGCCAGCAGCGTCGCCGGCGTCGACGGGTCGGCCAGCGGCTGGTCGGCGGCGGCGGCCAGGCGTTCGAAGGCCGCGGCATGCGCGCGCAGGTCGAAACGCAGCACCTCGTGGCGCAGGCCCAGGTGGGTGGCGATGCGCGCCGCCGCCGGTGCCTCGTCGAAGGGCGCGCGGTCGAAACCGACCGTCAGCGCCACCAGGTCGGGCCGCCGGCGCGCCGCCAGCGCGCACAGCAGCGCCGAGTCGATGCCGCCGCTCAGGAAGGCGGCGGGGTTCTGCGCGCCGTCCAGGCGCAGCGCGATGGCCTGGTCCAGCGCCGCTTCGACGGCGTCGACCGCGGCCTCGAACGAAGCCGGCACGGCGGGCCGTTCGAACTCCGCGAAGAACGTCTTTAGCTCGCCGCCGCGCCGGTGCAGCGCCTGGCCGGGTTCGAGCGCGCCGATGCCGGCGGCGATCGTTGCCGGTGCGGCGAGGTCGAGAAAGCGCAGGTACTCGTGCAGACCGGTGCGGGCGATGGCCGGTGCGCCGGGCGGCAGCAGCGCCGGCAGCCAGGAGGCGAAGGTGATGCCGGCGTCGGCCGGCGCCGCGTGGAACAGGTTGCGCAGGCCGGACGGGTCGCGGTAGAGCAGCAGTTCGTCGCCGTCGGCCAGCGCCAGCACGAAACAGCCCTGCAGCCGCGGCAGCAGCGCCGTGTGCCAGCGCCGCCAGCCGGCGGCGAGCACGGCGGCCGGCGGTGCGTCGGCCGCCAGCGCGAGCTCGGCGGCCAGTGCCGGCAGCGCGTGCAGCTCGCCGTGCCAGGCGACGAGCAGGCCGTCGCGGCGGTCGACCTGCAACTGCTGGCCGCCGCCCGCGGCGCAGCTCATGGCCGGCGCCGCTCCGGGCCGCCAGCAACCAGCGAAACCGAGCGCCGGGGGCGTGGCCGCGGGTGTGGCGCTCAAGCGTGTTCGCCCGGGCGAGCCGCGCGCTGCAGCCGGCGGTAGCCCTCGACTTCGCCGAGCGCGGCGGCGGCGCGCATCAGGAAGAAACGCCGCCGTGCCGCGCCGGGCGACAGCAGCGCGCGCGCGGCGTAGCCGGCGAGCTTGCGCCAGGCCCACAGCGGCACGCCGTCCGGCGGCACGCCGTGCCCTGTCAGGCCGACGGTGGACGCGGTGCGCCGGCGTGTCAGCCGCAGCAGGAAACCGAGTTCCAGCCGCGCCGGGTCGACGTAGTGGCGCTGCACGATCTGCGGCGCGTACCAGAGCCGGGCGCCGGCGGCCAGCGCGCGCAGGAACCACTCCGAGTCTTCGGAGCCGCCGAGGTCGTGGCCCACCGGGCCGAGCGTGGTGCTGAACGGGCCGATGCGCGCCAGCCACTCGGTGCGCACGACGGCGTTGCCGCCGCTGGGCAGCGCGATGTCGGGCGTGATCCAGCGGCCGGCATCGCCGCAGTCGAAGGTCGGCACCGGCAGCGGGTAGATGCGGTAGCGGCCGTCGTCGTGCACCCAGGCGGGTTCACGCCCGTCCCAGTCGGGCACGAGCCGGCCGCAGATCAGCGCCGCCTCGGGCTGCGCCTGGGCCGCGGCGACGATGGCCTGCAGAAAGCCCGGGTCGGCACGCTGGTCGTCGTCGACGAAGGCCAGCAGCGGCGTGTGCACCTCGCGCAGCGCCAGGTTCAGCGCGTGCGACTTGCCCTTGGCCGGCTCGGCCAGCCAGCGCAGCGGCAGGCCGCCGGGGCGCTGCGCCCGGGCCTCCAGCAGCGCGTGCGTGCCGTCGCGGCAGCAGTTGGCGATGACGAGCAGCTCGGCGCCTGCTGCCGGGCGCAGCGCGGCGTCGAGCGAGTCGAGCGTGCGCTCGAGCAGCCCGGCGCGGTCGTGGGTGCAGATGACGACGGTCAGCAGCGACACCGCGGGCCTCCGTCGCCTTCAGGCGCGCAGCGCGCGTGCCGCCGGCTGGCCCTGCATCCACTGCTCCATCATCATCAGGATCCACACCATCTCGCCGTAGTAGCCCGGGTGCGCGGGCAGCCGGTCGGCGAGCAGGCTCTCGATGAAGTCGCGGCGCACGATGCCGCGCCCGGCCAGCGACTGCAGCGTGTCGGTGGCGAAGGCCTTCAGCCCCGCGTGCCGCGTCGCCCAGACGCCGAAGGGCAGGCCGAAGCCCTGCTTCTTCTTCGCCAGGATCTCGTCGGGCAGGAAGCCGCGCAGCGCTTCCTTGAAGAACCAGCGCAGCTTGAGGCCCTTCAGCTTGTAGTCGGTCGGCAAGCCGAGCGAGAAGTCGACGACGCCGCGGTCCAGGAAGGGGAAGGCGACCGCGACCCCGGCCAGCGAGGTGCTGCCGCAGACCTTGGGCAGGTCGGACTCGGCCAGCGTGTAGCGCCAGTCGTAGGCCAGCATGCGGTTGAGCGCGCTCGCGTCGCCGGCTTCGGCCCAGACGGTGCGCTGCTGGCGCAGCGTGTCGGCCGCATCGACCCGGGCCAGGAAGTCGGGCGTGAACACCTCGGCCGTGCCCAGGCGCAGCAGCAGGTTGTACATCTGCATGCGGTCGGGCAGCGGCACCTTGGCCTGCTCGACGTAGCTGCGGCCCTTGCGCGCCAGCGGCAGCGCGCCGATCGGCGTGCCTTCCAGCAGCGGCTGCAGCAGCCCGCGGCGCAGCACGCCGGGCACGCTGTCGTACCAGCCGAAGACACGCTGCTTGGCGTAGCGCGCGTTGCCGCCGTAGAGCTCGTCGCCGCCGTCGCCGGCCAGCAGCCGCGTGACGCCGTCCTCGCGCGCCATCTTGGCGCAGTAGTAGGCCGGCAGCGCCGACGAGTTGCCGAAGGGCTGGTCGTAGTGGCGCGCGACCTCGGGGATGCTGCGCACCAGATCCTCGGGCGTCACGTAGTACTCGTGATGCTCGGTGCCGAAACGCTGCGCGGCGATGCGCGCGAAAGCCATCTCGTCGTAACCCTCGGCCTCGAAGCCGATCGAGTAGGTCGCGGCACGCCCGGCGACGTCCTTGATCATGCCGGCGACGGTCGAGCTGTCGGTGCCGCCCGACAGGAAGCAGCCGGGTTTGCTGCCGTCGAGCTCGCCGGCCACGGCCTCGCGCAGTCGGCCGCGGAAGGTGCGCGCCAGCGCGTCGAAATCCGGGCGCTCGACCTCGTCGAAACGCGGCTCCCAGTAGCGCCGCAGCTCGAGCTGGCGGCCGTCGTACCAGGCGCAGTGTCCCGGCGGCAGGCGGTACACGCCTTCGAACACCGTGCGCGGCGACGGGATCGAGTGGAAGTAGAGGAAGTCGTAGATCGCCTGCGGCGCCAGCGGCGCGGCCGGCTCGACGGCGGCGAGCGCATCGGCACGTTCGGCGAACAGCAGCCGGTCGCCGACGATGCGCCAGCACAGCGAGCGCACCGCGAAACGGTCGACGGCGAGGAAGACGCGGCCGCGCGAATCGGCCAGGCCGACGGCGAAGCTGCCGTCGACCGCGGCCGCGGCCTTGGCGGCGGCGTCCAGGCTGGTGATG
>NZ_NRRU01000185.1 GCF_016583785.1 Rubrivivax gelatinosus | reverse complement strand
CGTTCGGACAGGCGCCCGTCGGCGTCGAACTGGAAGATGCGGATGCCGCGCAGCGCGCCGTGGCGCGTCGTGCCGGCGAGGTTGATCGAGTAGTTGCGCTCGCCTTGCGGCGTCATGCGCTTTTCCTTCAGCCAGGCGCCGGTGCGCCCGCCGACGCCGAGCTGACGCGCTGGCCCGACGCCCGCGGCAGCAGCGTCGACGCCGGCATCGTCGAGCAGCGTGTGCCCGAGCTGCGCTGGCCCAGCACGCTGACACCCGAGGTCGTCGCCGCCGCGGTGCTGCCGCAGGAGACGATGACCACCGCCGAGCTCTGGCGCTACAGCGTGCACCTGTCCGACCAGGCGCAAGCCGCGCAGAGCTACGAGATCCTGTTCTGGAAGAAGGCGCTGTACCCGCTGGCCTGCCTGGTGATGATGGCGCTGGCGCTGCCCTTCGCCTACCTGCACGCACGCGCCGGCAGCGTCAGCCTGAAAGTCTTCGGCGGCATCATGCTGGGCATCGGCTTCGTGCTGCTGAACAACCTCGCCGGCCACGTCGGCCTGCTGCGCAACTGGACGCCGTGGATCGCGGCATCCACGCCCAGCCTGCTGTTCCTGATGCTGTCGCTGGGCGCCTTCGCCTGGCTGGTGCGCTACCGATGAGCCGCGGCCTGGTGCTCTTCGCCCATGGCGCGCGCGACCCGCGCTGGGCCGAACCGTTCGAAGCCGTCGCCGCGAACGTGCGCGCCGCCGCTCCCGGGGTCCAGGTGCGGCTGGCCTTCCTCGAGTTCATGCAGCCCGACCTGGCCAGCGCTGGCGACGAACTCGCCGCCGCCGGCTGCACCGACATCGCCGTCGTGCCCCTGTTCCTGGGCGCCGGCGGCCACGTGCGCCGCGACGTGCCCGGGCTGCTCGAGGCGCTGGCGGCGCGGCACCCCGACACCCGCTTCCGGCTGCACCCCGCCGTCGGCGCGTCGCCCGAGGTCGTGGCCGCGATGGCCGCCGCCGCGGTGCGTGCGCTCGGCACCTGAGAACACGAAGGCCGGCATGAACCTGCACCAGTTCCGATTCGTCCAGGAGGCGGTGCGCCGCAACCTGAACCTGACCGAGACCGCCAAGGCGCTGTTCACCTCGCAGCCCGGCATCAGCAAGGCCATCCTCGAGCTCGAGGAGGAGCTCGGCGTCGACATCTTCGCGCGCCACGGCAAGCGCCTGCGCCGCGTCACCGAGCCTGGGCAGGAGGTGCTGAAGTCGGTCGAGATCATCATGCGCGAGGTCGCCAACCTGAAGCGCATCGGCGAGCAGTTCTCCAAGCAGGACGCCGGCACGCTGTCGATCGCGACCACGCACACCCAGGCGCGCTACTTCCTGCCCGGGCCGATCGCCCAGCTGCGCAAACGGTTCCCCAAGGTCCAGGTGGTGCTGCACCAGGGCATGCCGGAGCAGGTGGCGCGCATGCTGCTGGACGACGTCGCCGAGATCGGCCTGGCGACCGAGGCGCTGAGCAACTACGAGGACCTCGTCACCCTGCCCTGCTACGAATGGCAGCACGTGATGGTGGTGCCGCCGGACCATCCGCTGGCCACGGTCGAGCGGCTGACGCTGGAGCAGCTGGCGGCCGAGCCGCTGGTGCTCTACCACGCCACCGTCTCCGGCCGCAGCCGCATCGACCAGGCCTTCGCACGCGCCCGGCTGAAACCCACGCTGGCGCTGGAGGCGATCGACTCCGACGTCATCAAGACCTATGTGCGCCTGGGCATGGGCGTGGGCATCGTCGCCGAGACCGCGGTGCGCGAAGACCCGCCCGGCGGCGACCTGGTCTCGCGCCCGGTCGGCCACCTCTTCGGCAGCAACGTCACCCGGGTCGCGTTCAAGCGCGGCGCCTACCTGCGCCAGTTCGTCTACGCTTTCGCCGAACAGCTCTCAGACAGGCTGTCCACCGCCCTCGTGCAGCGCGCGATGGCCGGCGAAGGCAGCGACTACAACCTCTGATGTACCAAGCCCGTACCCCGCCCCTGACCAGCCGGCTGCCCAACGTCGGCACGACGATCTTCACCGTCATGTCGGCGCTGGCCGCCGAATGCGGCGCCGTCAACCTGGGCCAGGGCTTCCCCGATTTCGGCTGCGACCCGGCGCTGGTCGAGCACGTGCACGCGGCGATGCAGGAAGGCCTGAACCAGTACCCGCCGATGGCCGGGGTGCCGGCGCTGCGCCAGGCGGTGGCGGCCAAGATCGCCGCGCTGCACGGCCGCCGCTACGACGCCGACCGCGAGATCACGATCACCGCCGGCGCGACCCAGGCCATCCTGACCGCGGTGCTGTGCTGCGTGCACCCGGGCGACGAGGTCGTCGTGCTCGAGCCCTGCTACGACAGCTACGCGCCCAACATCGAACTCGCCGGCGGCACGGTCGTGCGCGTGCCGCTGACGCCGGGCACGTTCCGGCCCGACTTCGAGCGCATCGCCGCGGCGCTCGGGCCGCGCACGCGCGCGATCATCGTCAACACGCCGCACAACCCGGCGGCCGTCGTCTGGACACGCGCCGAGATGCAGCGCCTGGCCGAGATCCTCGCGCCCACCGACGTGTTGCTGATCGCCGACGAGGTCTACGAACACATGGTGTTCGACGGCGGCGAACACGTCAGCGCCGCGGCGATTCCCGAGCTGGCGGCGCGCGCCTTCGTCGTCTCCAGCTTCGGCAAGACCTTCCACGTCACCGGCTGGAAGGTCGGCAGCGTGGCCGCGCCGGCGGCGCTGACGGCCGAGTTCCGCAAGGTGCACCAGTTCAACGTCTTCACGGTGAACACGCCGATGCAGCACGGGCTGGCGCGCTACCTCGCCGACCCGGCGCCCTACCTCGACCTGGCGGCCTTCTACCAGCGCAAGCGCGACCTGTTCCGCGCCGGGCTGGCGGCGAGCCGGCTGCGCCTGCTGCCCTGCGAAGGCAGCTACTTCCAGAGCGTCGACTACTCGGCCGTCTCGGACCTGCCGGAAGCCGAGTTCTGCCAGTGGCTCACACGCGAGATCGGCGTCGCCGCGATCCCGATGTCGGCTTTCTACGAAGGCGGCTTCGAGCAGCACATCGCGCGGCTGTGTTTCGCCAAACGCGACGAGACGCTGCAACAGGCGCTGGACCGCCTGGCGCGGCTCTAGGCGCGCTCAGGCGCGCGGCGGCGGCGGCAGCGCCGGCGCCGGTTCGGGCTCGGACAGGTCCAGGTCCACCGGATCCGTCGTGCGCTCGGGCACACCCGGGTCGAAGACCGAATCGCGCTCCAGCGTCAGGTACGGGTGCGGCGAGGTCATGCCGAAGTCGGCTTCGTCGGACAGCGGCAGCAGCAGGTCGACGGTGCCGCTTTCCACCGCCTCGCGGTCCAGCAGGTCACGCGCCAGCGAGTACAGGAACAGCACCTCGCGGTAGGCCGGCAGGTCGAAGAGTTCGCCGCGCGACTTGCGGAACAGCAGCGCCTCGAGCTCGGCCATCGCGTCCAGCGGCTTGCCCCACACCTGCTCCAGCCGCGGCAGCACGCCAGGGTAGGCCTCGAGCGTGCGGCCCTGCTGCAGGTCGGCTTCCCATTCCGGCGCGTAGGCGTTGAAGCGGCGGTTGAAACGTTCGCGCGTGCGTTCGTAGGCCTCGCGTTCGCCGCGGCGGCGGTAGATCTCGAGCAGCTTCAGGTAGGGCAGCGGGCTGCCGCCGCCGGTGTCGCGCAGGTGTTCGACCAGCAGGTCGATCGCGGCGTCGTCCTGGCCGAGCACGATGAAGAACTCGGCCTGCTGCTCCAGGTCGAGCAGTTCCTCGATCGTGACGTCGCGCGGCGCGCCTTCGTCGGCGCGCGAGCCGGTGGGCAGCACCTGGGTGCGTTCGCCCGGGAACTCGTGCACCTCGGGGCCCGGGGTCTGCGGCATCAGCGTCGGCCGCGGCGGCGCCACCGGGCGCGGCGGCGGCATCGGTATCTCGGCCGTCATCAGCGGCAGCTGCGAGGTCGGGGTCGGCGGCATGCGCGGCGGCGCTTCGGCGGCGGCGGCACGGCGCCAGGCGCGCTGGCGCTCCTGCTGCAGCGCCCGCAGCCGCCACCACAGGCCGCCGCACAGCGCCAGCAGCGCGGCCACGGTCAGCAGCAGCGGCAGGAAGAAGCGGTCGTCGCCCGCCTGGGCGAGCTGGTGGCGCAGGTCGGCGACGAGCTGCCGGCTCTTCTCGGCCTCGCCGCGCATCTGCTTGACGCTGGCCTCCAGCGCCGCGATGCGCGCCTCGGCCGCGAGCGCCTGCGAAGCCGCGGCTTCGGCGGCGCTGGCAGCACGTGCGACCGCGGCGATCGCGTCCTCGACGGCGCTGGCGGCGGCGGCAGTCGTCGCCGCATGCGACGGCACCGGCTCGACCGCCTCCAG
>NZ_NRRU01000184.1 GCF_016583785.1 Rubrivivax gelatinosus | reverse complement strand
AACAGAGCGCCGCGGCCGCCGAGCCGGAAGGCACCGACGGTGTGCACCAGCTCGTCGGCCTGTTGGCGCAGGCTCTCGGCGGCCGCGGCGCTCTGTTCGACGAGGGCGGCGTTCTGCTGCGTCGCGCGGTCCATCTCGCTGACGGCTTGCGCGACCTGGGTGATGCCGCTGCTCTGTTCGGAGCTGGCCGAGCTGATCTCGGCGACGATGTCGTTGACGCGGCGGATCGCGACGACGATCTCCTCCATCGTCTGCCCGGCGCGGTCGGCGAGCGTGGTGCCGGATTCGACCTGCTCGACGCTGCTCGTGATCAGGCTCTTGATCTCGCGTGCCGCCTGCGCCGAACGCTGCGCCAGGCTGCGCACCTCGCCGGCGACGACGGCGAAACCTCGCCCTTGTTCGCCTGCGCGCGCCGCCTCGACGGCGGCGTTGAGCGCCAGGATGTTGGTCTGGAACGCGATGCCGTCGATGACGCCGATGATGTCGGCGATCTTCTTCGAGCTGGCCTCGATGCCGCGCATCGTGCCGACGACCTGGTGCACCACTTCGCCGCCGCGTGACGCGACGCTGGAGGCGCCTTCGGCGAGCTGGCTCGCCTGGCGTGCGTTCTCGGCGTTGCTGCGCACGGTGCCGCCGAGCTCGTCCATCGTCGCGGCGGTCTGCTCGAGCGCGCTGGCCTGTTCCTCGGTGCGCTGGCTGAGGTCGGAGTTGCCCTGGGCGATCTGCGCGCTGGCGGTGGCCACGCCTTCGGCGTTGGCGCGCACCGTGCCGACGGTGCCCGCGAGCTGCTGCTGCATGCGCTGCAGCGCCGCCAGCAGCAGGCCGATTTCGTCGCGCGAGTCGGACTCGATGGTGTGGCTGAGGTCGCCGGCGGCGACGCGGTCGGCCGCTTCGACGGCCCGGCGCAGCGGCGTGCTGATCGAGCGGATCAGCCACCAGGCGGCGGCGATCGACAGCGCGATGGCGACGATCGTGGCAGCCAGCAGCACGTCGCGCGCCGTCGTGTAGGCCTGCGCAGCCGCCTCGCCGGCGCCGACGGCGCCCTGGTGGTTGATCTGCACCAGCTTTTCCAGCGTCGCCTCGGCGGCGGCGAAGACCTGGGCGCCATCGACCAGCAGGACCCCGTTGGCTTCGTCGTTGCGGTTGGCGCGCGAGTGGTCGAGCGCCTGTGCCTGCAGCTTCAGGTACTGCGCCCATTCCTGCTCGAAGCGCTGATGCAGGTTCTTTTCTTCAGGGCTGCTGATCAGCTTGACGTAGTCGGCGTGCTGGCGGTCGAAGGCCTTGCGTGCCTCGTCGAGGCGGCGTTCGACCTCGGCCATCTTGGCCGCGTCGGTGTTGGCCACGTGCTCCATCTCGAGCAGGCGCAGCCGGCCGAGCTGGCTTTCGAGGGCATTGACGGCTTCGACACTGGGCAACCAGTTGCTGACGACCGACTCGGTCGCGTCACGCAGGTTGCCGGCCTTCAGCAGCGACACGCCTGATACGGCGACCAGCAACGCGGTCAGCAGCGCAAAGGCAGCGGCCAGGCGGGTCGTGATCTTTAGATTGGCGAAGATCATGTCTGACAGAGTCCGGATCGTTGTGATGAGGGCTGCCTGAGTCTTCGGCTATTTTGCGTCACTGCTTGATAAGAATGCTACTACAACTGCTGCGAATGCTGGGTCGCTGTGTCATTTTCAATGGTCCGGCGGGCCTGCCGCTCCGCACCGGCATGAAAAAGGGGCCCTCGCGGGGCCCCTCGGCGTTGCGGCACTCAGGCCGCGGTGGTGGCGATCAGGCGCTGGCGGGCGCCGCGGCTGCCGGCTTGGGCGTACGCGCGCGCCGCGGCGCCTTGACCACCGCCTCGACCGGCTTCAGCGCTTCGACGACCGCCTTGCGAGCGCGTCGCGCTGCCGGCTTGGGCACAGCCGCCACTTCCTTGGGCGCCGCGCGGTTGCGCTTCTTGCCGACCGGGATGCTGCGTGCCGCCGCCTTGCGCGGCTTGGCGCCAGCGACGTCGGCCAGCCGTTCGGCGCCGCGCACGACCGTGCTCGAGACCTTCAGCGCCATCTTCGCGCCCGGCAGCGTCAGCTTGGCGGCGGTGTGCAGCCCGTTGGCCAGCAGGGTGTTGTCGACGCCGGCTGCCAGATCGACCATCTTCCCGATCTGCGCGGCCGCGGTGTCGCCGCCGAGGTCGACGAGCTTGGCGGCGCGGTCGGCGACTTCGTCGAT
This sequence comes from Rubrivivax gelatinosus, assembly GCF_016583785.1. GTDB lineage: Bacteria > Pseudomonadota > Gammaproteobacteria > Burkholderiales > Burkholderiaceae_C > Rubrivivax > Rubrivivax gelatinosus_B. The sequence goes on along the minus strand of NZ_NRRU01000184.1, from coordinate 2,248 downwards.
GCCCTTCTCGACGCTGCCGGTGACGCTGCCCCGAACCGCGTTCATGCGGTCGGTGGTGCGCGGCGCGAAGCGTGCGGTGCGGGCGTAGAAGCGTTTCTCGATCATGCCGTCGACCAGCCCGACGAGGCGGTGCCCGCCGAAACGGTAGGCCGCGACCGTCTTCTCGGCCGCGCTGCGGTAGTTCTCGATCGTCTTCAGCGTGACGCTGGCGAGATCATGGGTGGACATGGCTGGCCTCCGTGGGTTGGTTGTGGATTTCCTCACGCCACCAGTCTCGGGCCGGGGCCTAGAGAGGACCACCCAGGAAGCGCGTTATTCCTAGAGTGGGCTCTCCAAAGGCGGCACCGGCGGCGCGCGCTCAGTGCGCCATCAGCACCGGCAGCGTCATCGCGCGCAGCACCGTGCGCGTGACGCCGCCCAGCACCAGCTCGCGTGCCCGGCTGTGGCCGTAGCAGCCCATCACCAGCAGGTCGGCATCGGTGTCGGCGGCCATCGACAGCAGCGCCTCGCCGACGCCGGTGCCGGCCAGGCCGTGGCTGCGGATCGGCGCGCTGACGCCGCTGCGGCGCAGCCAGCGTTCGAGCGCGCCGGTACCGGTGCGTTCGTCGTCGCGCCGCGCCAGCGTGCAGGCGATGTCGATCTGCTCGGCCGCCAGCAGCCAGGGCCGCGCGGCGCTGACGGCACGCGCTGCCTCGCGCGTCGGCTTCCATGCGATCAGCACGCGCCGGCCCGGCGTCACCGGCGCGTCCTGGGCCGGCAGCACGAGCGCGGGTTTGCCGCTGTCGTGCACCAGGCTGGCGACCAGGCCGCGCGGCACCGACCCGGCCTCGGTGTCGTCGGGGTCGTGCTGGCCCAGCACCAGCAGGTCGGCGAAGAGGGCGTGCTCGACCATCACCGTCTCGAGCATGTCGTTGCGGACCTCGAGCCACTGCATCGGCGTGCCGGCGACCGCTTCGCGCTCGAACATCGCGCGCGCCCGGGCGCGCAGCTGGTGTTCGCTTTCCTCCAGCAGCGAGGTCGCGGCATAGGCGCCCTCGGCCGCCGAAAACGGCACCGCGACCATTGCCGGCAGCACCGCGAAGACAGCGGTCAGCCCGGCGCCGTGCTGGCGCGCGAGACGGTGGGCGAGGGCCAGGCGCTGCGCCGAACGCGGCGATGCGTCGAGGTGGACGAGGATGCTTTTCATCATGCTCTCCCCCCGGGTGGCCTGGCGCCCTCCCGGGGACGGGTGGGGTGGCAAGCCCATGGTCGACGTCGCTCGGGCCGATGTCGTTGTGCCGGCGCAAGGCCGGTGCAGGCGCTGCGGCTCAGGCGCGCTGCAGCGCCGGCCGGGCGTGGCGGCGCCAGCTGCGTTCGGCGCGTTCGTCCTGCTGCCGCGCCTCGCTGCTCTCGGTCTCGGCGACGGCTGCGCCCGGTCGCCGTTGCGGCCAGCTCAGCTGCGGAACCGGCGGTGCCGCCGGTTCGGGATCGAAAGGATCGGTGACTCTCAGCGCGCTCATGTCGTTCTTCTGGCGTGCGCACGGGGTGCCGCGGCCGCCTTGGCGGACGCGATCCTCGCGACTCGTGCCGGCTCCGGGTTTGACGGCCGGCAATGGGGCGCGGGGCCGGGTGCTCGAAACCGACGCTGGCGCCGAATGCGTCACACCCTGCCGGTGCCGTCCAGGCGGGCGAGCAGGCGCGCCCAGTCGGGTGTGCCGTCGGGCGGCACGGGCCAGGTGTCGGCGAGTTCGTCGGCCGCCAGCGGGTCGCCGCCGCGCAGCTGGGCTTCGAGCACCGCGAGGTCGGCGTCCGAGGCGTCGTCGCCGCGGCCTGCGCGTGCGGCGACGCGCTCGCGCAGCGTGGCCTCGTCGGCGCCGAAGTCCAGCAGCACGAAGCCGGCGCCGCGGGCCGCGGCGAAGCGGCGCGCGGCGTCGCGCGCAGGGCGGTGCAGGAAGGTCGCGTCGAGCACCGCGGGCCAGCCGCCGTCGAGCAGCGCCGCCGCGGCCTCGAGCAGCCGCGCATAGGTGGCGGTGCCGGCTTCGGCGCCGTAGAGCCGGGGCTTGAGGGCCGCATCCGGGCGCTCCAGCGGGGCGAGCCCGAACAGGCGCTTGCGTTCGACGTCGGCGCGCACGCGCAGCGCGCCGAACTGCTCGACCAGCGCCTGCGTGCGCATCGTCTTGCCGCTGCCCGAGACGCCGTGGGTCACGATCAGCAGCGGCCGGCGGGTTTCGGTCGCTGCCACCGCGAGCGCGAGATAACGCTGCGCGTC
>NZ_NRRU01000183.1 GCF_016583785.1 Rubrivivax gelatinosus | reverse complement strand
TCTCCCTCTCCCGCGGCGCGGGAGAGGGGCGGGGTGAGGGCTGGGGGTGTGCCGGCACCCTCACCCCAGCCCTCTCCCGCAGGCGGGAGAGGGGGCAGGTCCGTGCCGCCGGCGCTTCCGGGCCAGGCGACCGTGCCGCCTTCGGCGAAACCGCCGCCTGCGCGATGCGGGTCCCAGCCACGCGGCTGCGAGCGCACGCTGGCCGGCAGCGGCAGCGGTGCCTGCGGCGCGAACGGGTCGGTGGTGATCAGCGCCTGGCGCTCGCCCGGCTCGGCCCAGGGCAGCGAGTCCAGCGGCAGCCGCCAGCCCATCGCCGAGTCGCCCGGGATCAGGTAGAGCCGGTCGTCGCGCAGGAACCAGGGGCCGCTGATCCACTCCGGGCCGGCTTCGCCGGCGAACCACTCGCGCCGCAGCGGCAGCACGTAGCCGGTGACGGCGTCCAGACCGGCGCCGAAGACGCGGCGCAGGCGCGCACGTTCCAGCTCGTCGTCCAGGCGCGACTCGAAGGGGTCGACGTTGGCCGGCAGCCGGCGTTCGCGCCAGAGGTAGTACCAGGCGTCTTCGTGGCCGGGGATCAGCCACTTCGGGTCGACCGCGAGCCGGCGCGCCAGCGCCGCGCCGAAACGTTCGGCGTCGGCTGCGGTGCAGGCCTGCGGCTCGCGTTCGTCGGCGAAGAGCGAGGGGTCGTTCCAGCAGGGCTGGCCGTCGGCGCGCCAGGCGATGGTCAGCGCCCAGCGCGGCAGCTGTTCGCCCGGATACCACTTGCCCTGGCCGAAGTGCAGGAAACCGCCCTGCCCGTACCGCTGGCGCAGCCGGTGCACGAGTTCAGTCGCCAGGCCGCGTTTGGTGGGGCCGAGCGCGTCGGTGTTCCATTCGGCGCCGTCGCGGTCGTCGACCGAGACGAAGGTCGGCTCGCCGCCCATCGTCAGGCGCACGTCGCCGGCCTGGAGTTCGCGGTCGACCTGCTCACCCAGCGTGAGCACACCCTGCCACTGCTCGTCGGTATAGGGCTTGGTGACACGCGGCGACTCGTGGATGCGCGTGACCTGCATCGTGTGGCCGAACTCGACCTCGCAGGGGTCGATGGCGCCCGACACCGGTGCCGCGGTCGAGGGTTCGGGCGTGCAGGCCACCGGGATGTGGCCTTCGCCGGCGAGCAGCCCCGAGGTCGGGTCCAGCCCGATCCAGCCGGCGCCCGGCAGATAGACCTCGCACCACGCGTGCAGGTCGGTGAAGTCGCTCTCGGCACCGCTGGGGCCGTCCAGCGACTTCAGGTCGGGTTTGAGCTGCACCAGGTAGCCGGAGACGAACCGCGCCGCGAGACCGCAGTGGCGCAGCGCCTGCACCAGCAGCCAGCCGGTGTCGCGGCAGGAGCCCGCGCCGCTCACCAGCGTCTCCTCGGGCGTCTGCACGCCGGGCTCCAGGCGGATCAGGTAGCGGATGTCCTGCTGCAGCCGGCGGTTGATCTCGACCAGGAAGTCGATCGTGCGCTGCGGCTCGCGCGGGATGCTGGCGACGAACTCGGCGAACTTCGGTGTCGGCGCGTCCTTGGCCAGGTAGGGCGCGAGGTCGTGCGCGAGTTCGCTCGCGTAGGCGAAGGGGAAGGTCTCGGCCTCGGGTTCGAGGAAGAAGTCGAAGGGGTTGTAGACCGACATCTCGGCGACCAGGTCCACCGTCACCTTGAACTCGGTCGTCTTCTCCGGGAACACCAGCCGCGCCAGGTGGTTGGCGAACGGGTCCTGCTGCCAGTTGATGAAGTGCTCGCCCGGTTCGATGCGCAGCGAGTACGAAACGATGGGCGTGCGGCAGTGCGGCGCCGGGCGCAGGCGCACGACCTGCGGCGAGAGCCCGACACGGCGGTCGTAACGGTAGTGCGTGACGTGGTTCAGCGCGACGTGGATGGACACGGGTCGGGACTCCTCGGGAGGTCGCCGCGCTGTTGCAAGTGCCGGGCCACGAGGGGCGCCGGCCCCTCGGCGGCGCGCCGATGATGCCAGCGCGGCGTGGACCGCCGGCCGCAGCCGGGCTCGGAGTCTGCGCGGCAGAGGCCCGGCCGTGGCCGATGCCGCGAGATCAAGAACGTGCCGGGCTCCGGGCGTCCAGCCGCGAGCAGACGAGCGCAGGCTGCAAGCGCGGTACAGCCCAGACTGGCTGGAGCCTCCCTCGCGGAGGGAGGCTGGAGGGAGCCGTCGAACGAGCTGGAGCACCCTCGCGGAGGGGGCTCGGGGGAGCCGTGCGTAAAGCCGCAGGCTAGGAGGCGGCGCGGCTTCTGCCGCGCGGACTCCTAGCCCAGCGCCGCGGCCAGGCTCGCGTGCAGCGCGCCGACGGCGTCGGCCCAGCGCCCGCCGGGCGGCTGCCGGAACAGGCGCATCGTCTGCGGATACCAGGGCGTGTCGTCGCGCCCGGCGAGCCAGCGCCAGTCGCAGCCGAAGTCGGGCAGCAGCAGCGCACACGGCCGCCCGAGCGCGCCGGCCAGGTGCACGACCGCGGTGTCGACGCTGACCACCAGGTCGAGCTGGCTGACGATGGCCGCGGTGTCGGCCAGATCGGCGACGCCGGCCATCGGGTTCACGAGCGCGAACGGCGGCGCTGCCGCCTCGTCTTCGCCGGCGCCCTTCTGCAGGCTGACCAAGGTGACGCCGGGCAGCGTCGCCAGCGGCGCGAGTTCGGCCAGCGATGCCAGCGAACGTTCGGCGTCGTTCTCGAACCTCGGGTTGCCCCTCCAGGCCAGGCCGATGCGGTAGCGGCCGCCGGCCGCGCCCAGCACCGCGGCCCAGTGCGCGATGCGTTCCGGGTCGGCCTGCAGATAGGGCAGCGCCGCCGGCACCGTGTCGACACGTGTGCCCAGCAGGCCGGGCAGGCTGAGCGGCGGTACCCAGAAGTCCCAGTCGCCGGGCGCGACATCGGCCGTCAGCGGCACGACGACGTCGAGCCCGTCCAGCCCGGCGAACAGCCGCTCCAGCGCCGGATAGGCGAGCACGCCGACCCGCGCCGCACCCTGCGCCTTCAGCAGCGCGGCGTAGCGGGCGAACTGGATCATGTCGCCGAGGCCGGCTTCGACACCGATCAGCAGCGAACGCCCGGCCAGCGGCTCGCCGCGCCAGCGGGGTGCCGGCAGCAGATCCTCGAGCGCGGCGTACCAGTCGCGGCGCTCGAACAGCGGCCAGGCTTCGTCCCAGCGCCCCTGGCGCAGCAGCAGCGTCGCCAGGTTGAAGGCGGCGCCGTCGTGCCCGGGTGCGAGCAGCAGCGCGTGGCGGTGGCAGCGTTCGGCGACGATTTCGTGGCCGGTGAGCGCGTACAGCAGGCCGAAGTGGGTCCAGGCGGCGGGCGACTGCGGGTCGAGTTCGACCGCACGCGCCAGCGCCGCCTCGGCTTCGAGCCGGCGCCGGCTGGCCAGCAGCAGCGTGCCGTACAGGCCCCAGACAGCGCCGTCCTCGGGCGCCAGCGCCAGCGCCTCGCGGTAGGCGGCGATGGCCTCGTCGACACGGCCCTGGCGTTCGAGCGCCAGCGCCAGGTTGGCGTGGGCCTCGGCCAGCGCCGGCGCCGCCGTGATCGCGGCGCGCAGCAGCGGCTCGGCGCCGGCGGCATCACCGGCCTCGAGCAGGCGCGTGCCGTCGGTGAACAGCGATTCGGAGGTGGCGGACAAGGCGGGTTTCAGCGGGCGGGCAGAAGATGATGCCAGTAGCGCCGCGCCACGTCGCGCTGGCAGAAGGGCTCGCCCTCGGCGGGCAGCGTCCAGGCGCCGCAGCGGTCGCTGCGCAGCAGCGTGATGCCGCGCGCGGCGTAGCGCGCCGCGACCTCGGGCGCCGGGTGGCCGAAGCGGTTCAGGTAGCCGGCCTGGACGACGGCCCAGCGCGGCGCGACCGAGGCGATGAAAGCCTCGCTGGACGAACTGCGGCTGCCGTGGTGCGGCACGACCAGCACCTCGGCCGCCAGCGGCGCGCCGGCCGCGACCAGCGCCGCTTCCTGCGCCGCCGGCAGGTCGCCGGGCAGCAGCACGCTGGCGCCGGCGCCCTGCACCCGCAGCACGCAGCTGGTGGCGTTCGCCGCGGCGTCGGCGATCGCCAGGCCCGGCGGCGGATGCAGGACCTCGAAGTCGACACCGTCCCAGCGCCAGCGCTGGCCGGCGGCGCAGCGCCGGTGCGGCACGCGGCCCAGCAGCGGGTGTGCGTCGGGCAGCGAGCCGATCAGTTCACCGACCGGCAGCGCGGCCAGCAGCGCCGAAGCGCCGCCGACGTGGTCGCCGTCGCGATGGCTCAGCATCAGCACGTCGATGCGGCGCTCGCCGCGGGCGCGCAGCAGCGGCACGAGCACACGCTCGCCGGCATCGGCTTCGGGCGACCAGCGCGGGCCGGCGTCGAAGACCAGCAGGTGGCGTGCGGTGCGCACCAGCAGCGCGCTGCCCTGGCCGACGTCGGCGGCGACGAGTTCGAAGCGGCCCTCTGCCGGCCGCACGACCGGCGGCGCCAGCAGCGGCAGCAGCAGGG
>NZ_NRRU01000182.1 GCF_016583785.1 Rubrivivax gelatinosus | reverse complement strand
CCGCCATCACCATCGCAAGCGTCGGCCGCGGTGACGATGCCGCTGCGCAGCTGCTCGCGGCCATCGGCCAGCACGCTGAGCAGATCCAGTCGCTGCGCCAGCATGCCGTCCAGGTCCAGATCGAACCTCGTGGACAGCGCGCTGAGCTGCAAGGTGAACGGCTCCGAAAGATCCTCGCGCAGCGCCCACGACTCGACGTGCAGTTCGGCCAGTGGGCCATCGCCCTGCAGGCGGTACAGGCGGCTGCCGGAGCCAAAGACGGCAGCGAGAAGATTGGTCATGGCAGACGGCGGCAGCGTCAGTTGAGCCAATCGAGTGTCCCATGCACCCCTGGCCGAGCAGGTCCTCCCGCTGACGGAAAAGCGCAGTAACGGTGTGCAACCGGAGCGCCTGCGGCGGAGCCGGTGCACTTACGGCTCATCCGCCTGCATGGCGGCCAACTCCCGGGAGATGATGACGACCTCCAGCCGGGACTGCGTCGATACGAACACCCAGTGCTTGCACACGCAGTCGATGGCCCAGAACAGGCCGGCAGCGAATGGAGGCGTCTCCCGCAGATCCAGGATGGCCGGCGCGGTGAGCACGACGATGCTGGTATCTTGTTCATCGTGCCGGCAAGGTGCGCGCGTGGGCATCGCGGTGTTCACGAGTGGCCGAAATATGCGAGAGCTTTACCGGAGGTCGCGTCTGCTTTGCGGCGTCCAATCTTGCAATCCGATGGTCGGGGCTACGGGTCGGCAGCGCCAGTTCGCAGTCGGCGAGAGCTGCCGCTGGCCGGGTGAAAGGTGGCCCAACAGGTTCGCCGACCTTATCGCCCGTACGACGGCTTTCGAAGGCACTGCGGCCAGCCGCCCAAACGGCACCGGATGGCAGGTTCGGGCAGTCACCGCCGTTCAGCGGCCGGATCCTGGGTGACGCCAGCCAGTCTAAAACCGACTTTCTGACCTACCCCCATTCGCCATACCAGCGCGCCGTCGAACGTATCGCCCGGGCCTCGTCGAGATGATGCAGGCGTCTCACCGGGCGCCGATGCGGCCCGCAATTGGCCGATGGCAGCCTTTGCCGGGTCAGTCCGGGCAGCCGTCAGCGGCTGGAACAGGTCTGCAGAAGACCGTTACCGATGCGCATGCGCGCGCCGTCAATGGATCGCGACGGGGAGCCCTGCGCGCTGATCGGTAGACACGTCACGATCTCGGTAGACAGCCGCAGCGCTGGCGCGCGCCTAAGTCCTTGATGGACTGGCCTGCCCGGAGGGACTCGAACCCCCGACCTGTTGCTTAGAAGGCAACTGCTCTATCCGGTTGAGCTACGGGCAGCCGGCCGCGATTCTACGGGCCGGGCGAGCGGCCGAGGCCGCTCAGCGTGCCGGTGGCGGCGCGTCCGCCGGTCGCAGCGCGGTCAGCTGCGCCGGCCCCTGCAGGTGGATGGACGCTCCGCTCTGCTTGGCCGTCTGCTTGGCGCGCGCGGCAGCGCTGGCGACGTCCGACGCGCTGCGGAACAGCGAGCCCGCGCCCACCTCGACCACGCCCATGTACAGCGAGACGAAGCGGAAGAAACGCTCGACGCCGTGCCGGTCCTCGGCGCGGATGCCGCCGGCCGCGCGCGCCTCGTCGTCGTAGAGCTCGATGGCCGCGGCGTCGAAGTCGGTCACCATGCGCTCGCAGCGCGCGCGCCAGTCGGCGCTCTGGAACAGGATCACGAAGTCGTCGCCGCCGACATGGCCGACGAAGTCGCGCCGCGGGTCGGCGTGCGCCTGGATCGTCGCCGCCAGCAGCTTGATCATGCGGTCGCCGCACCAGTAGCCGTAGTGGTCGTTGAAGGGCTTGAACTGGCTCAGGTCGGCGTAGCAGGCAACGAAGGTGGCGCCGGCCGCCTGCAGGCGCTCGATGTGCTCGCTGATCGGGCTGTTGCCCGGCAGCAGCGTCAGCGGGTTGGCGTGGCGCGCGGCTTCGATGCGGCTCTCGGTCACCTGGCGCACCAGCTGCTGCCCGGTGCCCAGGCCGCGGTAGCGGCCGCTTTCGACGTAGACGAAACCTTCGTTCAGGTAGCGCTGGTCGGGCGATGTCAGCAGCTCGGCCAGTTCGTCGATGCCGGCATGCACGTCCACCAGCGTCGGCTCGGTGTTGGCGAAGGCCAGGCAGGGCTTGCGGCCGCAGATCTCCTTGAAATAGAGCTTGGCGTAACGGTCCAGGCACTGCTGGCGCCCCACCAGCGCCACCGGGTGTTCGCCGTCGACGAGCGCGATCGCGTGCCACTCGGGGTTGGCGGTGAACAGCGCCACGACCTCGTCGTTGGTGGCGTGCAGCCCCACCGGCGGCACCTCGATGATCTTGGCCTGGCTGAAGCGCCGCGGCGACGGCGCCATGCGTTCGGTCGGCAGCACCGCGATGCGCCGGTCCTCCAGCACCGCCATCGCCTCGGGCTCGGGCGCCGTGCGCGGCTGCGGCGCCGGCCGCCCCAGCAGGTAGCCCTGCACCAGCGGGCAGCCCAGGTCGCGCAGCACACGCAGGTCCTCGGGCGTTTCCACGCCTTCGGCCACGAGCATGGTGCCGAAGGTGTCGGCGATCTGCATCAGCGCGCGCAGCGTGCGCAGCCGCTTGGCGTGCTGGGCGATGTCGCGGCTGAAGTACTTGTCGATCTTGACGACGTCGGGGTTCAGCTCCGACCACAGCCGCAGGCTGGAGCGGCCGTCGCCGAAGTCGTCGAGCACGAAGCTCATGCCGGCACCGTGCACGCCGTCGGCCACCTCCACCAGCAGCGGAATGTCGGCCACGCGCTCGTGCTCGGTGATCTCGAAAGCCACGCACTGCGGGTTGACGCCCCAGCGCTGCACGCTGTGCGCGATGTCGTGCGCGCTGCGCCCGGCAAAACAGCGCACCAGCGCCGACGCGCTGATGTTGATGAAGAGCCGCCCGGCCTGGCGCAGCGCCGCCCAGCGCTCGAGCGCGAGCACGACGCAGGCGACCTCGAACTCCTGCAGCACGCCCTCCAGCCGCGCCTGCGCCAGCAGCGCCTCGGCCCCATGCAGCGCCGTGCCCCTCGGGCCGCGGATCAGCGCCTCGTGGGCGTGTATGCGGCCGTCCGACAAGGAGACGATGGGCTGGAAGTGGATCTCCAGCGCACGCTCTTCCAGCAGCCGCGCGAGCGGCCGCGTCCTGTCACCGAGGTTGAAGTTCATCGGGTCCGTTGCCGGGTCGGCGTAGAGGTGGAACTGCGGCAGTGCGCTCATGGCCTGGCTCCCGCATCGGCGTCACCGGTGTGGAACCTCGATACCGCGTCGACGAGCGCGCGCGCCCTAAGGTCCAGGGCCTCGGTCGCCGCGGCTGTCTCCTCGACGAGCGCGCTGTTGTGCTGCGTGGCCGCGTCCAGCTCGCCCAGCGCACCGGCCACGCCGTGCACCTCGTGGCGCTGACGCGCCGCGGCGGCTGCGATCGCCGCCACCTGGCTGCTGGCCTGGCCGGCCTCGGCGACGATGGCCTGCATGCGTTCGCCGGCGCTGCGCACCACGGCGCTGCCGGCGCGCACGCCGTCGACGTTCTCGGCGATCAGCGCCTGGATCTCGCGCGCCGCCGCGGCCGAGCGCTGCGCCAGCTGGCGCACCTCGGCGGCGACGACGGCAAAACCGCGCCCCTGCTCGCCCGCACGCGCCGCCTCGACGGCGGCGTTCAGCGCCAGCAGGTTGGTCTGGAAAGCGATGCCGTCGATCGTGCCGACGATGGCCGCGATGCGCCCGGCCGAAGCGTCGACACGCGCCATCGTGCGCATCGCCTCGTCCATCGTGCGCTGGCTGGCGCGCGCGGCGTCGACATACGCGTCGGCTGCGGCGGCGGCGCGGTGGGAGCGCTGTTCGCTGTCGGCCGCGCTGTCGCCGATGCGCTCCAACGCCGCGCTCGTCTGCTGCAGGCCGGCGGCGGCGCGTTCGCTGCGTGTCGACAGGTCGCCGGCGCCGGCGGCGATCTCGGCGCCCGAACGCTGCACCGCCTCGGCGGCGGCACGCACCTGGCGCACCAGCTCGCGCAGCGCTTCCTGGGTGCCGGCCATGCTGCGCAGCAGGTCGGCGGCTTCGTCGCGCCCAAGCGGCGCCGGCAGCGGCTGCAGGTCGCCGTCGGCGATGCGGCCGAGCTCGCGGCGCAGCGCGCCGAAGCCCTCGTCCAGCACCTTGGCGAAACAGACGAACAGGTAACTGGCCACGAGCAAGGCGCCGAGCACCAGCGCCGCGTGCAGCGCCCAGCGCCGCTGCAGCTCGGCACCGTGCGCGGCCAGGCGCTCGTCGATGGCGGGCAAGGCGGCTGCGCCGGCCTGCCACAGCGCCTGCAGCGCGGCGGCGCCCGAGGCGTAGACCTCCTCGGGCGTCAGCGCCTCGCGCACCAGGTCGGAGACGTCGGCGGCAGCGACGAAGGCCGCGGCCTGCGGCGGCAGCGCCGGCGTGCCCTCGGGCACGGCCGCCGCGCCGGCATCGGCCAGCACCGCCTGGGCGCGCGCCTGCCAGGACGCCTGGCGCCGGTACTGCGCCGGGTCGTCGAGCGCGCCGCGTGCGACGCCGTAGACCGCCCAGCCCCAGAGCGAGGCGCTGTCGGCGGCGGCGCGCGGCACGTCGAGCAGCCAGCGCTGGGCGAGTGCCGCCACGGCCGGATCGCTGTCCTGCAGCAGGCCGGTGCTGCGCACCAGCGCCGGCAGCAGTGCC
>NZ_NRRU01000181.1 GCF_016583785.1 Rubrivivax gelatinosus | reverse complement strand
CACAGCGCGTACCAGCGGTCGCCCAGCGGCGTGCGCCGCGACGAGCCGCCGGCCCCGCCGCCGCGCACGCCGCTGGGCGACCGCTGGTACGCGCTGTGCCAGGCGCTGGCCGAACGTGGTGGCGTCTCGGCCATGCTGCGCCAGCTCGCCTGGCAAGGCGGTCTCGTCGAGGTCGACGAGGCCGCCGTGCCGCCGCGCTGGCGGCTGCTGGTGGAAAGCGAGTCGCTGCGCAGCAACGCGCTGCGCGACAAGCTGGTCGCCGCGGTCGCGGTCGAACTCGGTTCGCCGGTCGACCTGCAACTCGAACCCGGCTCGCCCGAGGACACGCCGGCCAAGCGCGATGCCTGGGAGCGCACCCGGCGCCAGCAGGCGGCTGAGCACACGATCCGCCAGGACCCGGTGGTGCTCGAGCTGATGCGCCAGTTCAGCACGGCACGCATCGTGCCGAACTCGATCAAGCCGGTCTGAGCGGCTCGCGCCGCACGACGATAATCCCGCGTTTTGGGCGGCCCCAGGCCGCCACGAAAGGACTCCGAGATGATGAAGGGCCAACTCGCCGGGCTGATGAAGCAGGCCCAGGCGATGCAGGAAAACATGAAGCGCGCCCAGGAAGAGCTGGCGCAGCTGGAGGTCGAGGGCCAGTCCGGCGCCGGCCTGGTCAAGGTCGTGATGACCTGCAAACACGACGTGCGCCGCCTCAGCATCGACCCCAGCCTGCTGGCCGACGACAAGGACATGCTGGAAGACCTGGTGGCCGCGGCCTTCAACGACGCCGTGCGCCGCGCCGACGAGGTCAGCGCCGAGAAGATGGGCAAGCTGACCGCCGGCATGCCGATGCCGCCGGGCATGAAGTTCCCGTTCTGATACCCGGACGATGGCCGCAACCGCGCTCGATGCGCTGATCGAGGCGCTGCGGCGCCTGCCGGGTGTCGGCCAGAAGTCGGCGCAGCGCTGCGCCTTCCACCTGCTGCAGCACGACCGCGACGGCGCACGCCGCCTGGCACATGCGCTGGACGTCGCCGCCGAACGTGTGCACCACTGCACGCGCTGCCACACCTTCACCGAAGACGAGGTCTGCCCCGTCTGCCGCGACCCCGAGCGCGACGCCCGCCTGCTGTGTGTCGTCGAGACCCCGGCCGACCAGCACGCGCTGGAGCGCAGCGGCAGCTACCGCGGGCTGTACTTCGTGCTGATGGGCCGGCTGTCGCCGCTGGACGGCATCGGCACCGGCGACATCGGCGTCGCCGAGCTGATCGCACGCGCCGCCGACGGCACGGTGCAGGAGGTCATCCTCGCCACCAGCTTCACCGCCGAAGGCGAGGTCACCGCGCACGCACTGGCGCAGGCGCTGCGTGCACGCGGGCTCAAGGTCACGCGGCTGGCGCGCGGCGTGCCGGCGGGCAGCGAACTCGAATACGTGGACCTGGGCACGATCGCCCACGCCCTGGTCGACCGGCGCTGAACGGACTCCCTCTCCCGCGTGCGGGAGAGGGCTGGGGTGAGGGTGGCGGCGAGCCACGTGAACGCCTGCGGCCTGCGTTGCCCCCTCACCCCAGCCCTCTCCCCCTCGCGGGGGCGAGGGAGAAGACCTCAGGCGCGCGCCGCCGGCCGCGTCCGGTAGAAGCTCATCGGCTGCGCCTTGGCCTCGCGCAGCACGCTCTTCCTGATGCGCCCGACGACGTGCATCTCGCAGGGCTTGCAGTCGAAACGCAGCGTGAGCCGGTCGCCGCCCGAGACCAGCGTCAGCGGCTCGGCGCGCACCGTGCCCTGCACGCCGATCACGCCCTTGGCCTGCTTGGGGCACAGCGACAGCGACCAGCGCACGCAGTGGCGCGTGATCATCAGGCTGACCTCGTCGGTACGCTCGTGGCTCTCGTAGGCGGCTTCGACCAACTTGACACCGTGGCGCGCGTAAAAGGCCGCGGCCTGGGCGTTGTGCACGTTGGCCAGGTAGCTCAGCGTGTCCTCGGGGTAGGGCGCCGGCGGCTCGAGCGGCTCGGCGCGCGGCAGCGGCTTCAGCGCCGCGGCGCGTGCGGCATCGAGCGCGGCCACGGCCTCGCGCCGCAGCGCGTTGGCCACCGACGCCGGCACGAACCACGGCGCCGCCAGCTCGACGCGCCGCGCCTCGAAGATCGTGCCGCCCAGGCGCGCCAGGTTCTCGCGCAGCGTCGCTTCGTTGCGCGCCGCGTCCTTCGGCGGCTGGTGCGGCTGCACGACCGTCGCACGCGCCCTGTGGCCGTCGGCGTCGACGAGTTCGAGCGCGAAGCCGTCGGCGGTGGCGCTCCAGCGCAGGTCGACGGCGATCAGGCGTTCGGCCGACTTCTTCTCCAGCAGCCGGTCCCAGGCCATGTCGCGGTTGCGGCTGATCACGGCGTCGCGGCGCAGGTCCTTCAGCGCCTCGATAGTCGCGTTGGGCATCACGCGCCAGGCGCGCCCGCCCAGCTGCGTGGCGACGTTCACCGGCACGCCCTGCAGCTCGCCTTGCAGGTCCCACCAGGTCAGCGCGTCGCCGTTGTTCAGCGCCGCGCCGGCCTCGTGCAGCGAGACGTCGAAATGGTCGCGGCCGACACGCGTGACATGGCCGACTTCGACGCCGGCGTGTTTGGGCGTGTCGAAGGCGCCGATGTCACTCTGGCGGCCGTTGACGAAGTAGTCGGTGGCGCCGCGGTTGAAACTGCGCGCCGGATCCGGCGTGAAGCCGTAGCGGCAGCGCCCGCTGGCAGCGGCGCGCAGCGCGGGGCGGTCCTCGAGCACGCGGTCGAGCAACTGGCGGTAGTGCGCGGTGACGTTCTTCACCGTGCCCATGTCCTTGTAGCGGCCCTCGATCTTGAAGCTGCGCACACCGGCGTCGGCGAGTGCGTGCAGGTTCGCGCCCTGGTCGTTGTCCTTCAGCGAGAGCACGTGTTTGTCGTGCGCGACGATGCGGCCCTCGGCGTCGGTCACGGTGTAGGGCAGCCGGCACTCCTGCGAACACGAGCCGCGGTTGGCGCTGCGGCCGGTGTGGGCGTGGCTGATCCAGCACTGGCCGCTGTAAGCCACGCAGAGCGCGCCGTGCACGAAGAACTCCAGCGTCGCGCGCGGTGCCGCGGCGGCGACGGCGCGGATCTCGGCCAGCGTCAGCTCGCGCGCCAGCACCAGCTGCGAGAAGCCGGCGTCCTGCAGGAAGCGCGCTTTCTCCGGCGTGCGGATGTCGGTCTGGGTGCTGGCGTGCAGCTGGATCGGCGGCAGGTCCAGCTCGAGCAGGCCCATGTCCTGCACGATCAGCGCGTCGGCACCGGCGCGCCAGACGTCCCAGGCCAGGCGGCGCGCGTCTTCCAGCTCGTCGTCGCGCAGGATGGTGTTGAGCGTGACGAAGATGCGCGCGTGCCAGCGGTGGGCGTGGCGCACCAGGCGTTCGATGTCGGCCAGGCTGTTGCCGGCCTTGTCGCGTGCGCCGAAGGCCGGGCCGCCGATGTAGACGGCGTCGGCGCCGTGGTTGACGGCTTCGATGCCGACCTCGGCGTCACGCGCCGGCGCGAGCAGTTCGAGTGTGTCGCGCATGGAATGGACCACCCCCGAAGCGCCTTCGGCGCTCCCCCTCGAGGGGGCGCCGCCGGTGTCCCGGCAGAGCCGGTCCACGGCGGCTGCTTGATGTTCCTGCGGCATTCCGGCTACGAGCGTCTTGCCCTCAGCCGCGCAGGAGTGTCGCCGCGCCGTCGATCGACGCCTTCAGCTCGGCGTAGTTCCGGTTCACCGGGAACTGCGGGAACTGCGCGACGATGCTCTCGGGCGGGTGGATGAAGAAGCCGGCGTCGGCGGCGCCCAGCATGCCGGTGTCGTTGTACGAGTCGCCGGCGGCGATGACCTGGAAGTTCAGCGACTTCAGCGCGTTCACCGCGTGCCGCTTCTGGTCGGGCTGGCGCAGCTTGTAGTCGGCAACGAAACCGTCGGCATCGACCACCAGCCGGTGGCAGAACAGCGTCGGCCGGCCGAGCTGGCGCATCAGCGGGTCGGCGAACTCGTAGAAGGTGTCCGACAGGATCACCACCTGGTAGCGCGTGCGCAGTTCGTCGAGGAACTCGCGCGCGCCCTCCAGCGGCGCCATGCCGGCGATGACCTGCTGGATGTCGGCCAGCTTCAGGCCGTGCTCGCGCAGCAGCTCCAGGCGCCAGCGCATCAGCCGGTCGTAATCGGGCTCGTCGCGTGTCGTGCGCCGGAAGGCCTCGATGCCGGTGCGCTGGGCGAACGCGATCCAGATCTCGGGGACCAGCACCCCTTCGAGGTCGAGGCAGACGACTTGCATGGGGCGGGATGCTAGCGCAGCGGCGTGGGCCCACCGGCGCGTCGCTGGCGTGACAAATGCACGCCGCCCCACCCGGTGAAAACCCCAGGGGTTTCCGGGTGGGTGGAGGGGCCCGGTTGGCCGCTATGCTGGCCGCTGGATTTCGTTTTCGACGGGAGCGTCATGGCCGACTCCAAGGCCGACGGCAGCGAACCGGCCGGCGCCGAGCTGCTGGACAAGGTGCGCCGGGAACTGGCACGGCAACAGGGGCGCAGCGAAGGCCCGCTGTACCGCGTCGTCGAGGTCGCGCGCGACGGCGACGGCCGGCTCGTGAAACACGCCCAGGTCTGGCACAGCGACCTGACGCTCGCGCGCCGTTTCGGCCGCGCGCTGGCGGCCAACTCGGTCGCGCAGCAGGTCACCGTCACCGACAGCGCCGGTACCGTGCTCGAAGAGATCGCGCCGCCGCCGCCCGGGGTGCTGCCACCCGGCTGGGAGGGCTGGCGCGACATCCCGCTGCCGCCGCTGCCGCGGCCCAAACCGGCCAAGCCCAAACCCACTTTCGGCAGCGTGCCGGCCGCGCTGGCGCGTTCGAACCCGCCGCCGGCGGCACCGCCGGCACTGCCGGTGCTGGGCGCGGCGCCGGCCGACGAGCCCACGCCGAAGACC
>NZ_NRRU01000180.1 GCF_016583785.1 Rubrivivax gelatinosus | reverse complement strand
CTGGGGCCCGGCTGCCAGCGACGCCGCCCCCGGGCTGGCCGCGCGCCTGCTGGCGCCGGCCGAGCCGGTCGTCGACCTGATCGCCGCCGGCCCGGCCGAAGCCGGCCGCCTGGGCCCCGTGCGCTGGCGCGACGACGGCCACTGGCTCTCTGGCTGGCTCGACCTGCCCGACGCCGGCACCGACCTGACCGACGCCGCCTTCCAGGCCTACCGCGACCTGTTCCGGGTGCTGGCGTCGCGCGGCCGGCCGCCGCTGGCCAAGGTGTGGAACTTCCTGCCGCGCATCAACGACGACGGCGGCGGGATGGAGCGCTACCGCCAGTTCAACGTCGGCCGTTTCCGCGCCTTCTCCGAAGCCGGTTTCGATGCCTTCGAAGGCGCGCCGGCGGCCTGCGCGCTGGGCACGCACGAGGGCACGTTGTCGATCCGCTTCCTGGCGTCGCGCGGCGCCGTGCGGCCGCTGGACAACCCGCGCCAGGTCGCGCCCTATCGCTATTCCAACCGTTTCGGCCCGCGCAGCCCGAACTTCTCGCGCGCCGCGCTCGCCGAGGCCGGCGCCGGCCAGCTGGCGTTCTTCGTCAGCGGCACCGCGGCCATCGTCGGCGAACGGTCCATGCACGAAGGCGACGTGCTCGAGCAGCTCGCCGAGACGCTGCGCAACCTGGACGCCTTGTGCGAGCAGGCGCGCGCCCACGGCGTCGGGGCCGTCACCGCGGCCGACCTGGACTGCGTCGTCTACCTCCGCCACGCCGCGGACCTGGACGCGGTGCGCGCCGCGTTCGAAGCCGCCGTCGGCCCCGAGTCGCCGGCTGCGCGGCGTGCGGTCTACGTCGAGGCCGACGTCTGCCGGCGTGAACTGCTGGTCGAGATCGAGGGCCACGCGCTCATCGCCGGGGCGCTGACGCGATGAAGGTGCTGGCCGCCGCCGCGCTCGTGGCCGCCGCCGCCGCGCCGGCCGCGGCCGAACCGCTGTGGGAGGCCGGCCTCGGCGCCACCGCCTTGCGCCTGCCTCATTACCGCGGCGCGGCCGAATCGAGCACCTGGCTGCTGCCGCTGCCCTGGTTCGTCTACCGCGGCGAGCGGCTGCGCGCCGACCGCGACGGCGCACGCGCGCTGCTGTTCGATACCGGGCGCGCCGAGTTCGACCTCGGTTTTGCCGCCGGCACGCCGACACGTAGCGACGACGACCGCGCGCGTCGCGGCATGGACGACCTGGAGCCCACGGTCGAAGTCGGCCCGCGGCTGCGCCTGGCGCTGGCCGAAGGCCGCGGCTGGAAGACCGAGCTGCGGCTGCCGGTACGCGCGGTGATCGGTGTCGACCGCTCGCCGTCGCTGCTGGGCTGGACGGCCGCGCCGTCGCTGGCGCTGGACGGCGAGCATGCCGGCTGGGGCTGGGGCCTGCAGGCGGGCCCGATCTGGGGCGACCGCCGGCTGCACCGCCACTATTACGAAGTGCGCGCCGACGAGGCGGCGCCGGGCCGCCCGGCCTACGCCGCCGCCGGCGGCTACGCCGGCTGGCAGGCGACGGCGGCGCTGTCGCGCCGGGCCGGCGCCTGGTGGCTGGCGGGCTTCGTGCGTGCCGACAGCGTGTCGGGTGCCGCGTTCGCCGACAGCCCGCTGGTGCGGCGCACGAACAACGTCGGCGCCGGCATCGCGCTGGTGCGTGTGTTCGCGCGTTCGGAGCGCGAGGCCGCCGCGGACAGCCGCTAGCCCTGCGCGCCATGCCCGGGTCCCTGGGCTGACCGCGTTTCGCGAGCGGGTCCAGGGCCGCGGCATCGGCTGAAGCGCCGCGTTCCGGCGCCGGCCACCCCCCGGCCTCGCCGGGTTCTCACCTGGCCGTCGCCGGACTGTCACGGGGGTTTCACCGGGGTTTCCTAGAGTCATCCGGTTCCGGTCGGGCCCGACCGTTCCGGACTGACAAGACAGGAGAGAACCCCCGTGATTCGATACCGCTTCCTGCCGCTGGTCGGCCTGATGTCGCTGGCCCTGACGGGCTGTTTCGGCGACGACGACAACGACGATCCGACGCCTGCCGCGCCGACGAAGAACGTGCTGTTCTTCCTCGGCGACGGCATGGGCATCACGACGATGACCGCGGCCCGCATCTACAGCGTCGGCGAGGACGGCGAGCTGACGATGGACCAGCTGCCCGAGTCGGCCTTCGTGCACACCTATTCGAACGACGCCCAGGTCACCGACAGCGCGCCGTCGATGGCGGCCTACATGACCGGCGTGAAGATGAACAACGAAGTCATCTCGATGTCGCCGGAGACCAGCGCCGTCGATGCCGATGGCAAGCCGTATCACGTCAAGTACGACAGCACCTGCCCGGCCGGCAACGGCACGCCGGTGGAGACGCTGCTCGAGCAGATGAAGGCCGCCGGCTACGGCACCGGCGTCGTCACGACGACGCGCATCACCCACGCGACGCCGGCCACGACCTACTCGCACGTCTGCCACCGCGATGCCGAGAACAGCATCGCCGCGGCGCTGGTGCCCGGCGGCAGCGGCTACAACAGCAAGCTCGGCGACGGCATCGACGTCGTCTTCGGCGGCGGCAGCAGCTACTTCCAGCCCGCCACCGTCAGCGGCGGCCTGCGCAACGACGGCCGTGACCTGATCGCCGAACTGAAGACCGCCAAGTACGGCTTCGCCTCGAACAAGACCGAGTTCGACGCGCTGCCGGCCGACGGCCGCACCAAGATCGCCGGCCTGTTCACCAAGAGCCACATGGCCTACGACCTGGACCGCGACGCGGCCAAGGAACCGAGCCTGGCCGAGATGACGAGCAAGGCCATCGACGCCCTGGCCGCGCGCAAGAAGGGCTTCTTCCTGATGGTCGAGGGCGGGCGCATCGACCACGCGCTGCACGCCACCAACGCGCGCCGCGCGCTGCAGGACACGGTGGCCTTCGACGACGCGATCAAGGCCGCGCTGGCGAAGATGCAGACCGTCGACCCGGGGCTGAAGAACACGCTGGTCGTCGTCACCGCCGACCACGACCACACGCTGCAGATGAACGGCTACGCGCAGCGCACCGGCAAGACCAGCAGCGGCAACCCCGGCGTGCTGGGCGTGGTGAAGAACTACGTCAACGGCGCGCCCTCGACCGACGTCGACGGCAACCCGTACACCGTGCTCGGCTTCGGCAACGGCCCGCGCCGGCTCGCCACGCGCGGCCCGATCGACGACGCGACGCTGGAAGGCGCCGACTTCCTGCAGGAAGCGGTGGTGCCGCTGTCCAGCGAGACGCACGGCGGCGCCGACGTCTTCCTCGGCGCACAAGGCCTGGGAGCCGACGGCTTCGCCGGCACCATCACCAACACCGACGTTTTCGGCCTGATCAAGAAGGCCATCGGCCTGTGATCGCCCGACAACCACGCAGGATCCAGCACATGACTTCCCCCCGCTTCCGCGTGGCGCCCGCCGCCGCGCTCCTCGCCGCTGCCGCCCTGGCCGCTTTCGGCACCCCCGCCTTTGCCGCCGGCGAGGCCAAGAACATCGTCTTCTTCCTCGGCGACGGCATGGGCCCGGTGACCGTGACCGCCGCCCGCATCTACAAGGGCGAGAAGCTGCTCGCCGCGACGCCGGGTTCGCTGAAGTCCAGCGAACGGGCCGAGCTGGCGATGCAGAAGCTCGGCTACGCCGCCCGCGTCAAGACCTTCTCGCGCGACGGCCAGACCACCGACAGCGCACCGTCGATGTCGGCCTACATGACCGGCGTGAAGATGAACAACGAGGTCATCTCGATGTCGGCCGACACGCTGGCCTACGCCGCCGACGGCAGCCAGTTCATCAGCGGCGAGAACACCACCTGCACCGCCACCAACGGCAGCGCGGCGACGACCATCCTCGAGCTGGCCAAGGCCGCCGGCCGCTCGGTCGGCGCGGTGTCGACGACGCGTGTCGGCCACGCCACGCCGGCGGCGACCTACGCCCACATCTGCAACCGCAACGCCTACAACACGATCGCCGAGCAGTCGGTGCCGGGCCATGCGAACTACAACGCCAAGCTCGGCGACGGCATCGACGTGCTGCTGGGCGGCGGCCAGCGCAACTACCTGCCGACGGCGGTGAACCCGAGCAGCAAACGCACCGACGGCGCCAACCTGGTGGCGGCGATGCAGGCCAAGGGCTATACCTACGTCAACACCGGCAGCGCGCTCGACGCGCTCGACGCCACCCAGACCGGCAAGCTGCTGGGCCTGTTCTCGCAGAGCGAGATGGCCTACGAGCTCGACCGCGTCAACCAGAACCTGAACCAGCCCAGCCTGGCGAAGATGACGACCAAGGCGCTGGACGTGCTGACGAAGAACAGCAAGGGCTTCTTCCTGATGGTCGAAGGCGGCCGCATCGACCATGCGCTGCACGGCAGCAATGCCAAGCGTGCGCTGGAAGACACGCTGGCCTTCGACAGCGCCATCGAAGCCGCGATCGCCTACCTCGAGAAGAAGGACCCGGGGCTGGCGAACACGCTGATCGTCGTCACCGCCGACCATGACCACGCGATCGCGTTCAACGGCTACGGCAAGATCGGCTCGCCGATCCTGGGCAAGGTCGTCGACTACCAGACCGGCGCCCTGGCCAAGGCCGCCGACGGCAAGCCGTACACGACGCTGGTCTTCGGCAACGGCGGCCGGCCCAACACCAGCGCCAGCAGCCAGGTCAACAGCGAAGACGGCAACAAGCCCTGGGTCGCGCCGGCACGCGCAGCCGACCGCGAGGACCTGAGCAGCGTCGACACGACGCAGGACAACTTCCTGCAGGAAGTCGGCGTCAACCTCGGCACGCCGGGCTCCGAAACGCACGGCGGCGGCGACGTGATGCTGTTCGCCGGCGGCGCCGGTGCGAAGATCTTCAAGGGCACGATGGACAACACCAAGGTGTTCACCAAGCTGCGCGAGGCGGCGGGCCTGTGAAGCACTCGAGCAGCGTCTCCCGGCTGCTGGCGGCGGCGCTGGCCGCCGCCAGCAGCCGGGAGACGC
>NZ_NRRU01000179.1 GCF_016583785.1 Rubrivivax gelatinosus | reverse complement strand
GCGGGCGGGCATGCGCCGACGATAGCGCCGGCCCCTCGCTTTGTATCGATACAGGACGACCTCGCCTGGGTCGATACAGCGGCGCGTGATGCCGGTGCGGCGGCGCCGGCTGTGGCTTTCGCCGCCGCCGGCGGCTGCCTAGAGTGCGGCGCGATGACGAAGCCCACGACTCCTTTCCCGATCGCCACGTGGCCGCAGCTGCCGGCCGCCGTGCTGCGGCTGATGATCGGCGAATGCCTGGGGCTGCTGGCTGCGGGCGCCATGCAGCTGGCGCTGGCCTGGTGGATCAGCAGCGCCGGCGGTGCCGCCGCGCTGGCGCGCTACGGCGTCTTCAGTGCGCTGGCGGCGCTGCTGGTGACGCCACTGCTGTCGCCGGCCGGTGACCGCTGGCCCAAGCGCCGCGTGATCCGCCTGGGCAAGCTGCTGCTGGTGGCGGACGCGCTGCTGCTGGCGCTCTTGTGCCAGGCCGGTGTCTACGATCTGTGGCTGCTGTGCGCCTGCGGGCTGCTGTCGGTGGCGGCGCAGGCGCTGCTGTGGCCGGCCGAAGCCAGCATCCTCCCCGAGCTGGTGCCGGCGGCCGGCCTGCCGGCGGCGATCCGGCTGCGGCGCGGCGCGCAAGCCGTCGGCGGGCTGCTCGGGCCGGGGCTGGCCGGGTTGGTGCTGGCCGGCGCCGGTCTGGGCGCGGCGATGGTGCTGAACCTGCTGCTGTTCACGCTGGCCGCGCTCGCCGCGTGGCGGGTCGGCAACCCCGGGCGGACGGCCCCGGCGTCGGCGCGCCGTGGCTGGTTCGGCGAGATGGCCGACGGCCTGCGTGCCAAGTGGCAGGTGCGGCTGGACCGCTGGTGGACGCTGGTCGGCGCGCTGATGATGCTGTGCCTGCTGCCGACGACGGGGCTGCTGCTGCCGCTGCGAATCCAGGCGCTGGGGCTGTCGGCCGCCTGGTTCGGCGCCTGCAGCGCGGCGCTGTCGGTCGGCCTGCTGCTGGGCGTGGCCGGGCTGGCGACGGCGCTGATCGCGCGTGTCGGCCGCAGCCGCGCGCTGGCGTTGGCCATCAGCACGATTGCCGCAGCGATGGCCGGCGTGGGCTGCAGCGGCCAGGCGCCGGTGCTGGTGGCACTGTTTGCGCTGATCGGCCTGGGGATGTCGGTGACGCAGCTCGTCGGCCAGGCCCACCGCATGCTGGCGATACCCGAGGACTACCGCGCCCGCATGAGCGCCGCCCATCTGGCGGTCGCACACCTGGCCGCGGCGCTGGGGCCGGCGCTGGCCGGCGCGTTGCTGCAGCAGATGGCGGTGCAGACGGTGTATCTGCTGCTGGCGGCCGCGTTCGCCGGCAGTGGCCTGCTGCTGCTGGCGGTGCCGGGGCTGGGGCTGTTCCTGCGCCAGGACCACGAGGGCGTGCGCGACTGGTATGCCCGCCACTACCCGCGGGCGTTCAACCGGCCTTGGCCTCGGGCGTGAGATCGCCCGGGCCGAGCAAGGCAGTCGACGCCCTGCGGCATCGCATGTCCGGTTTCAGTCGAGGCGGATGCCGGCTTTCTTCACGATAGGCCCGTAGGCGGCGAAGTCGCGCTGCATCGCCACCCGGAACTGGTCGGGCGTGCCCGGGGTCGGCTCGATGCCGAGCACGGCCAGCTTGTCGCGCACGCCAGGGTCGTTCAGCACCGCGTTCAGCTCGGTGTTCAGGCGCGCGACGATGGCCGGCGGTGTCGCCGCCGGCGCCAGCAGCCCGACCCAGCTGTCGACGACGAAGTCGGGCACGCCGGCTTCGGCGAAGGTCGGCACGTCCGGCAGCGAACTGCTGCGGCGGGCGCTGGAGACCGCGATCGCCTTCAGCTTGCCCGCCTTGACGTGGGCGTGGGCGCTGGCGACCGCCGTGTAGACCAGCGGAATCGAGCCGCCCATCACGTCCGTCAGCGCCTGGCCGCCCCCTTTGTAGGGCACGTGCTCGAGCTGGGCGCCGGTGCGCTGCGCCAGCATCTCGCCGGCGACGTGCGGCGTGCCGCCTATGCCCGAGGTGCCGTAGGCCAGCGGCTGCTTCTTCGACAGCGCGATCACGTCCTGCAGCGTCTTCACCGGCACGCCCGGGTGGGCGACCAGGATCAGCGTCGCGTCGCCTATCTTGCCGATGGGGGTGAAGTCCTTCTGGGTGTCGAACGGCACCTTGGCGAAGATGTGCGGGTTGATGACCAGCGTGCCGTCGAAACCCAGCAGCAGCGTGTAGCCGTCGGCCGGCGCCTGCGCCGCCTGCGCCGCGCCGATGTTGCCGCTGGCGCCGGGCTTGTTGTCGACGATGACCTGCTGGCCCAGGCGCTTGCCGAGCGCGTCGGCGATCAGCCGGCCGCTGGCGTCGGTGACGCCGCCGGGCACGAAGGGCACGATCAGCCGGACCGGCTTGTTCGGATAGGCCGTTTGCGCCGCAGCCGGGCCGGCGGCCAGGGTGCTCAGGATCAGCGCCAGGGCCGTGCCGAGCAGCGTGCGCCGGTGGTTCGTCGTCATGCTTGTCTCCTCGTCTTCTCTGGTGTGGGTCTTGTGGGGCTCAGGCGGGGTCGGCCCAGCGGCGCTCGAAGGCGTGCACCTCGGGGAAGCCCATCAGCGTCGTCAGCTCGGCGAAGTCCATCAGCGGCTGCTGCAGACCGGCGGTCGAGCCCTGTTCGTGCAGCACGCGGTAGACGGCCTGCATCGCCTGCGTCGCCGCCAGCAGCGCGCTGACCGGGAAGATCGCGATGCGGTAGCCCAGCGCCTCGAGCGTGGCGCGCGGCAGCACCGGCGTGCGGCCGCCGTCGACCATGTTCGCCAGCAGCGGCTTGTCCAGCGCCTGGCCGATGCGGCGCATCTCGTCCTCGCTCTCGGGCGACTCGACGAACAGGATGTCGGCACCGGCGCGTGCGTAGGCCTCGGCGCGGCGCAGCGCTTCGTCCAGGCCGAGCGTGCTGCGTGCGTCGGTGCGCGCGATGATGAGGAAGTCGGCGCTGCGGCGCGCGTCGGCGGCGACGCGGATCTTCTTCACCATGTCCTCGACCGGCACGACACGCCGGCCCGGCGTGTGGCCGCACTTCTTCGGCACCTCCTGGTCCTCGAGCTGGATCGCCTGGGCGCCGGCGTCCTCGTAGCCGCGCACGGTGTGGGCGACGTTGAGCAGGCCGCCGTAGCCGGTGTCACCGTCGGCGATCAGCGGCGTGCGCGCCAGCGTCGCCATCTGGCGCACGCGGCCGACCATGTCGCTGTAGGTCGCCAGGCCCGCGTCGGGCAGGCCCAGGTGGCTGGCGACGGTGCCGAAGCCGGTCATGTAGAGCGCGTCGAAGCCGAAGGCGTCGGCCTGGCGCAGCGAGACCATGTCGTGCACGCCGGGTGCGACGACGAGGCCGGGTTGCTGCAGGCGCTGGCGCAGCGTGGGGAGGAGGGGCGTGTTCATGCCTGTGATGGTGCAGAGCTCGTGCCACGCCGGGTTTGCCCGAATCGGGGCACGCAAGTGCTTGTCGCGCCTGAGGGCTGCTGATCCGGGTTGTTGCGGTGGCGTTGCATGCAACACCAATGCAACACTGACCGCGTTGCCAACGGGGGCCCGATGTCGCTGCCGCGCCTGTGTTTCCTGTCCTACCCGGCGCTGCGTGCGTTCGCGGCGCCGGTGATCGCCGAATACGCCGACCGCGCCCGCATCGAGGTCGTCGACGGCGCTTTCGACGCCGCGCTGGCGGCGGCGCGCGAGCGCCTGGCGCGGCGCACGGTCGACGTCTTCGTCAGCGCCGGCGCCAACGCCAGCCTGATCCGGCGCCAGCTGCCGGCGCCGGTGGCGACCATCCAGGCCGGCGGCTTCGACATCCTGCAGGCGCTGATCCGGGCGCGCGAACGCCATCCTCGTGTCGGCGTGCTGCATTACGGCGCGACGATCCCCGAGCTCGACGCCGTCAAGGGGCTGCTGAAGCTCGAGATCCGCCAGTGCGCCTACGCCACGCCCGAAGAAGCACGCGAACGCCTGCGCCGGCTGCGCGACGACGGTTTCCCGGTCGTCGTCGGCTCCAGCCTGGTGCTGGAGCTGGCGGCCGAGGCCGGCATCGAAGGCGTGCTGGCGTATTCGCTGGGCGGCATTCGCCGCGGTTTCGACGACGCGCTCGAACTCGCGCGTGTCGCCCGCCTGGAAGCGGGCCGCACCGGCCAGCTCAACGCCGTGCTGCAGCACCTGCAGGACGCGGTGCTGGCCGTCGACCGCCACGGCCTGGTCACCGCCGCCAACCCGGCGATGCAGCGTGCGCTGGGCGAGCCGGCGCTGCCGCTGGTCGGGCGCACGCTGGACGCCTTGCCCGATGAACTGGCGCTGGCCTCGGTGCTGCGCGGCGCGCCGCCCGACAACGGCAGCGTGCTGCGGCTGCAGGGCCGCGACTGGGTGGCGGCGCGCCGGCCGCTGCTGGAGGGCGGCCGCATCGCCGGCGCGACACTGACGCTGTACGAAGCCGGCAGCATCCACGAAGCCGACAACCGCCTGCGCATCCAGCAGCGTCGGCGCCAGCAGCCCGGGCCGGCACGGGCGCGCTGGTGCTTCGAGGACCTGCTCGGCCGCGACGCCACCTTCGTGCGCCTGCTGCAGACGGCGCGGCGTTATGCGCAGACCGACCTGTCCATCCTGATCCGCGGCGAAAGCGGCACCGGCAAGGAACTGCTGGCGCAGGCCGTGCACCAGGCGAGCACGCGTGCCGCCCGGCCTTTCGTCGCGATCAACTGCGCCGCGCTGCCCGAAGGCCTGCTCGAGAGCGAACTCTTTGGCCACGAAGAAGGTGCTTTCACCGGCGCGCGCCGCGGCGGCCAGCGTGGGCTGTTCGAGGCCGCTCACACCGGCACGCTGTTCCTCGACGAGGTCGGCGACATGCCGCTGGCGCTGCAGACGCGGCTGCTGCGTGTGCTGCAGCAGCGCGAGATCCAGCGCCTGGGCTCGGCGCAGGCGATTCCCGTCGACGTGCGTGTGATTGCGGCCACGCACCAGCCGCTGGAGCAGATGGTCGCCGAGCGGCGCTTCCGCCACGACCTGCTGCACCGGCTGGACACGCTGCGG
>NZ_NRRU01000178.1 GCF_016583785.1 Rubrivivax gelatinosus | reverse complement strand
GGTGTCGGGCGGGCGAGCGGGGCGGCGCAGCCGGCCAGGGCGAGCGCGCCGCCGGCGAGGCCGGCGCCGAGCAGGCGGCGGCGGGCACGGTCGGGACGATGGGCGTGATGCATCGCGGCGCTCCTAGCGGGCCGGCGCCGGCTGCGCCGGCTGGGCCGCGAACCACTGCGCCGCCAGCCGCAGCTGCTCGTCGCTGTAGCCGCGCAGGATCTGCGCCATGATCGTCGACGGCTGGGCACCGCTGCGGAAGTCGGCCAGCGACTGCAGGATGCGTTCGGCCGGCTGGCCTGCGAGCGACTTGATCGTCGAGCGCGAATGGCCGTCGGTGCCGTGGCAGTTGGCGCAGGTCGCGGCGACCGAGCGTGCCGCCAGGGCCTCGTCGGCGTGGGCCGCGGCTGGCAGGGCCAGCGTCACGGCACTGAGTGCGGCCAGCAGCGGCCGCAGCGGCGAAGTCATCTCGGGATCCTCCAGTTGTTGTGTGGCGTGTGGCGGCATCGGCCGCCGCCGGCAAAGCCGCCGTGGACCATAGCCGAGACGGCGATGAAGCTGGTCGCGGAAAGCGTGGATAGACCTGCGATTCCTGGCCCGAAGCGGCCGCCGAGCGCGGTGAGGCCGGGTCGGCAGGCGCCGGATCCGGCTGCGACTTGCTTGATTGGTGTCAAGAGACGGCACATCCGGTGCCGAGTCGGGGCCGCGGCTGCCTATCATCCGCGCCGTTGGTGCTCGCCCCGGGTCTGCCGGGGCGGTTCAACGGGAATCAGGAAGGGCTGACGCGGCCGCAGCCGTCGAAGCCCCAACCTGAGCTGCCCCCGCAACGGTAAGCGGTCGGGGCCCGTCGCCGGGCTTCCAGCTCACGTCGAATCCACTGGGTGTTCACGCCTGGGAAGGGCACGTGGGTCGCACCGCCAGCCCGGATACCGGCCAACGAGGTGGCGTGCCCGCGTGAAGCGGCACGCCGTGAGGCGGCGACTGCGGGGAAGCGGTTCGGCCGCGCCGATTCCTGTGCATCCCTTCATGTCCTTCTCCGTTCCGGGCCGCATCACTCCTCTGCGTGCCGGCGCCATCGCCGCGCGCCTTGCGCTCGCTGCCACCGTCGCCCCCTGCGCCTTCGCGCAGACCACCGAGGACCCCATCGTCATCACCGCCAGCCGGCTCGAGGAGCGGCTGTCGCAGACGCTGGCCGACGTCTCGATCGTCGACCGCGCGAGCATCGAACGCAGTGGCGCCGTCGGCGTCGCCGACCTGCTGGCGCGCCTGCCCGGCATCGAGTTCGTGCGCAACGGCGGCCCCGGCGCCAGCACCAGCGTCTACATCCGTGGCGGCGAGACGCGCCACACCGCGGTCTACGTCGACGGCGTGCGGGTCGACTCGCAGTCCACCGGCGGCGCGGCCTGGGAGCAGATCCCGCTGGACCGCATCGAACGCATCGAGGTGCTGCGCGGCCCGGCGGCCGCGGTCTACGGCTCCGACGCCGTCGGCGGCGTGGTCCAGGTCTTCACCCGCCGCGGCCAGGGCGCGCTGCGCGCCAGCGGCGGTGTCGCCGTCGGCAGCCAGGGCACGCGCATGACGGACGCCGGCCTCAGCGGCGCCGCCGGCAACGTCGACTACGCACTGTCGGCGTCGTGGAGCGACAGCGACGGCTTCAACGCCCGCGACGGCAAGAACCCCGACGACGACGGCTGGCGCCGCGGCTCGGTGCAGGCACGTGCCGGCTGGCAGTTCGCGCCCGAGCACCGCGTCGAGGCCTCGTTCCTGGAGAGCCATCTGCATGCCGGTTACGACGCCAGCCTGACGAACGACGACCAGTCGAGCCACGAGCTGCGCACCGCCGCCGTCTCGTGGCGCGGCCAGTGGAACGAACAGGCGACGACGACGGCTCGCCTCAGCGAATCGCAGAACAGCTACGAGACCGAGCCGAGCTACTACCGCACCGAGACCCGGCTGCGCGACCTGCTGCTGCAGTACGAGCAGCACTACGCGCCGGGGCAGCGCCTGTCGGTCGCGCTCGAACGCCGCGAGGACAGGCTGCAGAACCGCGGCACGACTCCGGCCGCCGCACTCGAGGACGAACGTGCGCAGAACGGTGTCGCGCTCGGCTGGCGCGGCGACTTCGGTGCGCACTCGGTCCAGGTGCACGCGCGCCGCGACGACGACAGCGAGTTCGGCGGCCAGAGCACCGGCAGCCTGGCCTGGGGCTGGCGTTTCGCGCCGGCCTGGCGCCTGACGGCGTCGGCGGCGACCTCGTTCCGTGCGCCCACGCTCTACCAGCGCTTCAGCCAGTACGGCAACCCGGATCTGACGCCCGAGACCGGCCGCAACCTCGAGCTCGGCCTGCGCCGCAGCGCCGGGGCTGACGAGTTCGCCGTCGTCGCCTGGCGCAACAAGGTCGACGACCTGATCGTCTTCGGCGCCGCCGGCCCCTGCGCCTCGGCCACCGGCTGCTACGAGAGCGTCGGCCATGCACGCTACGAAGGCGTGACGATCTCCGGCCGCACGCGGCTGGCGGCGGTCGACCTGCGCGCCTCGGTCGACTTCCACGACCCGAAGAACCTGGACAGCGACAAGCAGATCGCACGCCGTGCACGCCGCCTGGCGACGCTGGGTGCCGACACCGATCTCGCCGGCTGGCGCCTGGGGGCCGAGGTCCAGGCCGCCGGCGAGCGCTACGACGACGCCGCCAACACCGTGCGCCTGGGTGGCTACGGCCTCGTCAACCTGACCGCCGAACGCGCGCTGGGCGCCGGGCTGAAGCTGCAGGCGCGCGTCGACAACGCCGGCGACAAGGACTACGCGCTCGCCAACACCTACAACGTGCCCGGCCGCAGCCTGCTCGTCGCGCTGCGCTGGGTGCTGTAGGCCGGGGCTCAATATGGCCGCAGCCGTGCTCGTCGCCGCCCCGGCTTCCGGCCAGGGCAAGACCACCGTCGCCAGCGCGCTGGCGCGGCTGCATGCACGCGCCGGCTCGCGTGTGCGGGCCTTCAAGTGCGGCCCTGACTTCCTCGACCCGCAGTGGCTGGCGCTGGCCAGCGGCGGCCCGGTCGACGCGCTCGACCTGTGGATCAACGGCGAAGCCGATTGCGCCGCGCGCCTGGCGCGTGCGGCGCAGGACGCCGACCTCGTGATCGTCGAAGGCGTGATGGGGCTGTACGACGGCGAGCCCAGCGCCGCCGACCTGGCGCGCCGTTTCGGCCTGCCGGTGCTGGCGGTGATCGACGCCGCGAAGATGGCCGGCACCTTCGGCGCCATCGTGCACGGGCTGCGGACCTGGCGTGCGCTGCCCTGGGCCGGCGTGCTGGCCAACCGCGTCGGCGGCGAGCGCCACGCGGCGATGCTGGCCGCCGCCTTGCCGCCCGAAGCCGGCTGGGGCGGCCATCTGCCGGCAGACGCCGGCTTCGCCTTGCCGGAACGCCACCTCGGGCTCGCCGGTGCCGGTGAACTGCCGGACGCGCTGGCGCGGCTGGATGCCGTCGCCGATGCGCTGGCGAAGACCGTGCTCGGCCAGCGTGCACTCGCCGACTGGCCGCAGTGGACGCCGCCGGCCCTCGTCGACCCGAGCCCGCTGCCGCGCCGGCTCGAAGGCCGGCGCATCGCCGTCGCGCGCGACGCCGCTTTCGCTTTCATCTACGCCGCCAACCTGAAGACGCTGCAGGCACTCGGTGCCGAGACGGTGTTCTTCTCGCCGCTGGCCGGCGACGCACTGCCGCCTTGCGACGCCGTCTGGCTGCCCGGTGGCTACCCGGAGCTGCATGCCCAGACGCTGGCCGCACGCCACGACCTCGCCACGCAGCTGGCCGCGCACCGGGACGCCGGCCGCGCAATCTGGGCCGAGTGCGGCGGCATGATGGCGCTGGCCGAAGCCATCGTCGACGGCCAGGGCCGCGAGCACCGGCTCTGGGGCCTGCTGCCCGGCACGGCGGTGCTGGGCCAGCGTGTCGCCGCGCTCGGGCCGCACCGGCTCGTCTTCGGCGGCGCTGAACTGCGTGGCCACAGCTTCCACTGGTCGCGGCTGGACAGCCCGCTGGCGCCGGCGCTGCACACCGAGCCCGCGCGGTCGACGCCGGGCCTGGCGCCGGCGCCGGGCGAGCCGGTCTATCAACGCGGCGCGCTGAAGGCGAGCTGGTTCCACCCCTGGTTCGCGTCGTCGCCCGAGCTGGCGGCGCGGCTGTTCTCGCCGGAGTCACTGGCATGAAGACCTTGATTCGCAGCCTGGTGCTGCTGCTGGCGCTGGCCGCCGGCGCGGCTGCGGCGGCACCGATCGTCGTGCACGACGAACGTGGCACCGAGCTGCGCCTGGACGCGCCGCCGCGGCGCATCGTCTCGCTGCTGCCCTCGCTGACCGAGACCGTCTGGGTGCTGGGCGGCGGCGAGCGCCTGGTCGGTGTCGACCGCTACTCGAACTGGCCGCCGGCGCTGGCCGCGCTGCCGCGTGTCGGCGGCATGGAAGACGCGGTGATCGAGGCCGTGGTCGCGCTCAAGCCCGACCTGGTGCTCGCGTCCAGCCTGTCGCGTGCCAGCGACCGGCTCGAGGCGCTGGGCCTGCGCGTGCTGCGCGTGCGTGCCGAGCGCCACGCCGACATGCTGGAGCTGATGCGCACGCTGGGGCAGGTGCTGGGCCGCCCGGCCGAAGCCGAGCGCCTGATCGCCCGCCTGGACCACGAACTCGCCGCCGCCGCCGCGCGTGTGCCGGCTTCGCTGCGTGGCCGGCGCGTGTATTTCGAGGTTCACGGCGGGACTTACGCCGCCAGCGCCGGTTCGTTCATCGGCGACACGCTGGCGCGGCTGGCGCTGGTCAACGTCGTGCCGGCCGAGCTGGGGCCGTTCCCCAAGCTGAACCCCGAGTTCGTCGTGCGCGCCGACCCCGACATCGTGCTGATGCAGCAGCGCGACCTGCCGGCGCTGGCGGCGCGCCCGGGCTGGACGGCGATGCAGGCCGTGCGCCAGCGGCGTGTCTGCGGTTTCGACGCCGAACGTTTCGACATGCTGATCCGCCCCGGCCCGCGCCTGGGCGAAGGTGCGGCGGCGATCGTCGACTGCCTGCAGCGGCTGGCGCCCGAGACCACGGCGGCGCGCAAATGAGCGCCTGGGCCTCATCGACTGCTGCGCTGCTGCCGGCCGCGGCGCTGGCGCTGGCGTTCTGGATCGACCGCCGTTTTGGCGAGCCGCGCGACGCCTGGCACCCGGTGGCCTGGCTGGGGCTGGCGATCATGCCGCTGCAGCGCTGGCTGCCGACGCTGGCGCCGCGCGCCGCTTTCGCCGCCGGCACGCTGGCCTGGT
>NZ_NRRU01000177.1 GCF_016583785.1 Rubrivivax gelatinosus | reverse complement strand
CGCGCTGCTGCGCACACGCTCGACCAGCAGCGCCACCGCTTCGGGCGACGGCGTGGCCGCCGGCGCCAGCAGGCGCGGCGCGCCGGCGCGCGACAGCTGCTCGACCAGCGGCCGCCAGGGTTCGGGGCCGGTGGCGGGCTGCGGCTCCAGCGGTTTGCGAAAGCGTGCGTTGACGTGCACCGCGCCGGCCAGCGGGTGGTGCGTGGCCAGCACCGCCTGCGCGGCGAGGCGCGGCACCGCGCGCAGCGCCGCCGGGTGGGCGTCGGGCAGGCCGAGCTCGAAGAAGGCGCGGGCGTGGCCGCCGAACAGGCGCAGCTGGTCCACCGTCTGCGAGGCCTGCGCCTCCTGCACTTCCCAGGGCCGGTCGGCGCTGAGCAGCAGCAGCGGGATGCCGGCTTCGCGTGCTTCCATCGCCGCCGGCAGCCAGTGGCCGGGTGCGGTGCCGCTGGTGGCCAGCACCACCGAGGGCCGGCCGCTGGCACGCGCCTGGCCGAGCGCGAAGAAGGCGGCGGCCCGTTCGTCGTGCAGCACCGTGAACGGCATGGCCTGCGCCAGCGCCAGCGCCAGCGGCGTCGAGCGCGAGCCCGGGCTGATGACGGCGTGGGCGACGCCGGCTTCGCGCAGCGACTGCACGAACAGCCGCGACCAGGCGCTGTGCAGGTCGCTCATCGCGCCGCCCCCGGGCCGGCCGGCGGCCGCACGCAGGTTACGGGCTTCATGCCGTCACCCGGCGCCAGGCGTCGAGCACGCTGTGCTGCTTGGCGCGGGTCTCGGCGAGTTCACGTTCGCCGTCGGAGCCGTCGACGATGCCGGCGCCGGCCGGCAGCACGGCGTTGCGGCCGGCGAGCACCGCGCCGCGCAGCGCCACCACCGCATGCGCCGAGCCGTCGGCCGACAGGCGCAGCACCGGGCCGGCGTACAGGCCGCGCGGCTCGCCTTCCAGCGCCGCCAGCAGCGCGGCGGCGGCTTCGGTGGGCAGGCCGCAGACGGCGGGCGTGGGGTGCAGCGCGCGCACCAGCGCCAGCGCGTCGGCGTCGGCGCGCAGCGTGGCTTCGATCGGCGTGTGCAGATGCGCCAGGCCGCGCGTGCGCCGCAGCCCCGGCGTGCGCAGCGGCGGCAGCGCCTGCACCCAGGGCGCGATGGCGGCGCGCACCGCGTCGACCACGACGGCGTGTTCGTGGCGCTCCTTGGTGTCGGCGTGCAACTCGTCGGCCAGGGCTTCGGGGCGGGTGCCGGCCAGCGCTTCGGTGCGCAGCAGGCGGCCGTCCAGGCGCAGCAGGGTCTCGGGCGTCGCACCCAGCCAGGCTTTGCCGCCGCGGCACCAGGCGTAGCGCACGGCAGCGGGCTGGTGCTGCGACAGCCGGCGCAGCACCGCGGCCGCGCTCGGCGCCCGGTCGAAGCGGATGCCGGCGCGGCGCGCCAGCACCACCTTGACCAGTTCGCCGGCGCGGATGCGGCGCACCGCCTCGCCGACGGCGCGGCTGAAGCCGCCCGGTGCGGCGCCTTCGTCCAGGTCCTCGAAACCCGGCAGCGGCGCGGCTTCGGCGGGTGCCAGCGCGGCGATCTCGGCCGCGGCCTCGGCCAGGCGCGCATGCAGCGTGTCGGCCAGCTGCGCCGGCAGCGTCAGCCGCAGCCAGGCGCGGCCGCCGCGCTGCACCACCAGGCGCTCGGGCAGCACCACGCCGCCGGGCATCAGGCCGGACCAGAGTGCGTCGGCCACCTCGCCGCGGCGAAACGGCAGCGCGCCCAGCGCGCTGGGCGGCGGCGCCTCGGGGCTGAGGTCGGCGAGCCCGGCCCAGAGCGCGGCGGTGTCGCCGGCTTCACCGGCCAGCCAGCGTGCGGCGCCCATGCCGACCCAGGACTCGCCGTCGGGCGCCAGGAAGGCGGCCGTCGGCTCGGCACCGAGTGCCAGCAGGCGTTCGGGCGGCAGCGGCGGGATCTCCAGCGCGGCGCTGCACAAGCGCAGCGGCAGGCCGGGGGGCAGGGCGAGGTTCATCGGGGCGGGGAAGGCGGACGGCATCGCCGCCGCGTGACGGGCGCGGGGCAGCGGCGGGACGATACACGCAGGTGCCCGGCCGGCGGGGGTTTATGCCTAGACCTATGTCAAGAGAGCGTGACGATATGCCTTGCCGCCGTCAGCAAGCCGCGGCGCCGGCGGTGGCCGCAGCGGCTCAGCTCCCGCGGGCGTCGGGGGCGCGGCGCGGCAAGTGCACGCTGAAGGTCGTGAGGCCGCCGTCGGCCTGCACCGCGACGTCGCCGCCATGCGCCTGGGCGACTTCGCGCACGATGTACAGGCCCAGCCCGAGGCTGTCGCGGCTGTCCTCGCTGTCGGGCAGCGCCGGGCCGCGCTGCAGCGGCCCGAACA
This sequence comes from Rubrivivax gelatinosus, assembly GCF_016583785.1. Classification (GTDB taxonomy): domain Bacteria; phylum Pseudomonadota; class Gammaproteobacteria; order Burkholderiales; family Burkholderiaceae_C; genus Rubrivivax; species Rubrivivax gelatinosus_B. Next base: position 3,067 of record NZ_NRRU01000177.1, on the reverse strand, counting down.
GCGCGCCGAAGGCCGCGGCGTCCAGCGTCGCGCCGGTGTTCGTGACCTGCAGCAGCACCGGGTCGTGCTCGCCGCGCAGCTCGACCCGCACCGGCGTGTCGCTGGCGCCATAGCGCAGCGCGTTGGACACCAGGTTGCGCAGCAGCTGCTGCAGGCGCGGCCCGTCCCAGTGGCCGTGCGTGTCGCCGCTGATTTCAAGCTCGATGCGGCGGTTCGGGTGCGCGCCGCGCAGCTGGTCCACCTCGTCGAGCACCGCCGCACCGAGGTCCAGCTCGGCGCGCGCCAGGTCCAGGCCCAGGCCCAGGCTGGTGCGGCCGAAGGTCGACAGGTCGTCGATCAGCGCCCGCAGCGACACGCCGCTGCGCAGCAGGCGGCCCGCGGCCGCCGCCACCGCGTCGCCGGCCTGCAGCTGCGACAGGTAGTGCGCCGTCATCAGCACGTTGCTGAGGGGGGTGCGCATGTCGTGGCCCAGCATCGCCAGCAGCAGGTTGCGCGAGGTCTCGACCTGGTCCTGGAAATGCGCCACCGATTCGGCGACGGCCTGGTCCAGCGCCTCGTTGAAGCGGATCACCTCGCCCAGCCCGTGCCGGTCCAGCGGCACCGCGTCCAGCCAGCGGCGCAGTACGCTGGCGCGCAGCGCCCGGTACTCGGCCACCAGCTGGATGATGTCGAAGCCGTTGCGTGCCCGCAGCACGGCATGTGTCTGGGCCGCGGTCTCGGGCGCGCCGTGCTCGGTGGGCGCCCGCCCCTTGGACTTCTCGGACTGCTCCCAGCGTGTCTGGCCGGTCGCCAGGTCGCCGGCGATCGCCTTCAGGATGGCCGGCGCGTGGTCGCGCAGCGCCAGCGCCGTCATGCCGGCGGCACCCGGCAGCTGCGTGGCAGCGAAGGCTTCCCACTCGGCGATGATGCCGTCCATGTCTTGAACGATGAACTCCGCCAGACCCATGGCCGTGCCTTTTGTGGACGCTGTCCGAAGAAGCCGCGGCCGATGTCGGGGGCGGGGACGCGCGGCGGCGGCGTGACCAGCCAGACGCCGCTGGCGCCGGGCCGGTGCCCGCGCCGCAGCCGGGTGAGAGGCAGTGTAGGCACCTGCCGGAACAGGGCATCCCGGGTGCCCGCGGGCGCGCTCAGCCGACGCAGCTTCGTGGCCGGTCCCCAGCCGCATGCAGCTGCAGCGGGCCGCGCCAGCGCTTCAGAGCCTGAACACGCCGACGGCTGTCGCCAGCCGTGCCGACTGGTCCTTCAGGCTGCCGGCCGCCGAGGCCGCCTCTTCGACCAGCGCGGCGTTCTGCTGCGTCATCTGGTCGAGCTGCGACACGCCGGCGTTGAGCTGGCCGATGCCGTCGCTCTGCTCGCGCGTGGCGGCGCCGATCTCGCCGATGATCTGGTTGACGCGTTGCACGCTGGCGACCAGTTCGGTCATCGTGCTGCCGGCGCCCTGCACCATGCGCGAGCCGGCTTCGACGCTGTCGACGGCGCTGCCGATCAGGGCCTTGATCTCGCGCGCCGCCTGCGCCGAGCGCTGGGCCAGCGAACGGACCTCGCTCGCCACCACCGCGAAGCCGCGGCCTTGCTCGCCGGCGCGCGCCGCCTCGACCGCCGCGTTCAGCGCCAGGATGTTGGTCTGGAAGGCGATGCCGTCGATGACGCCGATGATGTCGCTGATGCGGCGCGAGCTGGTGCTGATCTCTTCCATCGTCGCGACCACCTGGCTCACCGCCTCGCCGCCGCGCTGGGCGACGCTGGCGGCGCTGTTGGCCAGCCCGCTGGCGGTGCCGGCGGCGTCGGCCGTCTGGCGCACCGTGCCGGCCAGCTGCGTCATCGAAGCCGCGGCCTGCTGCAGGTTGGAGGCCGTCTGTTCGGTGCGTGTGGACAGGTCCATGTTGCCGCTGGCGATTTCGCTGCTGGCGGTGCCGATGCTGTCGGTCGACGCCCGTACCTCGCCGATCAGGCTCCGCAGCGAGGTCTGCATGCTCTGCAGCGAGCGCAGCAGCCGGCCGGTCTCGTCGTCGTTGCGCGGCGTGATGCTGCGCGTGAGGTCGAAGTGGGCGATGGCGTCGGCGACGCCCACCGCCTCGTTCAGCGGCACGGTGATCGAACGTGTCAGCCACAGCGACAGCGCGGCGCCGACCAGCAGCGCGCTGATGCCGAAGACCACCAGCGCGATGCGTGCCGCGCGGTTGGCATTGGCTGCCTGCAGGGCCTGGGCGTCGAGTTCGGCGCGCTGCATCTGCACCAGCGACCGGATCGCGTCCTGGAACTGCGTGGCCGCCGGCTGGAACTTGCTCTCGAATATCTCGTGGGCCTTGTCGACATCGCCCGCCTGGCGCGCCGCATAAACCTCGTCGCGCGAGCCCAGATAGACCTTGCGGGCCGCCGACATCTTCTCGAAGAGCGCTTTTTCCTCGGCCGTCTCCATCATCGGCTCGAGTTTCTTCTGGTATTCGCTCGACTGTTTCGTCGACTCCGCCGAGATCGTCGCGAAGAACTTCGAGAGGTTGGCGTCGGTGCTCACCGCGATCGCCGTCGTGCGGTTCACGCCGCCGCTGATGTTGCGGTACCAGTCGGAGGCGATGCGCTCGGCGGTGAGCGAGTCCTCGAGCATCTCCTTGTTGGCGTCGGCCGTGCGGCTGAGCGCCCAGTAGCCGAAGCCCGAGCCGGTGAAGGCGATCAGCAGCACGAGCGCCAGCACGGTGCTCAGGCGTTGGCCGATCGATCTGGCACCCGACAGCGTTTTCAACATTTACATCCCCAATAGGTCAATAGGCCGGCGCCACGCCCGTCGGCAAATGCGAAGTTCACTCTTTCCTTCGGCCGCCCCGGCAGCCACTTGAGCGTTATTTCCGGCCGCGGGTGCGATGTGCGGGCCTGCGCGTGAATATCCAATGGATGTCTGGTCAGCGTGCAGATATCATTTTTGGGTTATCTGCCAAAAGTATCATTAGGGTGCTGGCGGCCTGGCAAGGTTCGCGGCCTGCAGGCCGTGGTGTGCGCGGACAAGGCTGTGCGGTGGCGCGCAGGTGGCGGGGCGAGGGCCGCGGCGCCGGCGAGGCCGCCGGGTCGGGTG
>NZ_NRRU01000176.1 GCF_016583785.1 Rubrivivax gelatinosus | reverse complement strand
CCACCGATGACGCGGCGCCGGCCGACCGCGATGCGGCGCGCGGCGGACGCACCGGCCAGCGCGGCGTCGGCCCCGCCGGTGCGCAGCGGCTCGAAACGCCGGCCGACGGCCTCGATGTGGGCCCAGGCGCGTGCGTGCAGCGGCGACTGCGCCAGCCAGGCCTGCCAGGCGCGGCGCTCGGCGTCGCCGACGGTCTCGGCGCGCAGCGTCGCGTACCAGAGTGCGGCCTGCTCCAGGCTGGCGTGGTCGACGGCCGGGCCGTCGGCCGGCTGCGGGGCGTTGCGGCCGGCCGCCATGTTCAGGCCAGGCCGGCCTCGATCAGCGCGCACTGCAGCATGGCCTGCGCGACGTACTTCTTGACCATGCGCTCGGACACGCCGAGCGCGGCGGCGATCTCGCGGTAGGGCATGCCGTCGACCTGGGCCATCACGAAGGCGGCGGCGGCACGCGGCGACAGCCGCGCCAGCATCGCGCCGACCTGCAGCAGCGTCTCGACGACGATGGCGCGCTGCTCGGCCGACGGCGCCAGCGCCGCCGGCTGCGCCGCCAGCGCCTGCAGCCAGGCCTGCTCGACCTCGCGCCGGCGCCACAGGTCCACGCACAGGCCATTGGCCATCGTGCGCAGGTAGACACGTGCCGCCGGCGGGCTGTCGAAACGCCGCGGCGCGACCAGCAGGCGCACGAAAGCGTCGTGCGCCAGGTCGGCCGCGTCGGCGGCATTGCCCAGACGCCGCCGCAGCCAGCCCTGCAGCCAGCCGTGGTGGTCGACGTAGAGCGTGCGGAGCTGCTGGTTCAGGGCCTGGTCGGCGGACACGGCGGGCGCGAGCGCGAGGCGTTGTTGCGAATCGTTCGCATTCTATGCCTGCATCACCCGCGCCCGAACGCTCACCAGCGGTAGCCGAACGTCGCCGTCCAGGTGCTCGGCTCGCCATAGCGGCAGCCGTCGGAGCCGGTGCAGGTGAAGAACTCGCGGTCGAACAGGTTGCGCGCGTTCAGCGCCACGGTGGCGCCGCGCAGCGCCGGGCGCAGTTCGCCCAGTTCGTAGCCCAGCATCGCGTCGACCAGCGTGTAGCCGGGCACCTGCGCGCCCCGTTCCGGGATGTTGGTGCGCGCGGTGTAGCGCAGCCCGAGGCCGAGCTTCAGCCCGGCCAGCCCGAAGTCCTGGAAGCGGCGTTCGCTCCAGAGCGAAAACGCCTGCCGCGGCACCATCGCGACCTGCTGGTCGACCTCGTAGGCGAGGCGGCTGCGGCGCACGCGCGCGTCGGTGAAGGCGAAGGCGCCGATCAGCGCCGTCTGCCGCCCCTGCCAGCGCGCCTCGAGTTCGAAGCCGCGCGAACGCACTTCGCCCTGCTGGTACTGGTTGGCGTTGGCGTCGGCGGTGACGACGTCGGTCTGGCGCAGTTCGTAGAGGGCCGCCGCCAGCAGCAGCCGGCTGTCGGCGGGCTGCCAGCGCAGGCCGGCTTCGACCTGGCGCCCGCGGCTGGGCGTGAAGGCTTCGCCGCTCTGCGAGTCGGTGCCGATCTGCGGCTGGAAGGACTGGCTCACGCTCAGGTACGGCGCCCAGCCCGAATCGAACAGGTAGACGACGCCGGCACGGCCGGTGACGTCGTCGTCCTTCTGGCCGCTGCGCGCGCCGCTCAGGTAGCTGCGCGAATGCGAACGGCTGTTGTCATAGCGCGCGCCGGCGGTGAGGGCCCAGCGCCCCAGGCGCATCTGGTCCTGCAGGTACAGGCCGGTCTGCTCGCCCAGGTTGTCGCTGCCGCGGTCGCGCGTGCCGTCGATCGCCGGCGCGCCCGCGCGCACCGGGTCGGCGAGGTCCAGAGCCGACGGCGCGCTGCCGCGCCAGCGGTGCGAGTCGTAAGTGCGGCGGTAGTAATCGATGCCGGCGAGCAGCGAGTGCCTCAGCGCGCCGGTGTCGAAGTCGAAGGCCAGCGAGTTGTCGGCGGTCTGGCCGCTGGAGCGTTCGTCGCGCTGGCTGGCCAGGCGGTACAGCAGACCGCCGCTGACCGGGGCGATGTTGGCCATCATGTAGTCCCAGCGCACGTCGGCGTCGAAGCGGCGCGCGGCGCTGCGCAGCTTCACGCCGTTGGCGAAGCGGTGTTCGAACTCGTAGCCCAGCGCCGTGGTGTCGCTGTCGTAGCGGTCGAAGTCGGGCTCGCCGAGGAACAGCCGGCGCGGCAGCACGCCGCTGGCGACGTCCTGGTACAGCAGCGGCGAGGCGAAGCGCGTGTCCACCGACTGGCGGCTGGCCAGCAGCGTCAGCCGGGTGTCGGCGTCGGGCTGCCAGCTCAGCGCCGGGGCGACGTAGCGCTTGTCGTCGGGCACGTCGTGCACCCAGTTGTCGGCGTCGCGCGCCAGCGCCGTCAGGCGCCAGCTCCAGCGGCCGTCGGCGTCGATGGCGCCGCCGAAGTCGCCCGAGACCTGGCGCCGGTCGTAGCTGCCGAACTCGAGGTTGAGCTCGTTCAGCGGCGTGACGGTCGGCCGCTTGCTGACGGCGTTGACCAGGCCGCCGGGCGAGAGCTGGCCGTAGAGCACAGAGGCCGCGCCGCGCACCAGTTCCAGGCGCTCCAGGCCGTAGGGCTCCATGCCGCCGTCGTAGACGTTGGACTGGTACTTCATGCCGTCGCGCAGCATGCCCAGGTTGCCGTTGGCGACGTTGAAGCCGCGCACCATCAGGTCGTCGACCATGCGGCTGAACACCGCCGACTGCTGGGCGACGCCGGGCGTGTAGCTCAGGCCATCGGCCAGCGACACCGCCTTCTGCGCCGCGAGCTGTTCGGCGCCGACGACCGAGACCGATTGCGGCGTCTCCAGCAGCGCGGTGTCGGTCCGCGAGGCCGAGGCGCTGCGGCGCGCGACATAACCGTCGACCGGGCCGGTCGCGGTCTCATCCTCGCGCCGGCCCTTGGCGCGCAAGGGCGGCAGCGTCGCCGGCGCCGCGCCGGCGCGCTCGGCCGCCGGCAGCAGCGTGTAGGCGCCGTCGCTGCGGCGTGCGGCCTGCAGGCCGCTTCCGGCCAGCAGCGCACGCAGCGCGTCCTCGGGCGCGTAGCGGCCCTGCAGGCCGGGGCTGCGGCGGCCCTGCACCAGCTCGGCGGACGCGGCCAGCAGCAGCCCGGACTCGGCGGCCAGACGCGCCAGCGCCGCGTCGAGCGCGCCGGCCGGGATGCTGTAGGCCCGGTCGGCCTGGGCGCTCGCCGGCTGGGCGCGGGCGCTGTCGGGAAGGACCAGGGCCGCCGCGACAGCGGCGAAGGCGAGCTGCAGCGCCAGTGCGAGCGGCGCCGGGTGCAGGCCGCAGCGCGGCACGGCGGCGCGGGACGAACGGTGGGTCATGGGGGTTCCTCTTGTGGGTGGCAACGGACGCGAGCGCAGGCGGTGCGCGTTCGCGCGCCAGCGCTCTCATGCTGTTGATCGAAGAACCCGGCCGAAAGCGGAACCGCGCCGCGTTCAGCGCCCTGGCGCGGGCTCGACCCGGGTCCACCCGGGCAGCGGCCGGCGCACGCCGATCGGCATCACCGAGGACAGCATCGCCAGCGTGCGCCCGGCGTCGCGCAGCGGGTAGCTGCCGAACACCGGCAACGCGGCGATCTCGGGCGCGAGCGTGATGCGGCCGCGATGCCAGCGCTGCAGTTCGGCGACGACCTGCGCCAGTGGCATCGCACGCGCGATCAGCAGCCCGCGCGTCCAGGCCTCTCGCGCCGGGTCGACCGGCTGCAGCGGGCCGGCGCCAGCGGCGTCGAAGCGCAGCTGCTCGCCGGCTTGCACCCGGCGCACCGTGCCGCCGGCGGCGGCGCGCAGCTCCACCGCGCCGGCATGCACCGCGACCAGGCCGAGGCCGTCGTCCTCCAGCCGCACCGTGAAGCGCGTGCCAAGCGCCCGCAGCCGGCCCTGCGGCAGGTCGACGACGAAGGCGCGCTCGTCGGCACCGGTGCGCACCAGCATTTCGCCGGCCAGGAGCCGCAGCCGGCGCAGCGAGCGGCCGTAGTCCCGGTCGAAGGCGCTGGCGCTGGCCAGCCAGACGCGGCTGCCGTCGGCCAGCACGATCTCGCGCAGCTCGCCGACGGCGCTGCGCTCGTCGGCCCACAGCGCCAGCAGCGGCGCGGCGAGCGCCGGATCGCGCCACAGCGTCCAGCCGGACAGGCCGCCGGCAAGCGCGGCGGCGCCGAACACGACGCCACGCCGGCGCAGCCGCGGCGCCGCGGCCGCCTGCAGAGCCGCGGCAGCCAGGCGAGGGTCAGGCGTGGCGCGGATGGGCGCAAAACGGGAGCCGACGCGCTCGACGAAAGCCCAGGCCTGGCGGTGTTCGGCGGCGGCGTCATACCAGCGCCGCCAGGCCGCGTGCTCGGCCTCGCCGGCGGCGCCGTCGCGCAGGCGCGCGAACCAGTCGGCTGCCTGCTGCAGCGCGCGCTGCGAAGCCGTGGCCTTGCCGTCCACGTTCAGCCCGGCGCGCCGACGCTCGCGGCCGCCTCCAGCAGCAGGCAGTGCAGCATCGCGCGGGCGACGTGCTTGCGCACCATGCGCGCGGACACGCCCAGCTCCTGGCCGACTTCGGCGTCGGTCATGCCACAGGCGACGCCGAGCACGAAGGCACGTGACGTCTTCGGCGGCAGCCGGCGCAGCATCGCGTCGATCTCCTGCAGCGCCTGCAACACCAGCAGTTGCTGCTCGGCCGACGGCGCCAGCGCCTCGGGGCGCGCGGCCAGCGTCTCGCGCCAGGCCTGCTCGACCTCGCGCCGGCGCCACAGGTCCACGCACAGGCCGTTGGCCATCGTGCGCAGGTAGACACGCGCCGCCGGCGGGCTGTCGAAACGCCGCGGCGCGACCAGCAGGCGCACGAAAGCGTCGTGCGCCAGATCGGCCGCGTCGGCGGCATTGCCCAGGCGCCGCCGCAGCCAGTCCTGGAGCCAGCCATGGTGGTCGACGTACAGGCGCGCCAGCGCCTGCGGGCCGGGCGCGTCCGCGGCACCGGCGGCCGCGGGCGGATTCAGCGCCGCCGCCATCGGCTCACACCGGCGACGACGAGGAAGGCCGCGCACGAGGCTGCGCACACCAGCTCCACCCAGGCCAGCCCGGGATGCGGCATCAGGCTGGCGGCGAGCGCGCAGCCGGCGATCAGCAGCAGCGCCAGCAGGCGCCAGCGCCGCGGCCGCCCCGGCGGCGGGGCGACGCCGAACCAGTCCTCGTGGTGGCGGTCCATCGCCAGCGCCAGCAGCACGAAGGCCGGCACCAGCACCAGCACGAACAGACCGAGCGCGCCGCTGCTCATTGGGGCACCCTTCGGCCTGCGGCCGGTCCCGCCGAGCGGGAATGAGCCCCGGACAAGTCCTGAGCGCTCATTGGGGCACCCTTCGGCCTGCCGGCCGGTCCCGCCGAGCGGGAATGAGCCCCGGACAAGTCCTGAGGGCTCACTGGGGCACCCTCCGGCCTGCGGCCGATCCCGCCAGGCGGGAATGAGCCCCGGACAAGTCCTGATGGCTCATGCCACCTCCCCTGCCCGCAGCGCCGGGCGCGCCGGGCGGCCGGTGGCGGACGCGCGCAGCCGCCAGGCC
>NZ_NRRU01000175.1 GCF_016583785.1 Rubrivivax gelatinosus | reverse complement strand
CACGCTGGCGGCGGGGCAGAACCTGGAACTCGCCAGCGGCGGCGCGCTGCGCATCCACACCGGCCAGAACATCGGCGTGCTGGCCGGGGCGGTGAAGCCTGGAGAACAGGCCGCCGGCAAGGGCATCGCCCTCATCGCCGGCCAAGGCGACATCAGCGTGCAGGCGCAGAGCGACACGCTGCGCGTGGCGGCCAAGCAGGACGTGAGCGTCCAGCGCGCCAGTGCGCACATCGACTGGGCGGCGGCCAAGAAGATCACCCTGGCCACCGCCGGCGGCGCCCGGCTCACGCTGGAGGGCGGCAACATCGTCTTCGAGTGCCCGGGCAAGATCACCGTGCATGCGGGCAAGAAGAGTTTTGCGGGGCCACAGCACGCCAGCGTGGCTGTGCAGGCCATGCCGCATGCCGACATTCGGCTCGATCAAGAGTTCGTTCTCTATCTGGACAACGGCGAGCCTGTCGCGAATCGTCAGTACGAGATCCACTTCGCCGATGGTGCCATCCAGCGGGGCAGCACGGACGGCGCAGGCCGCACGGGCCTGAAGAAGGCCGCGTTTCCCGACCGCTACCGCATCCGGGTGCTGCCACCCCAGGCCTCATGACCGCTACAGCCAACCCGTTCGACGCTTACCACATCGCGCCCATCAGCTACGACAAGGACGGCCATCCGGTTGCCGAGGCGCCTTTCACGTCGACGAGCGACACCAAGCGCTACGCCGTGATCGTGCCTCCGTCGACGGTGATTCCGGTCATCTTCGTGCCGGGCGTCATGGGCTCGAACCTGAAGCTCAAGCGGCTACCGGCCGGCTTCGAGCAGAAGCGCTACAGAACGGGCGCCACCGCCGGCTGGGAGTGGCCGCCGGTGAAAGTCACTACGGAAGGCTGGGGCGACCGCGCCTGGCGGCCCGACGACTCGACATCGTTCATGGCGCGCCGTTTCTGGCCGCTGGCGGCCGCCGACCGGCGCGCGCTTCTGGACCCGCGGAACACAGAAGTCGACGACCGAGCCGACTTGCCTCCGCAAGCACTGGCGCCTTTCACCTTCGACTCTGAAGCTGACGGGCGCGACCGCGCTGCACGCGGTGAACAGCGGCGGCTGGGCTTCGTCAACGAAATGAAGCGCCGGGGCTGGGGTACGGTCATGCTCACCAGCTACGGGCCCTTGCTAGCCTTTCTGGAGCACAACCTGAACCACATGTATCAGCGGGGTCAGCTGCGCGAGTTCTGGGCCGACAACATCATCGGTCGCCGACATGTGCGGCATCGCGATCGCGGTGCGGCCACCCGCATTGCCAGCGACTGGGGCGTGGTGAAGGGCGACAAGCCGATCACGGCCGACGACGTGACGAAGGCCGCCCGGTACTGGCTTCCGGTGCACGCCGTGGGCTACAACTGGACGCAGTCCAACCGCGACAGCGGCAAGTACCTGGCCGGCAAGATTGCGGAGTTCATCGGCCACTACCAGAAGCTGGGCTACGAGTGCGAAAAGGCGGTTCTCATCACGCACTCCATGGGTGGGCTGGTCGCCCGTGCCGCCGTGCACGCCCAGATGGGCGCCGCGGCCGACAAGGTGATCGGCGTCGTTCACGGCGTCATGCCGACGCAAGGCGCTGCCGTGGCGTACCGGCGCTGCCGTGCGGGGTTCGAAGGCAGTGGTGTGAAGGGCAACGCCGTGGCCAGCATCCTGGGCGGCAACGGACCGGAAGTGTCGGCCGTTTTCAGCAACTGCCCTGGCGCATTGCAACTGCTGCCAAGCAAGCGCTATGGCACCGACTGGCTGCAGATCAAGGACCACACCGGTGCCGTGGTCCACAGCCTCCCCAAGAACGATCCGTACTCGGAGATCTACTCGCAGAAGGATGTCTGGTGGCGGCTGATGAATCCGGAGTGGGTGCTGGCAAATGACGATGCGCTTGCCGCAGACATCTCCAATGCCTGGAAGGACTTCACGCTCAACCTAGACGAAGCACAGAGCTTCCACGAAACACTCGCCAACGGCCACCATCCGCACACGCACGCGCAGTATGGTGCCGATGACGACGATCACCGGGCCTTTGAACGTGTAGTCTGGCAGGCGCAGCAGCGCCTCGTTCAGGCTCCGCCTGACTGTCTGCGCTCACGTGTCCTCAGGGACGGTCCCGAAGGGGAGGTCTTTCTGGCCAATGCCCACGCGCAGGTTGGGCGCGCAACCCAGCCCGCGCAGTTCACCCTGTCAGACAAGAAAGGGCCGGGCTGGCAGGGCGACGGCACGGTGCCCCTTCAGTCGGCGTCCAAAGTAGACGACCAAGCAGAGTTTGTCGCCCGGCATGCCGGCTACGACCACCAAGACAGCTACAAGGACTGGCGAGCGCAAGAACTGGCTGCGTACAGCATCGTTCGGCTGATCGCCGAAAACGCCGCTTGAGTTCGATCTTGAAGCTTCAACTTGCATGGCCGTCTAGTCGCAAGCTGTTGCTTGCCGTTGCAGCGACGCTGGTGGCCCTGCCGTTCCTGCCCGACCTGATCCACTATCGCCAAACCCATCCAGAGCGGACGCATGCCATGACCGAACTGACCCGACGGATGAAAACCATGTGCATCGGACGTCATGCTCTGGACGTTCCCATAGCGGCCGAGATAGCCATTGGTGACTCAAGAATCGAAGTGATCACCATCGAGCGTGTTCCGTCCTTCCCTAGCAATACGGACTACGCCGGCAAAATGCAGAATCACGAACGATCGCTTCGTGCGGCTGCGCATGAGACTGAAGGAAGCCGGCTGCGTGCCGTTCGGGTCGCGAACGGTGGATCGCTGACGATCTTTGTTTCGCGCGAGCGCGAGCGTGGTGTGGGCATGAGCGTAGTCGAAGGCTTCTCTTTCGCATCGCCGTCTGCGTGGCGGCTTCACTATCGCACCTCTGACGAGACAGTTGCAGCGGTGGAGTCGCTGATCGCTGACATTGCCTCGAAGCTCACGCCTCGCGCCGTCGGTGCGATTCCCACTAGCGACGGCGCGTGCATCGCAGACGGCCTGCTTCGCCGAAAGCCAGAAGAAGCCGAGACGTTCTCTGGCGGCGCGCGCGACCAGTCACTGTCGTGGACCCTGAACTTCACCAGCGAAACACGCGGGGACTATGCTCCCAACGAACGACTCTTCGCCCGCGTCGACCGCGCCATCGCTATGGCCGGCAGCGGCTCGGGGATCAAGACGCTACGACGCGCCACGCTGACGGTCGCCGGGCGCAGTGCCCAGGAGTACGTGGCCCTGTACCCGGAAAAGGGGGGCACCATCTTCGACGCCAAGCTGGAAACCTACGGCACCCGGTCCCCGATGAGCCCCATGGTCAAGCTCAGCCTCGAAGTTGGATGGCCGGACAAGCAAAATCCTCAGGATCCGCGCAAGTTCCTCACTCAGGAGCAAGCGCTCGAACTGTGGGACGCCATCGTCAAGAGCGTCGGCCTCAGGCCGGGTGCATTCTGAGCGGCCAGTCGCCGAGCAAAAGAGACTTACGGCCGCCCTCAATGGACGGACCGCGTCACGGAGGCTCGGAGATGGAAGCATCCGAGACGAAACGGTCGACTGATGAAGTCCTCCGGGCTGTAGAACCTGGTCGCTGCATCCATTGCTCCGCATCTGCCGATCCGCTGGCGATGCCGCGGAAACTCGTGGTAGCACTGGGCACTTCGGTGCTCATTGCTGGTCGCCTGGTGGTGATCACGGACTGGTTGCCGCACGCCAAAGCGCCAAGCCGGTAGCCGACGCGCTGCACCGGTGGATGCGCCAGCAGCGCCAGAAAATCGTAAGCGGCTGGCGAACACAGGTTGATCGCTGTCCCGCGGTAGTGACCATGTGTCCGCTTGATGGGAAGTGGACACATGAACACCTACGGGGTTGATCTGATGGGCCGGCGGCGCCGGCGCCGGCACAGCGACGAGTTCAAGGCGATGGTGGCCGGCGAGTGCCGGCAGCGCGGCGTCTCGATCGCCGCGGTGGCGTTGACGCACGGGCTGAACGCCAACCTGCTGCGCCGGTGGGTCGCTACGGCGGAGCAGCAGCCGGACGCGGATGCGCAGGGGGCGGTGCCCGAGGCCCTGCCCGCGGTGCAGACGCCGCCGCCTACGACGCAGGCCGCAACACCGGCGCCGACGTTCGTTCCGCTGGCGCTGACCGCTCCGGCCGTCGAGGGCGACATCCGCATCGAGCTGCAGCGCGCCGGGACCACCGTCTCCATCGTCTGGCCCGCCGCCGCGGCCCGGGACTGCGCGGCCTGGCTCAGCGACTGGCTGCGATGATCCGCGTCGAAGCGGTGTGGCTGTTGGCGCCGACTGAAGTTTGACCCACCGGAGGTGCGGCAGAAATCTTGGACTGGTTAGACCGCGATCCCCAGCGCCTTGCGGTGCTCCAGGGGGCTGCGTGAGCCGAGCGACATCTCGGCCTGGGCACTGCGGCCAGTGAACGTTCGCTGCGATACGAGCAGGCTGCACGCCTGAAGCGCCTGCAGCAGGCCGCAGCCAAGGCGGGCCAGCCGCTGTCGGCCGAAGAGCAGCGCTCCGAACTGCGCAAGATGATGGAAGAGAACCCGAACGCGACCGACCACTCCACCATCCTGACCAACGCCCTGCACGCCGAGCGCGTGCTGGCCTACGACGTGGCCATCGGCTGGGTCAACCCCAGCCGCATCAAGCCGGAGGATGTGCAGGTGTTCAGGCAGTTCGCGCACTGGATGTTCGTGGACAAACTGCTTGCCAAGAAGTTTGACCCAGCGAAGGCGTTCATCGACTACTGGAAGCAGGGCTTCTATGAAGATAAGCAATTGCACCTCACGTACAACATGCAGCACATGGCGGCCACAGCCCCGGGCATCGTCGATGTTCGTGAGCGCCACTGGGCGGGTGTCCTCAAATGAAACCTGGCATACCCTTCAATGAACCGGCGTCCGTTCATCACAGGAGCACTCAGCATGGGCCTGCTTGAACTGCTGGGCATCAAGCCGGCGACGGCGGACGCGCGGCCGGCCACCTCCCCAGCGGTACGCGCAGCGTCGTGGCCGCCGGGGACCGTCGCGCAACTGGTGGGGGGCAACGCCATCTCGACCATGTTCGATCCGGGATTCGGCGTGGAGAAGCATCTTGCCTTGCTGCTGGCCCAGTCGCCGGATGCGGGTCCACTTCCCTACTACAAGTCGATCACTGGCAGTGATGGATCCGTGACCGATCCACTGGCGCGACCCGACTTCGAAGCGGCTTTGCTGGGAAAGTTGACCTTGAGCTTCCAGTTCGTGGTCACCTACTACGGCCAGGACGTCGAAGGCTTCAACATGTTCATGTGGAACGGCGTCCGCATGAACGGCTTGCCCCTTGTCGCGGGCTTCGTGCCGGAGCGGACGGAGCTGGATGCACGGGACAGCTGGAAAGAGGCCTACCAAGCCTTCGGCCTGACCTCCAAGCCCGCGCTGACCATCGCCAACGGCAACGCCGGCTGGACCACGATGGAAGTGGGCCTGAAGATGATCGCCTCCCCCGAAGGCAAGGTGATCTGGCAGGCCACCGTGGACCTGCCGAGCTTTCCCAAGGGCAGCGCCGCCAACGAAGCCGCCGTGCTGCTGATGCTGGCCCACCCCGCCTACGACACCGGTCGCAAGCCGCTGGCGTACTTGGGAGCCC
>NZ_NRRU01000174.1 GCF_016583785.1 Rubrivivax gelatinosus | reverse complement strand
GTGAGGGCGTGTGGGGCCGTCGCCGGCCCATGCCGGCTGCCAGCTCCTACTTGCCGGCTGGAACCCGGTGCACGACTTCACCGATCGAACGTGCCCCGGGCGCGTAGGCCGACATCACCGCGCCGATGACGGCCAGGAAGACGGCGGTTGCCAGGAACGGCAGTGCGGTCCGGCGGATCGCCGTCACCAGCCAGTGCGCCGGGTCGTCGCCGCGCAGGTAGCGGTACAGCGCGACCGAGAGGGCGCCGTCGACCAGCACTTCGGCGAACAGCGCCGGCGCGATGTAGATCACGTAGAACGACGCCAGCGCCAGGCCGGCGGCCAGCACGATGGCCACCAGCGGGACCGTCCACTCGTCGGCGTCGGCCACCGAGCCAATGGACTCGCCGATGCCAGGCACCGGGCTGCTGGTGTCGCACCCGACCGGCGGCAGTTGGCCGTCGAACGAAGCACTCGCACCGCCGCCGCCGAAGTCGCCGCCACCGCCGGCTCGCACGGGCGCGCTGGCGGGCGTCGTTCCGCCCGAAGGGAGCGTGTCGGCCAAGTTGGGAACGTCGACCCAGTCCGATGCCTTGGTCCGCAGCCACGCCCAGATGAGGAACAGGAACATCGCGTACGCGCAGACCAGGGCAAGCGGGTAGCGCAGCGCCATCGTGTCCACGCCTTGACGCAGCAGCACGAACGACGAGAGCAGGCCGAAGGCGCCCGTCAGCGCGGCGATCAGGCTCATCTGCAGCCGGGGGTAGGAGTCCTGTTCCAGCTGTTGTTGCGCGCGGGTGACCGCTTGGGCGCGGACGAATAGGCGGTGGCGTGGGGGCATTTCGGGGAGCGAGTGTCTCGGGACGCGCAGCACGTTGGCGCATCGACCGGTGGAACGATGGGTTGATCCTCTACCGCGGCACGAGCTGCGCTCGGGAAATCAGCCGGAGAGCCACGAGGGGTAGTGACTGGTTCAATCAGCTGCCGTTGGTGCTTTCTTCTCCGCAAGAAAGGACGGCAACCATTTCGCCTTCATCGTCGACTTCGGTTTCACGAAAGCCAAATGAGGCGTAGAAGATTTTGGCTGGCTCGTTCTCGGGTTTGTACGAGATGAAGATCCGCTTGACATCTGGGTGCGAGCGAATCTCCGAAATCAGCCTGGCCAGCGCCTGGCGCCCGTAGCCCTTGCCCTGATGATCTGAACTGACCATGAACCGCCAGATGCCGAACTCACCCTGGTCTTCGTGAGGCTCCGGCTTGGCATACATCATGAAGCCGATAGGACGCTCGTTTAGGTAGATGGCGCGGGTGACCAGGAACGGGAAGAAGCTCGCCTGGGCTATTGAGTAGGAGTTGCTTGCGAGATATGCATGCTGATGCGCGAGGAGCGGGAGGCTCGCCACATCTTCGAAGTTCTCTGCAGTGATGGGCCGAAGGGTGATGGTCATTGGAGTTGATGTCGGCAACATACTGGGTCTGAAATTTTAGCTAACCGGCGCTGCTGGCCTGCCGCTGGCGTTGCGGTGAGCGAGGGGTTGGGCCCCTACGGTGGAGTCAGAAGGGAATTTCGTCATCAAAACCGTCAAACGGGCTCGCCTTTCGCTTCGGTTCCTGATAGGTCAGCTCAAGCAGATCCTTGTGGCTTTCAATCCAGCTGACCCCAGCTGGTGCGACTTGATAGTGCTTTATGTCGGCAGGCCCGTCGGCAGTCTCTTCTTCAACCGCACGTTCGATGATGAAATTCCGACGGACAAGGCTAGTCACGCCCAACGCGAGCGCAACGTCGTTGTACCCAATGGTTCGGAGCTTCTGCTCCATCTCCCAGTGGCTGATGCTTCCAACGGGCGTAGGCCAGAATGCAAATGCCGTGGCCAGGATAGCCACTTCGTACTTCTCGAGATCGGTGGCTGATTCGCTTCCCGGCTTTAGTGCGAGCGTATTCGCGATGCGACGCTCTGTCTGGAGCTGAGAGGACACAAACTTGACGAGATCTCGCTCAAGTTCATCGTAGCCACTCCGAGAGTCGGTTCGGTAGAAGATCACCGGCCGGTGCTGGATGTCAAATGGCAGCTTCGCGCGCACAGCTCTGTCGCACAGGATCACGGTTGGCCTATTTAACGCAAGCGCGTAGCCAAGTTCGAGCCATACGTTCGGATTGTCCTCCGACACTTCCGCGACGCAGATCGACGCTGCCTCAATCGCCCGCTCGATCTTTTCAATCACCGGGTTGAGTCCCAGGATCTCGTCCGCGCGCTGAGGCTCTACTTTGGCTTTGACGAGTGCGGGACGAACGGTCTCGTGGTATCGCCTGTCGTACTTGTTGCCATCAAAGGCTTGTATGACGAAGCAGAGTGGCTTCTGCGAATCTACTGTGTCTGCCATGGTTGCGAGTAAGCGGACTTTGGTCTTGCGGCCTAACGAATGAAAGGGACATCCCCATAGCGTCCCATCCGCCCGAGGTTATCCATCAAGCAAGGACGGTCGCCCGGTACGACGATGGGGTTCTGCAGTCTCAGCCTCCACCCGGCTGACGCAAGGAGATGTCCGTGACCATTATGTTATGGACCTACGCAGGGGGCGGCTATAACACTGCGGCACCGGACATGGCGACCACGGCTAAGGAATGGAGCCCCCGCGCGAGTCTTTGATCAGGGCCAGCAGCATCGAACGCTGCATAAAAGGCTGGTTGTAGTTGAGCAGTCCGCACCTCGATTACTTTTCCGTCAGGCGGCGCAATGGCAGCACACCGTCAAAGTGCCTTGATAGATCGATGATCGATTCATCAGGGACTCTATTTGCTTGACAGGTGGGGATGCCCTTGTAGTGGAGGTTGCCGACCTTGCGCGGCTTTTCGCGCAGGGTCCGTGTGATCGCAGGGTTATAGAGTTCTCTGCTCACGAGTGATGGCGTCAACAAGTTGTTGAATTGCACCAGGACTACGCCAATCAATGAATAGGTAGTCCTGCATAAGCGGCGGCATCTCTGAAACTTCGAGGTCGAGGTTTACAACAATGAAGTTCTTTTTCTTTTCCCGCATGCGTTGCGAGAAGAAATAGTTGGCCTCATTCATGGGCCATCCAGACCGTGGATCCAGGAAGTTCTTTGAAAAGAAAAGTAGCCCGAGATGGCACCTCTGCAAGCCTTCGTTGATGCTCTCGGTAATGCTGTCACCCGGATGGATTTCATAGCGGTCATACCAGGCGCGAATGTCGTTCTTGTGTAACTCGGAAAATACGGAATCGACAAACGACTTATCCCTGCTGGAATGCGAGAGGAAAACCGATAGCGTGCTTGCTGTGTTGGGCTTTCCAAATTTCTCATTCATTATATCGCGATCCGGGAACAAGTAGATTCCATTTGGCTCCTCTGACATTTGTAAGTCCAGCATTGAATCGTCCGTAAACGAGAGGACGTTGAACCCCTTTTGAAACACGGCGCCCCCAATCTCCGAAAAGAGGAATCGAAAATCTCGCATCTTGGTTGGATGATTGGCCCCCAGCCACTGCTCAAAGTCTTCAGAGTCTTTCCAGAAGTTCAGGCAAAGAAATGACTGAAGTGAGTACGGGTTGTTGTTTACGAACAATACGGCTCCGACCAAGGTATCTCGGTCATATCGGTTCAGGATTGCGCGAACAAAATCGCGCTCGCCCTTGCGATCACCATAGTCCAACGGGATTACGTATGTTTGGTCGCGGTCCATGTGAAGCTCTTTAAAGAAGTTGTAGAAAAACCCCGCCTCGGCGGCAGCCGGTCTGACTGGCGCGGCATACCACACCAGCGCTTTTGATCCGTCTCTTCATGCGCCTCCCTCGGCGTCCGGGTTCGCGCCAGCCTATCGGCGCGGCACTGCGCTTGCAACATCGCTCGTCATCTTCCCGACCGTCACCGCGATGGCCCGATACCGCCCCGTCGACAACCAGCCGTGTTTCCTGCCGGTGGTGCTGGCCGAGCAGTTGCTGCCCGGCTCCGTCGAGTTCGCGCTCAATCACCTAGTCGACTCCGGCGCCGTGCCGCTGGACGCGTTCGACGCCTTCTATCGCGACGACGAGACCGGAGCGTCCGCCGTCTCCCCGGCCATGCTGCTCAAGGTCTTGTTGCTGGTTACTCGCGCGGCCTGGTCTCCAACCGCGCCATCGCCTCAGCCAGTCGACGCTGGGTGCGTACTACCGGCGGCTTTGTGCCCGCATGGACAAGTCCAAGGCTGTCACGGCGGCCGCGCACAAGCTCGCCCGGCTGATCCGCAGCCTGCTGAGCAAGGGCCAGGAGTACACCGATCAAGGTCAGGCCTAGTGCGAGGAGCGATACCGCCAGCGTGTGCTGCACAACCTGCAGGGCAAGGCGCAGCGGCTCGGCATGTCGCTCGTTCCGGTCACGCCTGACTCAGCCACCGCCTAGAAACTCCGCCTGCATCAATCACTTGGAAGGAGTTTCTTGAGAGGCCTCACTCGGGCTCCTTATGCGCTGTACCTTCTTGCTTTGCCCAATATTCGGCTTCTTCTTCTGGTGTAGGAGCGTAGATCTCGAAGCCCGGTTCAATACCTCGCACGACCAAAGCGCTCAGTGTCGGAACGGCGAGTGTGAATCCTTGGTTCCGATGATCCATGAAGAAGCCGCAAAAAAGATCCACCTGATACCGTTGGCCCAGTGACCGCCATACTGAAAAGTCCAGAGTCAAGGTCGAAAGCAACTGATCTACCTGTTTCTCGAAATCGGCCGGCTCTGATTCCGAAGCCTTGAGTATCCACATGCCGTACTTCCAAACCGCGGCACTACGGCCAGGGGAGATCAGGTCGCCCTTTCGATAGCTCATGCTAGGTGCTGAACCTAGCGCGGCGGTGATCTCGTCGGGTTCAAGATCACCGCCGCATACGCGGATGGAAACTGCAGACTTGGCCATGCTGGGCGTGACTGTGAGGCCTAACGGATAGCGTTTATCTGCCGCCGAGCAAACTCACCCGGCGCACGCCGGCGTCGCCCGGCAGATAAACCGTGTTGGACTAAACCTGCCGCGCTGCAGGCGTGATAGGGCAATGTAAGGTGGCGCCCCTGCTGCGGCAACCGCTGCGCTGTGGATGGCGCCGGGCCGCGGAGGCCGTGTTGCCGCAAATCGACGCGTCACATCCACGCCGGGCGCCCGTTCTGGCGTCGTGCAATCGGCAGCGAGGCTCGCGTGCAGGCCCGGTGCCGCGATGACGACAAGGCCGTACCGGCGGCCTGCCGCAACGGCGGCCGCAGGCGTCTGGGGCGATGGGCCTGCTCATCCCGGCGTCCGAGCCGGTGGCCCGCGGCAGGCGCGACGGCATGATTCGTCCATCGCGCGCCCATCGGGGCCACACGGCTGCGGCCCCCGCTGCTCCAGCACTACCCATCGCCCGCCGCGGCAGTGCGGGCAGGCGGCGATGTCGAGGGCGGCCACGCGGCGCATGAACTCCGCCACGTCTTCCCGGGTGGCGGGCTGCGCCGCCGGCATGGCCAGCAGCGCGCGGGCGCAGACCAGGCGCTGCGCCTTGGCCGCCGGCGCCAGCAGCCCGTAGTGGCGGATGCGCTTGAAGCCGCTGGGCAGCACGTGCTGCAGCAGCCGCTCGACGAACTCCTCGCCGGGCAGGGTCGTCACCCGCCGCTGCGCCGTGCTGCCGGCCAGCCAGCGATTGCCGCCCACCCCGATCCCGCTTCAAGCTCATGGACAAGCTTGTAGATGCGAACCATTCTCAATACCATCGACCCCAAGCCCTGATCACCACCCCGATGAC
>NZ_NRRU01000173.1 GCF_016583785.1 Rubrivivax gelatinosus | reverse complement strand
GTGCAGACCTCGGCCTGGCCGCTGGGCCTGGTCGGCGTCGCGCTGCTGGCGCTGGCGGTCGCGCGTGTGGCGCCGGCGCGTGCGGCACTGTTCGGCTGGGCCTACGGCTTCGGCTGGCTGGCCGCCGGCACCTGGTGGCTCTACATCAGCATGCACCGCTACGGCGCGCTGCCGGCGCCACACGCGCGACCGCCAGCGCCAGCAGCGCGACGCCGACCAGGCCCAGCGGCCAGGCCGAGGTCTGCACGTAGGCCAGCGTCTGCAGTGCACCGAGCGCGGCCAGCAGCAGCGGCAGCACCCAAGGCGCGCGCACGCGAGGGGTCGAGACGATCACGCGGATCACCGCCGCCCCCTGCGGGCGGCGGCGCGGCGCACGCGCCTCACTGGAGCACCCTTCGGCCTACGGCCGGTCCCGCCAGGCGGGAATGAGCCCCGGACAAGTCCTGAGCGCTCATGCGCGCGGCTCGCCGGCCGCGCCCTGGCGCCAGACGCGGAACCAGCGCACGGCGCCGCCGCGCGTCAGCATCACCGAGAAACACAGGCCGCCGATGTCCAGCGACTCGCCGCGCCGCGGCACGCGCCCGAACTCGTGGGCGACGAGGCCGCCGATGGTGTCGAAGTCGGCCGTCGGCAGATCGACCGCGAAGGCGCGGTTGACGGCGTCGATCTCGACGTCGCCGGCGACCCGCTGCGTGCCGTCGGCCAGCGTGTAGATGCCGGTGTCCTCGCGCGCTTCGTCGCGCGCGTCGAACTCGTCCTCGATCTCGCCGACGATCTCCTCGAGCACGTCCTCGATCGTCACCAGCCCGGCGGTGTTGCCGAACTCGTCGATGACGATCGCCAGGTGGTTGCGGTTGGAGCGGAAGTCGCGCAGCAGCTCGTTCAGCGCCTTGCTCTCGGGCACGAAGACCGCCGGCCGCAGCAGCGTGCGCAGGTTCAGCTCGGGCGCTCGCTGCAGCTTCAGCAGGTCCTTGGCCAGCAGGATGCCGATGACGTTCTCGCGTCCGTCCTCGTAGACCGGGAACCGCGAGTGCCCGGCCTCGATGACGGCGCCCAGCAGCGCGTCGTAGTCGGCGTCGATGTCGAGCATGTCCATGCGCGGCGCCGCGACCATGACGTCGCCGGCGCTGAGCTCGGCCATGCGCAGCACGCCTTCGAGCATCAGCCGCGACTCGGGCTGGATCAGCTCGCGCTGCTCGGCAGCGGCGAGCGTCTTCATCAGTTCGTCCTTGCTGTCGGGCCCGGGCGAGATGAACTCGATCAGACGCTCGAAGAACGACCGCTTGTCCGCGTACGGAGCCGGCGCACCGCGCGCGGACTTGTTAGAAGGAGGTTCGGACACAAGGGTGTCGGCAGTGGGGGAGCCCAAGAATACCCCACGCGCTTGACACGGCCGGGGGCTTGCAAGACAGTCTGCCGCCCCCAACTGGCAAGGCTTGTCTTTCCCCTCCATCACCATGAGCAACGGACTGATCCCGGCCACCATCCTCACGGGCTTTCTCGGCAGCGGCAAGACGACGCTGCTCAAGCGCGTTCTGACCGAGGCCCACGGCCAGAAGATCGCCGTCATCGAGAACGAGTTCGGCGAGGAGAACATCGACAACGAGATCCTCGTCGCCGACACCGAGGAGCAGGTCATCCAGATGAACAACGGCTGCGTCTGCTGCACGATCCGCGAGGATCTGCGCTCGACGCTGTCGGACCTGGCCGACCGCCGCCGCAAGGGGCTGCTGCAGTTCGACCGCGTCGTCATCGAGACCACCGGCCTGGCCGACCCGGGCCCGGTGGCGCAGACCTTCTTCATGGACGACGAGATCGCCGAGAGCTATCTGCTGGACTCGGTCGTCACGCTGGTCGACGCGGTGCACGCCGGCGAACAGCTGAACACGCGCCAGGAGGCGCGCCGCCAGGTGGGTTTCGCCGACCGGCTGTTCATCAGCAAGGCCGACCTGGCCTCGGCCGCCGATCTCGAGGCGCTGCAATACCGCCTGCGCCAGATGAACCCGCGCGCGCTGCAGCGTTCGGTGCATTTCGGCGAGGTGGCGATCGCCGAGGTCTTCGACATCAAGGGTTTCAACCTCAGCGCCAAGCTCGACATCGACCCCGACTTCCTGGCCGACCAGGCGCATGAACACGAGCACCATCACCACGACGGCGAGGCCTGCGACCACCCGCATCACCACGCGCACGATGACGACGTCAAGTCCTTCGTCTTCCGCGCCAAGCGGCCGTTCAGCCCTGCCAAGCTGGAGGACTTCCTCGGCTCGGTGGTCCAGGTCTACGGCCCGAAGATGCTGCGCTACAAGGGCGTGCTGAACATGAAGGGCAGCGACCGCAAGGTCGTGTTCCAGGGCGTGCACCAGCTGATGGGCAGCGACCTGGGCCCCAAGTGGGCCCCGGGCGAGGACAAGCTCAGCAAGCTGGTGTTCATCGGCATCGACCTGCCGCGCGACATCCTCGAACAGGGGCTGGAGCAGTGCCTCGTCTGAGTGCGCCGACCGGCCTCGCCGAAGCCGGCCCGCGCCGGCCCGCGACGTGGCTACAATCCGCGCGCCTTAAGGCCGACCGGCCCCGGGGACCCGACCCAGGGCTGCGGGTATAACAGGACATTCATCGCGTCCCTGAACAAGGGCGAGGAGAGACTCTCGTGAGCAAGTCCCCAGCCAAGCCCGCGGTCGCCGCCGCCAAATCGGCCTCCAAGTCCGGCAAGGCCGCGGCGGTGCCCGACACCTCGCCCGTTCCCGCCCAGCCGGAACAGAACCGTTTCACTGCCCGTTTTGCGCCGGCCCGCCCGGCGCCCAAGAACACGACCGAACCGATGGACTTCATCAAGCCGGCCACGAAGGCCGACCCCAAGCTCGCCGAAGCCTGGAAGAACAAGTCCGGCCGCGACCTGACCGAGCCCGAACTGCTCGCGATGCCGGACAGCGAGTACATGAACGAGAAGCAGATCGAGTTCTTCCGCACGCGCCTGCAGGCGCAGAAGGACGACCTGCTCTCCAACGCCGGCGAAACGACCGAGCACCTGCGCGAGGACACCTCCATCGTTCCCGACCCGGCCGACCGGGCGACGATCGAGGAGGAGCACGCCCTCGAGCTGCGCACGCGCGACCGCGAGCGCAAGCTGCTGAAGAAGATCGCGCAGTCGATCGCGCGCCTGGACAGCGGCGAATACGGCTACTGCGACGAGACCGGCGAGCCGATCGGCCTGGCCCGCCTGCTGGCGCGCCCGACCGCGACGCTGTCGCTGGAGGCGCAGCAGCGCCGCGAACTCAAGCAGAAGATGTTCGGCGACTGACAGCCGCGACGGCCGGCGCCAGCCGCCGGCCGCACCGCGTGCCGCCAGCTACATTACGACCATGGCGGACCCCAAGGACGGCGAGAGCTTCTTCCGCAAGGTGGTTCGGTTCGTCGCCAATCCGACGACCGACTGGACCGAGCTGAACTCGCGCCAGGACGACAGCCGCGAACTCGAGATCGAGAAGACCGAGCTCAAGGCGATGATCGAGCGCAAGCGGCGCAACGACTTCGTCCGCAAGCGCGAGTTCGACATGCTGCGCCGCGTGCGCCGCGAGGGGCTGTCGCCCGAGCAGCTGGCTGCGCTCGGCGGCTCGTCCCGCCTCGACGACTCCGAAGCCCGGCTGCCCGACGGCAGCGGCACGCGCGGCGACTCCGGCGTCATGGAGAAGATCGACGCGATCGAGCAGCAGATGGTCGGCGACGGCTACGACGCCACCCGCATGGCTGGCCGCCCGCCGGTGTCGAGCGCGGTGCCGGCGCGCGAAAGCGCCCCCCGGCCCGCGACGGCCAACCCGCCGTCGCGCCGCGGCGGCCTCGAATTTGCCCCGGTCACGCAGCCCGAGCCCGGCCGGCTGCTGGACCCGATGCCGCCGCTGCCGACGCAGCCGGCGGCGATCCCGACGCTGACGCTGCAGACCGCGCTGCCCAGCGGCCTGGTGCCGATGGGCAGCGAGTTCGGCAGCGCGTTCGCGGTCGAGGTCAGCGAGGTCGTGCACGACCCCGAACTCGACGAAGCCGTCATCGCCTTCGCCAACGCCGACTTCAACACCTGCGAGCAGGCGCTGCAGCAGCTCACCGCCGCCGGCGGCGCCCGCGCCGAGCACGCCGAGACCTGGCTGGTGCTGTTCGACCTGTACCGGGCCACCGGGCAGCAGGTGCGTTTCGAGACGCTGGCGATCGACTACGCGCAGCAGTTCGGCTGGTCGGCGCCGCAGTGGTACTCGCTGCCCAAGCTGGTCGCCGAAGCCGTGGCCGAGGAGCGCCCGCGCGCCGGCGGCCCGTCGACCAAGTCCTCGGGCGAGGTCGGCTGGACCTGCCCCGAGGTGCTGGACCTGGACGCGCTGGCGCGGCTGCGTTCGCTGACGCTGCAGATGCCGCTGCCCTGGGTCTTCGACTGGAGCCGGCTGCGCTCGGTCGACCCCGAGGCCGCGATGCAGCTGTCGACGCTGTTTCGGCTGTGGGGCGGCCAGGCGCTGGAGATGCGCTGGATCGCCGGCGACCAGCTCTTCGGCGTGCTCGCCGAAGCCGCGCCCACCGGCGTGCGCGACGCCGACCCGGCCTACTGGCTGACGCGGCTGGACGCGCTGCGGCTGGTCAACCGCGCCGACCAGTTCGACGAGACCGCGATCGACTACTGCGTCACCTACGAGGTCTCGCCGCCGTCCTGGGAGCCGGCGCGCTGCCGGGTGCGCATCAGCGGCTCGGGCGCGTCGACGCGCACGCCGCCGATGTCGATGGTGGGCGAGGTGTCGACCAGCTTCCTCGAATCGGCGCTGCACGACGACACGATCACCCAGGTCGAGCAGGCGCACGTCGAACTCTCGGGCCAGCTCGTCGGCGACATCGGCGCCACGCTCGTGCTGCTCGACGGTCAGCTGGGCGCCGCGCCCATCGTCAGCGTGTCCTGCGCACGCCTGATCCGCGTCGACTTCATCGCCGCCGGCGACCTGCTGAACTGGGTCATCACCAAGGGCGAGACCGAGAAACGCTCGGTGCAGTTCGTCGACGCCCACCGCCTGGTCGCGCTTTTCTTCGGCGCGATGGGCATCAACGCCCACGCCAAGGTCCAGGTCCGCAAGGTCTGAGCGCACGCCAGACGACGGCATCGCGCGGAGGGTCTAATCGCCCTTGAAGCGGCCGGAGGCGGCCCAACCTGCAGCGGAACATGGAATCCTTTCACGGCACCACCATCCTCAGCGTGCGCCGCGGGCCGCTCGTCGCCATCGGCGGCGACGGCCAGGTGACGCTCGGCAACATCGTCGTCAAGTCGAGCGCACGCAAGGTGCGCAAGCTCTACCGCGACCAGGTGCTCGCCGGCTTTGCCGGCGCCACCGCCGACGCCTTCACGCTGTTCGAACGTTTCGAAGCCAAGCTCGAGAAACACCAGGGCCACCTGGTGCGCGCGGCCATCGAGCTGACCAAGGACTGGCGCACCGACCGCGTGCTGCGCCGCCTGGAGGCGATGCTGGCGGTAGCCGACGCGACCAGCTCGCTGATCATCACCGGCAACGGCGACGTGCTCGAACCCGAGCGCGGCATCGTCGCCATCGGCTCGGGCGGCGCCTACGCCCAGGCGGCGGCGCGCGCGCTGCTCGACCACACCGAACTCGCGCCCGAGGACGTCGTCAAACGTTCGCTCGAGATCGCCGGCGACCTCTGCATCTACACCAACCAGTCGCACACGATCGAGGTGCTGGGCGGCTGAAGGCCGCACCCGCACCC
>NZ_NRRU01000172.1 GCF_016583785.1 Rubrivivax gelatinosus | reverse complement strand
GCGGTGGTCATGGCGGGCGGCGGTGTGCGGTGGATCTAGTGCCGGGCGGCGTCGGCCTGGGCGGCACGCCAGTGGATCTGCTGCGCGGTCTCGTCGGTCTGGCGCTGGTCGCGCCGCTCCTGCAGGCGCAGCTGCTCGAGCGCACGGCGCTCCATCAGCTTGCGCACCGAGGCCACGCGCGTCTCGGCGGCGACGAGCCGCTGGCGCAGGCGCTCGACGTGGCCGCGCGCGGTCTCGATCTGCTGCTGCTGCTGCGTCAGCGCCTCGTCGATGCGGTCGCCGAAGCTGCGGTAGCAGTGCAGGATCTCGGCGGCGCCGAGCTGGCGGAACTGCGCCGACCAGCGCTGCCGGTACTCGCCGCGGTAGCCGTCGAGCTGGTCGGCCTGGGCCTGGGCGCGGCGCGCGTTTTCCTCGGCGCGCTGGAGCGCGAGCTGGATCTGGTCGCGCTCCGATTCGGCGTGTTCGAGCAGGGTGGGCAGGGCGCTCATGTTCAGTTCCGCACGAGGGCGAAGAGTTCCTGACGGCTGGACTCGATGTCGGCGCTTTCGCGCATGTCCTGCTGCAGCAGGGCCACGATCTGGCCGTGCAGGCGCACCGCGGTGTCGAGTTCGGCGTCGTGGCCGGGGGCGTAGGCGCCGAGCTGGATCAGGTCGCGCGCCTTGTTGTACTTGGCCAGCATCTGGCGCAGCTTGCGCGCCGCGAGCACGTGTTCGTTGCTGGCGACGGCGGTCATCACGCGCGAGATCGAGCGCTCGACGTCGATCGCCGGGTAGTGGCCCGCCTCGGCGAGTTCGCGCGACAGCACGATGTGGCCGTCCAGGATGCCGCGCGCCGCGTCGGCGATCGGGTCCTGCTGGTCGTCGCCTTCGGTCAGCACGGTGTAGAAGGCGGTGATCGAGCCGACGCCGTTCAGGCCGTTGCCGCTGCGTTCGACGAGCTGCGGCAGCTTGGCGAAGACGCTGGGCGGGTAGCCCTTGGTCGCCGGCGGCTCGCCGATGGCCAGCGCGATCTCGCGCTGCGCCATCGCGTAGCGCGTCAGGCTGTCCATCAGCAGCAGCACGTGCTGGCCGCGGTCGCGGAAGTGCTCGGCGATCGCGGTCGCGTAGCTCGCGCCCTGCATGCGCACCAGCGGCGGCGAGTCGGCCGGTGCGGCGACGACGATGCTGCGGCGGCGGCCTTCGTCGCCGAGGATGTCCTCGATGAACTCCTTGACTTCGCGGCCGCGCTCGCCGATCAGGCCGACGACGATGACGTCGGCGGCGGTGTAGCGCGCCATCATGCCCAGCAGCACCGACTTGCCGACGCCGGTGCCGGCGAACAGCCCCAGGCGCTGGCCGCGGCCGACGGTGAGCAGGGCGTTGATCGAGCGCACGCCGGTGTCCAGCGGCCGGCGCACCGGGTCGCGGTCCATCGCGTTGATCGAGCGCCGGATCATCGGCTTGGACTGGACGTCGGCGATCGGGCCGCCGCGGTCCAGCGGGTGGCCGTGCGAGTCGATGACGCGGCCGAGCAGGCCGTCGCCCATCGGCAGGTGCAGGCCGCGGTCCTCGCTGCGCCGCCAGGGGTGGTTCTCCTGGCCGAAACGCGGCGGCACACGCGGCGCCGGGCGCGGGATCACGCGGGCGCCGCTGGCCAGGCCGTGCAGGTCGCCGGTGGGCATCAGGAAGGCGCGGTCGCCGTTGAAGCCGACGACCTCGGCCAGCACCGGCGGCTGGCCCGGCTGGCGGATCTCGCAGATCGAGCCGACCGGCACGCGCACGCCGGCGGCTTCGAGCACCAGGCCGGTGACGCGCAGCAGCGTGCCCACCGCTTCCAGCGGCTGCGGCACCGAGGCGTATTCCTGCAGGTCGGCGAGGTAGCGCGACCACTTGCGCGCGCGGGTGTCGACGACCGGGGTCATGGCGTCGGCTCCCAGGGCTCGTCGCTGCCCATCACGGCAGCGGCCTGGGCCCAGCGCGAGGCGATGCGGGCGTCGACCGAGCCGACGTCGGAGTCCACCAGCACGCCGCCGCGTTCGATCGATTCGTCGGGCTGCAGCCGCGCGCCGCGTGCCTGCAGCGGCTCCTCGGCGCCTTCGCTGACCAGCGGCAGGTCGTGCGGGTTGACGCGCACGGTGATGTGGCGTGCGCTCAGCAGCACGTTGTTGACGGCTTCGCCGGCGACACGCGCGACCAGCGACGGGTCGGTCTGCAGCTCGCTGCGCAGCACCTGGCGCGCCAGCTGCACCGCGGTGCGCGCCACCGCTTCGGCAAGCTCGCCGTCGAGCCGGTCGAGCTGGGCGTTGAAGCTGTTGACGACGGCGCCGACCTGGGCCGTGGCCTGCGACGCGAAGCTCTGCTTGAAACCTTCGAGCGCGACCAGGCCGTCGCGGTAGCCGTCCTGGTAGCCGGCCTGGCGCGCGGCGGCGATCTTCGCCTGCCACTCCTCGGCGGTGGGTTCGGGCGGGATCTCCGGTTCCGGCGTCGGTTCGGGCTCGGGCTCGCCGTGGAACGAACCCGGCTTCCAGGCGGCGAAGTCGCCGAGCTCCTCGCGCGGGATGAACCGCGTGTAGGCGCTCGCCGGCTTGCTGCCCTGCGGCGGCGGGACGTTGCGGAAACCGTGTTTAGACGAACTGCTCATCACCACCGCTGCTCAGCATGATCTGTCCTTCGTCTGCCAGGCGGCGGACGGTCTTGAGCATTTCCTTCTGCTCGGCCTCGACCTCGGACAGGCGCACCGGGCCGCGCGACTCGAGGTCCTCGCGCAGCGTTTCGGCGGCGCGTGTCGACATGTTCTTGAAGATCTTCTCGCGCAGGCCCGGCGTGGCGCCCTTGAGCGCGACGATCAGCGACTCGGACTGCACCTCGCGCAGCAGCGACTGGATGCCCTTGTCGTCGATCTTCTCCAGGTCGTCGAAGGTGAACATGTTGTCCATGATCTTCTGCGCCAGCTCGTTGTCGGCCTCGCGCACGAAGTCCAGCACCGAGGTCTCGACCGAGCTGCCCAGCATGTTCAGGATCTCGGCCGCGGCCTTGACGCCGCCCAGCGAGCTCTTCTTCATGCGGTCGCCGCCGGCGAGCACCTTGCTCATCACCTCGTTGAGGTCCTTCAGCGCCGCCGGCTGGATGCCGTCGAGCGTGGCGATGCGCACCAGCACCTCGTTCCTCTGGCGCTCGACGAACTGCTTGAGCACCTCGGCGGCCTGGTCGGACTCCAGATGCACCAGGATCGCGGCGACGATCTGCGGGTGCTCGTGGCGCAGCAGCTCGGCGACCGAGCTCGCGTCCATCCACTTCAGGCTCTCGATGCCGGTGACGTCGCTGCCCTGCAGGATGCGGTCGATCAGCAGCGCCGCCTTGTCCTCGCCCAGCGCCTTGCGCAGCACGGCCTTCACGTACTCGTCGGTGTCGGGCACGAGCATGTGCTCGCTGGCGGCGAGCTCGGTGAACTTGTCGAGCACCAGGTCGACGCGGTCGCGCGTCACCGCCTTCATCTTGGCGATGGTCTCGCCCAGGCGCTGCACTTCCTTCGGCGCCAGGTGCTTGAAGACTTCCGCGGCCTCCTCCTCGCCCAGCGACATCAGCAGGATCGCGGCGTCTTCGAGGCCTTCGTCGTCCATTGCGGCAGCCATCTGATGCTCCCGTCAGGCGGCTTCGCCGCTGAACCAGCCACGAACGATGTTCGCGACCGCGGCCGGATTTTCGCGTGCCATGGTGCGCGCGGCCTCGAGCTTCTCGTTCGAGCGTGGCGCCTCCAGCGCCGGCAGCTTGTCGATGCCGGGCAGCGAGGTTGCGCCGTCGACCAGCTCGTCGACGGTCTCGCCGATGATGGGCTCGGGCTTGGCGGTGGCGGCCCTGATCGCCGGGCGGATCAGCGTGAAGGCGACGATCAGCGCCACCAGCACCAGCGCCGCCGGCGTCGCGCCGTTGCGCAGCAGCTCCAGCGCCCAGGGCTGCTGCCACAGCGGCGTTTCTTCGGCCTCGGGTGCCTTCTCGATGCGGAACGGGGCGTTGACGACCCGCACCGAGTCGCCGCGCTCCTTGCTGAAACCGATGCCCTGCTCGACGAGCGAGGTCAGCTTGTCCAGTTCCTCCTGCGACAGCGGCGTGCTCGTCGGCTTGCCCTTGGCGTCGACAGCGTTGCGGTGGTTGACGACGACGGCGGCATTGAGCCGGCGCACGCTGCCGGTGGCGCCGCGGATCACGCGCACCGTCTTGTCGACCTCGTAGCGGGTCTCGGACTCGCGCCGGGCGTTGTTGGCGCCGCCGGCGCCGGTGTTGGCTGCCTGCAGCGTCTGCGCCGGGCCGTTGATCGGCGCCGAGGCCGGCACCGGCGGCTGGTTGCTGACCGCGCCGGGCACGCCGGTGGCGGTGGCCGCGCCGGGCTGGTTGGACTCGGCGATGCGCGAGGCGCGCACCGCGGCGGCGTTCTCGCCCTGGTTCGGCTTGAACTCCTCGGAGGTCTGTTCGGTCTGCGAGAAGTCGACTTCGGCGGTGACGGTGGCGCGCAGGTTGTCGCGGCCGACCACCGGCTCGATCAGGTCGGTGACGCGGCGCAGATAGGTCGCCTCGACCTCGCGCACGTACTGCAGCTGCTGCGTGTCCAGGCCTTGCGAGGGGTTGTCCTGGCTGGACAGCAGCGAGCCGTCGCCGTCGAGCACGCTGACCGCCTTGGCGGAGAGTTCGGGCACGCTGGAGGACACCAGGTGCACGATGCCGGCGAGCTGGGCGCGGTCCAGCGTGTGGCCCGGGCGCAGGTTCAGCACGACCGAGGCCGAGGGCTTCTGCTGTTCGCGGAAGAAGCCGTTCTGGTTCGGCAGCGCCAGATGCACACGCGCCGACTCGACCGAGGACAGCGACTGGATGGTGCGCGTGAGCTCGCCTTCGAGCGCACGCTGCAGGTTGATGCGTTCCTGGCCCTGGGTCTGGCCGAAGGCGGTCTTGTCGAGCAGCTCGTAGCCGTTGATCGAGCCCTTGGGCAGGCCGGCGGCGCTCAGCTTCAGGCGCAGGTCGTAGACCTGGCCCGCGGGCACCATGATCGTGCCGCCGCCTTCGCTGAAGCGGTAGGGCACGTTCATCTGCGCCAGCTTCTCGATGATCGCGCCGCCGTCCTTCTCGCCGACGTTGGCGAACAGGATGCGGTAGTCCTCCTGCTTCAGCGACAGCGCGAGCACGACGACGATCGCCAGCAGCGCGGCGATGCCGACGCCGGCCATGGCCTTGGTCTTCATCGGCAGCGCGGTCAGGCGCGCGCCGAAGCCGGGCTCTGCGGGCAGCAGCGGGGTTTGCGGAACGACGGCAGTCTCCATGGACGTCGATTCTTCGCTGCCGGGGCCTGCAGTGGTGGGGCAAGAAACCCGGCAAAGACTCGCCTGTTCGCGCCTTAGCGTGCATCACGCCGCATCTACAGTGCGTCATCGGCACCATGGACCTCAAACTAAAACCCTTCGACTTCAACCAGGCGGTGGCACGCGCCGGGCTCAGGCCCGACGGCACGCCCCTGGTGGACAAGGTCGAGCCCACGCAGGGCGGCAGCTTCCGCACGGCGATGGCCGACGCGCTGCAGGACGTGAGCCGCCAGCAGCTCGAGAGCCAGGGCCTGCAGCGCGAGGTCGCGCTCGACAACCCGACGGTCAGCCTGGAGCAGACCATGGTCGCGATGCAGAAGGCGCAGCTGGGTTTCCAGGCGACGCTGCAGGTGCGCAACCGCTTGGTCAGTGCTTACACCGAAATCATGAACATGCAGGTGTAGGCCCCCCCCGTAGCGCCTTCGGCGCTCCCCCCCAGGGGGGCGCCGCCAGCGGACGGGCAAAGCCCGTCCGCGGCGGCAGCTTGACGCGGGTGGAGAGGGCGTGTTCGAGGTGCACGCGGTGCGGCTGGGCCTGCTTCAGACCGTCG
>NZ_NRRU01000171.1 GCF_016583785.1 Rubrivivax gelatinosus | reverse complement strand
GCCCAGACCGATGACCTGCGCAAAGGCAAACGCCCGCTGGAGCTCGCCGCGCTCGACGCCCAGCTGGCACAGGCGCGCGCCACGCTCGTCGCCAGCGAATCGGCGCTGGCGCGCCAGCGTTCGCTGGTCGCCCAGGGTTTCGTCTCGGCCGCGCGGCTGGACGAACTGGTGGCCGCACGCGACGCCGACGCCGCCCATGTCGGCGAGCTGCAGGCGCAGCGCCGCCTGGCCGACGAAGCCGCGCGCAGCGACACCATCGCCGCGGCGGCGGCCAGCGCGCGCGGTGCCGGCTCCGACGCCGCGCTGGCGCGCTGGCACGAGGAGCAGAAGACGCGCGCGGCACCGGTCGCCGCGCTCGTCTACGACACGCTGTACCGGCCCGGCGAGTGGGTCGCCGCCGGCGCGCCGGTGGTGGCGCTGCTGCCGCCGGGCGCGATCAAGCTGCGCTTCTTCGTGCCCGAGCCGCTGCTGGCGCGTGCCGCCGTCGGCGCCACCGTCGCCGTGTCCTGCGACGGCTGCCCGGCGGGGCTCAAGGCCCGCATCGGCCATGTCTCGCCCGAGGCCGAATACACGCCGCCGGTCATCTACAGCAACGAGTCGCGCAGCAAGCTCGTGTTCCGCGCCGAAGCCTGGCCCGAAGGCCAGAACACGCTCAAACCCGGCCAGCCGGTCGAGCTGAGGCTGGCGGACGCAGCGCGATGAACACCGAACTCGCGATCGACGTGCGCGGCCTGAGCAAACGCTTCGGCACCCGCACCGTCGTCGACGCGCTCGCCATCCAGGTGCGGCGCGGCGAGATCTGCGGCTTCCTCGGCCCCAACGGCAGCGGCAAGACGACGACGATCCGCATGCTTTGCGGCCTGCTCGAGCCCGACGCCGGCGAAGGCCAGTGCCTGGGGCTGGACCTGCGCCGCGACGCCGCTCGCATCAAGCGCCGCGTCGGCTACATGACGCAGCGTTTCGGCCTCTACGAAGACCTGTCGCTGGAGGAGAACCTGGACTTCGTCGCCCGCGTCTACGGCATGCCGCGGCGGCGCGAGGTGGTGACGGGCGCACTCGAGCGCCTGGGACTGGCCGGCCGCCGCAGCCAGCTCGCCGGCTCGCTCTCGGGCGGCTGGAAGCAGCGCCTGGCGCTGGCCGCCTGCATGCTGCACGAGCCCGAGCTGCTGCTGCTGGACGAACCCACCGCCGGCGTCGACCCGAAGGCGCGGCGCGACTTCTGGCAGCAGATCCACGCGCTGGCCGCCGAAGGCCTGACGGTGCTGGTGTCGACGCACTACATGGACGAGGCCGAACGCTGCCACCGGCTGGCCTACATCAGCTACGGCCGGCTGCTGGCCGCCGGTAGCGCGGCCGAAGTCGTGGCCGCCGCAGGTCTGGCGACCTGGTCGCTGCAAGGCGAACGCCTGGCCGAGGCGGTCGAGCTGATCGCACGCGACGAACGCTGGATGGCCGTGCCCTTCGGCAGCGCGGTGCACGTCAGCGCACGCGCCGGCGAGGACTTCGCCGCCTGGCTGGCGCAGGCCGCGCCCGGCGCCTGGACCGTCGAGCCTATCGCGACCGGGCTCGAAGACGTCTTCATCTCGCTGACCCAGCATGCCCAGG
Organism: Rubrivivax gelatinosus; assembly: GCF_016583785.1. Taxonomy (GTDB): domain Bacteria; phylum Pseudomonadota; class Gammaproteobacteria; order Burkholderiales; family Burkholderiaceae_C; genus Rubrivivax; species Rubrivivax gelatinosus_B. The sequence continues at coordinate 4,390 of NZ_NRRU01000171.1, read as the reverse complement.
ACCCTCTGGCTTAGCTGGGGCCGCATCCTGGCGGTGCTGCGCAAGGAGCTGATCCAGCTGCGCCGCGACCGGCTGACCTTTGCGATGCTGGTCGGCGTGCCGCTGATGCAGCTGGTGCTGTTCGGCTACGCGATCAACGGCGACCCGCGCCACCTGCCGACCGCCGTCGTCGCGCTCGACGACGGGCCCATCGTGCGCAGCGTCGTCAGCGCGGTCGAGAACAGCGGCTACTTCCGCATCGTCGCCACGCCCACCGAGGCCCAGGCCGATGAGTTGCTGGCACGCGGCGAGGTGCAGTTCGCGCTCGTCTTCCCGGCCGACTTCACGCGCCGGCTGCTGCGCGGCGAGACCCCGGTGCTGGCGGTGCTGGCCGACGCCACCGACCCGGCGGCCACCGGCCAGGCGGTGGCGGCGCTGGCGATGCTGCCGCAGGTCGCGCTGCGCGCCGAGCTGACGGGCGCGCTGGCGCTGCGTGCGCCCGGGGCGGCGCCGTTCGAGGTGCGCGTGCACAAGCGCTACAACCCCGAGGGCATCACCGCGTTCAACGTCGTGCCCGGGCTGATGGGCGTGATCCTGACGATGACGCTGGTGATGATGACCTCGATGGCGATGACGCGCGAACGCGAGCGCGGCACGCTGGAGAACCTGCTGGCCACGCCGGTGCGGCCGCTGGAGATGATGGTCGGCAAGATCCTGCCCTACGTGCTGATCGGCTACGGCCAGGTGCTGCTGGTCTACGCCGCCGCGCGCCTGCTGTTCCAGGTGCCGATGGCCGGCAGCTTCGTGCTGCTGTCGGCGATGGTGCTGCTGTTCATCGTCGCCACGCTCGCGGTCGGCTTCACCTTCTCGACCATCGCACGCTCGCAGATGCAGAGCATGCAGATGACCATGTTCTATTTCCTGCCGAACATGCTGCTGTCGGGCTTCATGTTCCCGTTCCGCGGCATGCCGCCCTGGGCGCAGGCGATCGGCGAGGTATTGCCGCTGACGCACTTCCTGCGCATCGTGCGCGCGGTGATGTTGAAGGGCAGCGGCTTGGCCGAAGTCGCGGCCGAGGCCGGCGCGATCGCGCTGTTCGCGCTCGCCGCCGGGCTGGTGGCGATGCGGCGCTACCGCCAGACCATCGACTGATCACTCGAACGGGTAGCGCACGCCCAGGCGCCGGCGCATCGCATCGCTGAGTTCGGCGACGGCCAGCGTGTGCGCATGCGGGATCGCCGCGTTCTCGTGCTGGCCGGCGGCGATGCAGGCCGCGGCGGCCTCGATCTGGTATTCGAAGCCGTTGTGGCGCAGCGGCAGCTCCAGCGTGCGCTCGGGCTCGCCGCGGCGCTGCAGCGTCACCCGCGTCGATTCCCAGAAGTTCGGATGCAGCGTGATCGTGCCGCGCTGGCCGTGGATGCGGCAGGCGTTGTCGGCGCTGGCGTCGAAGCCGATGACGAACTGGGCCACTGCCCCGCCCGGCCAGTGCAGCTGCGCCGCGACGTGCAGGTCGACGCCGCTGGGCGCGAGCACGCCGCTGACGTCGAAGCCGCCGAAGGCGCGCTCGCCCTGGGCCGACATCACCCACTGGGCGAGCGAGAAGGCGTAGACGCCGATGTCCAGCAGCACGCCGCCGGCCAGCGCCGGCGCATACAGCCGCGAGCCGGCGTCGTAGGGCAGGCGAAAGCAGAAGGTGCCCTGGATCGTGTGCACGCTGCCGATCTCGCCGGCCTCGAGCCAGGCGCGCAGCTGCTGCCACGACGGCAGGAAACGCGACCACAGCGCCTCCATCAGGAAGACGCCACGTTCGGCGGTGCGGCCGACGACCGCCTGCGCCTGGGCCGCGGTGGCGGCGAGCGGCTTCTCGCACAGCACCGGCTTGCCGGCGTCCAGCGCCGCGAGCGCGATCGCGGCGTGGGCCTGGTGCGGGGTGGCGATGTAGATCGCGTCGACGCCGGGGTCGGCCAGCAGCGCCGCCAGCTCATGGTGCACGGCCGCCGGCCAGTGCGCGGCAAAGGCCTCGGCATGGCTGGGCCGGCCGCCCTGCACCGCCGCCAGCCGGCTGCCGGGCACGGCCGACAAGGCGTCGGCGAAGCGCTGGGCGATCTTGCCGGGGCCGACGAGGCCCCAGCGCAGCGGGGTAGCGCAAGCGTTGTGCATCGGGCGGCCGAAACAAGCAGCAGAGGGCCAATCCTGCGCCTTATCCGGAGCACCCGCGCGGCGCATGCCTTCGAGGCCCCGATGCTGCAAACCCCCGAGACCAAGTACCGCCCCTTCCCCGCCCCCGTGATGGCCGAGCGCCGCTGGCCGTCGCAGACGCTGGCCCAGGCGCCCGTCTGGCTGTCCACCGACCTGCGCGACGGCAACCAGGCGCTGTTCGAGCCGATGAACGCCGAGCGCAAGCTGCGCCTGTTCGAGCTGCTCGTCGGCGTCGGCTTCAAGGAGATCGAGGTCGGTTTCCCGGCCGCGTCGGCCACCGACCACGCCTTCGTGCGCCGCCTGATCGACGAACAGCGCCTGCCCGCCGACGTCACGCCGATGGTGATGACCCAGGCGCGCGAAGACCTGCTGCTGCGCACCGTCGAGTCGCTGCGCGGCGCGCGCCGCGCCATCGTTCACCTCTACAACGCCACCGCGCCGCTGTGGCGCCGCGTCGTCTTCGGCATGGGCGTGGACGAGGTGCTGGCTTTCGTCGAGCACCACGTGCGCCTGCTGCGCACGCTGACCGACGCCGCGCCCGAGACCGAATGGGTGCTGCAGTACTCGCCCGAGACCTTCTGCATGACCGAGCCCGAGGTGTCGCTGGCCGCCTGCACGGCGGCGCTGGAAGCCTGGGACGCCGGCCCCGGCCGACCGGTGATCCTGAACCTGCCGACCACGGTGGAAGTGGCCACGCCCAACGTCTTCGCCGACCAGATCGAGTGGATGCACCGCCGCCTGCCGCGGCGAGCGCACGTCGTGCTGTCGGTGCACCCGCACAACGACCGCGGCACCGGCGTGGCCTGCGCCGAGCTCGCGCTGCTGGCCGGCGCGCAGCGTGTCGAAGGCACGCTGTTCGGCAACGGCGAGCGCAGCGGCAACGTCGACCTGGTGACGCTGGCGCTCAACCTCTACGCGCTGGGCGTGGCGCCGGGGCTGGACTTCTCGGACCTGGGCCACGCCGCACGCGAGGTCGAGGCCTGCACCGGCCTGCCGCTGCACCCGCGCCACCCGTATGCCGGCGACCTGGTCTTCACCGCGTTCTCGGGCTCGCACCAGGACGCCATCCGCAAAGGCATGGCGGCGCAGGAGCCGGGTGGCATCTGGCAGGTGCCCTATCTCGCGGTCGACCCGCAGGACCTGGGCCGCAGCTACGACGGGCTGATCCGCGTGAACAGCCAATCTGGCAAGGGCGGCATCGCCTGGCTGATGGAGCGTCACCACGGCCTGGCGATGCCGCGCCGGCTGCAGGTGGAGTTCAGCAGCGTGGTCCAGGCGCACGCCGACGCCGCCGAGGCCGAGGTCGACGCTGACACGCTGTGGCAGCTGTTCGACGCCGCCTATCTGGCGCCCACCGCCGCCGGCGGCGCGCTGGCCTGGCGCGGGCACACGCTGGCGGCGGTGGCGGGCGGCGTCGAGATCACCTTGGACGTCACCGGCGCCGACGGCACGGCACATCGCTTGATCGGCCGCGGCGCCGGCCCGGTGGACGCGGCGGCGCAGGCGCTGCGCTCCGCCTTCGGCCTGGCGCTGGAGATCGTGCACTTCGAGGAACGTTCGATCGGCGGCGGCTCCGACGCCCAGGCCTGGGCGCTGGTCGAAGCCACCGCGCCGGGCGTGGCCGGCACGCGCTTCGGCGCCGGGCGACATGCCGACATCGGCACGGCCGGCGTGCTGGCGGTGCTCAGTGCGGCGGCGCGGCTGGGGGCGGACGTGGGCACACGCTGACCCGGGCGCACGGTGGCGGCCGCCGCTCAAGCGGCGCGCCGCCCCGTCGCGCGCGGCGCACATCGCGCCGCACCCGCTCGTGACACCAGCCGCGGCGCCCCCGTTGCGGCCACGGCAATGCCGGTAAGCAAATGCTCCGCATTAGAGTGCGGCCTGCCGTGCTGCACCGCCGCACGCCGACGCCACGCGGCGCGGCGCGGCACCGGCGCCTCTGCAGACGAGGCGATGACGCCGGCCTCCCGGCCCGCCCCCGTTTCGGGGCGGCGCCGGGCAGGCAGCTTTTTCAGCAACGCTGGGTGTCTCGATGGAGTCGTTCTTCCGCATGGATCCGCAGCTCCGCTTCGGCGGCGACCTGAGCGCGCACCGACCGGCGCGCGTGTTGCCGCGCACGCCGGTCGGCGCGCCGCAAGCCGTGCCGGCCCGCAGCGCCAGCCTGCCCGGCACGACAGTGTGAACGCGGCACCGGTGCGACGCAGCACCCGCC
>NZ_NRRU01000170.1 GCF_016583785.1 Rubrivivax gelatinosus | reverse complement strand
CTGGAAGGCGTAGCTGAAAGCCGGCGGCGCCGGGCGTGCGGGCATGCGCTCAGGCCGCCAGCCGCGGGCAGTCGGACAGGCTCTGGCGCCAGCGTCCGGCGGCGAAGGCGGCGAGCAGCTTGCGCGCGCGGCCGGCGTCCAGCCGCGTCAGACAGGCGCTGCGGCCGAAGAAGTCGTTGAAGCCCGGCAGCTCGGACAGGTCCTCGTCGCCGCTGGGATAGCCCATCGACCAGGCGTCGAAGCTGCGCCGGTGGATGGGCTCTTCGATGATGCGGGTGACCTGACGGTGCCGCGGGTCGGCCGCAATGCGGTCGAAGAGCGCGCTGACCGCGGCGGCCGGGCCTTCGATGACCTGGAAAAAGCTGCCGTCCACGTGCAGCAGCATGCCGGTGATGCCGTCGCGCGCGTTGTGAACGCGCGAAGTCTCGAGCAGTTCGCGCAGCGCCGAGCTGTCCAGCGGTGTGCTGGCGGCGCTGGCGTAGATGCAGTGCGTGAGGTGGGTCATCGGTTCGCCTCCGGGCCTTGCGGACCGGCTGTCCGCTCCAACGGCGCCAGCCCCGGCAACCCCACGGGTTGCCTCATCGGGCCATTCGGCGTCGCCGCCGCAGGCTCCCGGAGTCTGCAGCTCGTAAACCATTGTTGCCCTGAGCCGGCCGTGTGTCACGCGGTGATGGTCACGAAAAACCGCGCAGTTTGGCGCCGCCGTGCCGGGCACCGGACTTGCCGGACGAGCGGTTCCGCCACCGCCTTGCCTGCCACGATGCCGTCCCCGATCCGCCTGAACGTCGGCTGCGGCCCCGCCCCCGTCCCCGGCTGGCTGAACGCCGACCGCCAGCCGGCCGATGGCGTCGACGTCGTCGGCGACCTGCGCATCGGCCTGCCGATCGCCAGCGCCAGCGTCGACTACGCCGTCGGCATGCACCTGCTGCAGGACTTCGCCTGGGACGAGCTGCCGGGCGCCGTCGCCGAGCTGCGCCGCATGCTCAAGCCCGGCGGCGTGCTGCGCCTGGGCCTGCCCGACCTGGACCGCGCGATCGACGCCTACCGTGGTGGCGACGCCGGCTACTTCTTCGTGCCCGACGAGCACGCGCGCGACCTCGGCGCCAAGCTGGTGACGCAGATCATCTGGTACGGCTCGGTGCGAACGCCCTTCAACTGGGGTTTCGCGCGCGAGCTGCTCGACGCCGGCGGCTGGCACGAGGTGCGCCGCTGCGCCTTTGGCCGCAGCGCGAGCGCCTGGCCCGACATCACGAGCCTGGACAACCGCGAGCGCGAGAGCCTCTACGTCGAGGCGCTGGCGTGAGGTGGCTGCCGCCTTCGGGCCCGGGGCTGGTGGTGTCGCCGCACCTGGACGACGCGGTCTTCGGCTGCGGCGGCTGGCTGGCGTCGCGGCCGGGCAGCGTCGTCGCCACCGTCTTCGCCGGCGTGCCGGACGATCCGTCGCGCGCCACCGACTGGGACCGGCGCTGCGGCTTCACCAGCGCCGGCGAGGCGGTCGCGGTGCGCCTGGACGAGGACCGGCGCGCACTCGCGCGCCTGGGTGCCGAGCCGCGCTGGCTCGCGTTCACCGACAGCCAGTACGGCCAGGAGCCGACGCGGGCCGACGTCGCCCAGGCGCTGCGTGCGCTGCTCGAACGCGAAAACCCGCGCTGGCTGCTGCTGCCGCTGGGCCTGTTCCACTCCGACCATCGGCTGGTTCATGAGGCTGCTGTCGACGCCTTCGCCGGACGGGGTGACGGCCTGGATCTGGTGTTCTGGGAGGACGCGCTGTACCGCGGCATGCCCGGCGTGCTGCAGGCGCGGCTGGCCGAGCTGCTGGCCGCCGGGCAGGTCGGCACGCCGCTGTTCGACGCGCCGCCGAACTCGGCCACGCTGGCGGCCAAACGCAAGGCGGTGTCGGCCTACGCGAGCCAGCTGCGCGCCTTCGGCCAGCACGGCGTCGACGACGTCGACCGGCCGGAGCGTTACTGGCGCTTCGCGCCGCCGGAGCAGCAGCCGTGAGCGCGCCGCCGCGTGTCGGCGTCGTCGTGCTGACGCACGAACGCCCGGCCGAGCTCGAGCGCTGCCTGCAGCGGCTGGGCGCGCTGCCCGAGGCGCCGCCGGTGGTGGTCGTCGACAACGCCTCGCGCGGCGACACCGCGGCCGCGGTCGTGGCGCGCCATGCCGGCGTCGAGCTGCTGCGCAGCCCGGTGAACCTGGGCGCGGCCGGCCGCAACCTGGGCGTCGCGCGCCTGGCCACGCCTTACGTCGCCTTCTGCGACGACGACACCTGGTGGGCCGCCGGCGCGCTGACGCGGGCTGCCGACCTGCTTGACGCGCATGCCCGCATCGGCGCGCTGTCGGCGCGCGTGCTGGTCGGCGCCGACGACCGGCTCGACCCGACCTGCGTCGCGATGGCCGCCAGCCCGCTGCCGGCCGACGGGCTGCCCGGGCCGCGGCTCGTGTCCTTCATGGCCGGGGCGGTGGTGATGCGAACACGCGCGTTCCGCGAAGCCGGCGGCTACGAGCCGCGCTTCTTCCTCGGCGCCGAGGAGGCGCTGCTGGCGCTGGACCTGGCGGCCGCGGGCTGGGCGATGGTCTATGCCGACGAGGTCGTCACGCACCACCACCCGTCGCCGGCGCGCGACGTCGGCCTGCGCCGGCGGGTGCTGATGCGCAACCGGCTCTGGCTGGCCTGGCTGCGCCTGCCGTGGCGGCTGGCCTGGCACGAGACACGCGTCGTGCTGCGCGACGCGCGTGCTGCCGGTGTCGCGCAGCCGGCGCTGCGCGCGGCACTCGCCGCGCTGCCCTGGGTGCTACGCCACCGCCGCCGTCTGCCGGAGACCGTGGTCGAGGCCTGGCGGCGCGTGCACCATGCCGGCGCCTAAGAGTCTGCGCGGCAGAACCCTGGCCGTGCCCGTTGCCGAGGGGTTCAGAACATGCCCCGGGTCCGGGCGCGCAGACGAGCGCAGGCTAAAGCGCGGTACAGCCGTCGTCAGACTGACCGGAGCCTCCCTCGCGGAGGGAGGCTGGAGGGAGCCGTGCGTTAGGCCGCAGGCTAGGAGGCGGCGCGGCTTCTGCCGCGCAGACTCCTAGCCGCCGCGGATCAGCCCTTCGGCACGCATCGCCTGCTGCACCGCCGGACGGGCGCCGACTCGTTCGACGAAGCGCGCCAGGTGGGCGAAGCCCGAGAGGTCGACGCCGACGTGGCGCGCCCAGCCGCTGACGACGAAGAGGTAGGCGTCGGCGACGCTGAAGTCCTCGCCCAGCAGGTAGGGCTGGTTGGCCAGCGCGTTGTCGACGTGGCCGAAACGCCCGAGCAGCTTGCTGCGGAACAGCGCCTTGGCCTCGTCCGGCATGCCGGGCGTGAACAGCGGCGAGTAGTTCTTGTGCAGCTCGGTCGAGATGAAGTTCAGCCACTCGGCGAGGCGGTAGCGCGCCATCGTGCCGGCCGTCGGCGCGAGCTTCTTCTCGGGCACCTGGTCGGCGATCCACTGCACGATGGCCGGGCCTTCGCTGAGGCGTTCGCCGTCGTCGAGTTCGAGCAGCGGCACGCAGCCCTTGGGGTTGATCGTGTAGTAGTCGGTGCCGTCGGCCAGGCGGTGGGTCTTGGTGCTGGCGAGCACGGCTTCGAAGGCCAGGCCCGATTCGAGCAGCACGATGTGCGGCGACAGCGAACAGGCGCCGGGGCTGTAGTAGAGCTTCATGGGTTCTCCGTCTTGTGGGTCGGCGCGACCGGCGCGCGCCGCCGGCGATTGGACGCCGGAAACGAAGACGCTGCACGCCGCCGGGCAGCTGTCAGGCGATCACCGCCTCCAGCGGCCGGCGCAGCGACTCGGGCAGACGCGGGCCGTAACCGATGCGCACGATCAGGTCGGGCCGCAGCGGCGCCAGGCCGAAGGCGCTGGCGAACGGCGCGCGCAGCCGCGCCACTTCCAGCGGCGGGTTCAGCAGCGACAGCCGCAGGCCTGCGGCCGTGGCCTCCAGCGCCAGGCGCTGGAATGCGCGGCCGACGCCGACCCAGCGCTGCGGCCCGCCGGCGGCGTCGGAGGCGAGGATCACGACTCCGGCCGAGCTGCGCAGCTGCTCGGTGCTGCGCGCGACCTCGCTGTCGGCGCGCAGGAAGCGGCGCACGATGCGTCGCGCCAGCCAGGGCGGCAGGCTGGGCTGGCCGCTGCAGCCGGCGAACAGGCCGTCGCCGCTGCGTGCCGCCTCGGCGGCGTCGAAACGCAGCCAGCGCACCAGCTCGTCGACGAAGGCGGCGTCGGAGAGCTGAGCGCGGTGGCCGGTGGCGACGGCGTCGAGCACCCGTTCGAGGCCGGCGCGGTCGCTGACGATCTGCAGCGTCACGCCCTCGGCCGCGGCGGCATCCTCCAGCCGCTGCCACAGTGCCGGCGCCAGCGGCCGGCCGTCGAAAGCGGCGCGCGTGCTCTGGCGCGCCGCGATCGCGTCGTAGGCCGCGGTGCGGCGGGGCGGCGTCGGCGCCAGCGCGACGGTGATGCCGCCGTCGGCCGCCACCTGCGGCTCGGCCTGCAGCCCGTGCGCGAGCGCGGCCTGCATCAGGTTCTCGGTGGCGCAGCCCAGCGAGACGAAGAGGTGGTGGTCGTCGGGGTCGACCGCGGGGCAGCGGCGGCTGAAGTCGGCGGCGATGCGGATCGTGTCGGCGCCGAGACTGAAGCGCCAGCACTGGGTGTTGTGGCTGGACGGCGCCAGCGTCGCCGCGTGCACCAGTGCCCGCAGCCGGTCGGCTCCGGCCACGCTGCCGGGTGGAGCCAGGCGGCGCTGCAGCCGCGCGGCGGCGTCCTGCTCGGCGCGTTCGTCGCAGCCGGCGAGTGCGCCGCCAGCGAGGGCGGCGGCCCCGAGAGTCAGACAGCGGCGCCGTGTCGTCATGCGAGCTCCCGCAAGTGGCTTGCGGTGCCGACGCTAGGCCCGCCGTCGCCGCCGCGGATTGAGCGGCGTCAGCCGCCGGCCTCGCCTTCGGTCCAGCCCAGCTCCCAGACGTGGCCGTCCAGGTCCTCGAACGCGGTGCCTGCCGTCGGGTCGCCGCTGCGCGGCAGGCGCCGGCCACCGGCGGCCAGCGCGCGGCGCAGCAGTTCCTCGGCTTCGGCGCGGCTGTCCAGGAACAGGCAGACCAGCACCTCGGTGCTGTGGCGGGCGTCGGCCACCGGCTTGGGCGTGAAGCGGCGGAAGAAGGGCAGCGCCAGCAGCATCACGTAGATCGTGTCCGAGACCACCAGGCAGGCGGCCTCGTCGCTGCCGTAGCGTTCGTCGAAACCCAGGCCGAGTGCGGCGAAGAAGCGCCGTGACCGCGGCAGGTCGGCGACCGGCAGGTTGACGAAGATGCGACGCGCCATCGGTTCACCCCAGTTGGCTGTGCGACCCCGCATTGCAGCACGGCCGGCACCACCGCGCCGGGGGACGCTCCGCTTGCGGGCGCCGGGCCCGGGTGCGAGCATGGCCGCTCCACCACAGGAGGGGACGATGGCCCGACCGATCTTCGATGCCGACGCGCTGATCACGATGTTCGAGAACGCCACCGCCACGCAGGGCGAGCAGCTGCGCGGCGCCGTCACGCAGGCGACGCTGACCGCGCTGCAGGGGCGCGAGCTGACGCTGAAGAACCTGCGCGCGACGCTGAAGGCCGTCGGCGACGCCGCCGGTGCCGGCGCCGCGCGCAACACCGTGGCCGGCGTCGAGCCGACGGCGCTGCTGGACAGCGTGGTCTCGGGGCTGGACGCCGCGGTGCTGAAGGCAGTCGATGCCAACCGCGTCGCGCTGCAGCGCCTGGTGCAGCAGGGTGCCGACCTGCGCGAGAAACACCTGAAGAAGGCGCTGGACGACCTCGACCGCATGGAAGACACGCTGTTCTCGGCGCTGAAGAAGAGCGCCGAAGGCAGCGGCGCGACGGTGGCCTCGGCCTGGGGGCCGGTGCTCGAACGGCTGCAGGCCGGCGGCACGATGTCGGGGCTGCAGGCAACGCTGACCACCGAGCAGATCACGCAGCAGATGCAGGACGCCGTGCGCACGACGCGCCACGCGTCGCTGCGTGCGGCGCAGGCGCTGGCCGACAGCTACACGGCGATGGTCAGCGGCGTGCTGATCGGCATGTCCGCGGCGCTGCAGGCCGGCGCCCCGGCCGCTGCCGCCGCCGAGGCCGCGCCGGCGCGCAAGACCG
>NZ_NRRU01000169.1 GCF_016583785.1 Rubrivivax gelatinosus | reverse complement strand
CCTCCCCCACCTGACCGCCGCCCTCGTGCGTCGATGGGCAGCAGCGGCTCGCCGGTGTTCGATGCCCGGGGCGGCGTGATCGGCGTCTTCTCGCGCGTGGCCGCCAACCGCCCGCGCAACGCCTTCGAATACGGCCACACGCCGCGCGTGCACGTCGGCATGCGGCAAATCGTCGCGGCGATGGCCTGACGCCGCGCCCGGAAAGGCGTCCAGGGGCGATGGTCTGGATGGCCGGGCCGAGACGATCCGAACGACCAGCTCGACCTCGCCGCGCTTGAAGCAGCGGCATGGCGCCGCCACCGAGGCGTCGAGACGGCGGCGCGGCGCAGCGCCGCCACCCACCCCGCCTGCCGGTCCTGACACGCACCGGTCACAGCGCTGTTAAGACCGGTCGGAAGAATTAACGGTTCTCAAAATATCTCCACAGGAGTAGACATTGTTCAGAGAACCATCGAGCGCGCGTCGTGGCGGCATCGCACCGCACAAGCTCCTGCTGATCGGCGCGCTGCTGGCGCTGACGGCCTGCGGCAGCGACGATGACCCGGCCCCGACGCCGGACGCCTCCGCCGAGCTGGCGCTGCTGGAAACGACGGACCTGCACTACTACGCCCGCAGCTACAACTACTACTCCGACAAGGCAGACGACGGGGTCGGCCTGGAGCGCACGGCGACGCTGATCCGCCAGGCGCGCCAGGAGTTCGGCAACACCCTGCTCGTCGACAACGGCGACACGATCCAGGGCACGGTGCTGGGCAGCTACGAGGCGCAGGTGCAGCCGCTGGCGCCCACCGAGCAGCTGACGATGTACAAGGCGATGGCGACGCTGAAGTACGACGCCGGCACGCTGGGCAACCACGAGTTCAACTTCGGCCTGCCCTACCTGAGCCAGATCCTGGGTGGCGGGCTGGAAGTCGACGGCGTCGACCCGAAGGTCGGCTCCAAGGACAAGGGCCCGGGATTCCCGATCGTCACGGCCAACGTCACCAGCCTGAAGACCGGCAAGCCGCTGGTCGAGCCCTACGTCATCCTCGAACGCCAGCTGACGGCCAAGCAGGCCGACGGCACGACCGTGACGCACCCGATCAAGATCGGCGTGCTGGGCATCACCACGCCCGGCATCCTGAACTGGGACAAGGACAAGCTCGACGGCAAGGTCAGCACGCAGGACGGGCGCGATACCGCCGCGAAGTACGTGCCCGAGATCCGCCGCAAGGGCGCGGATCTGGTGTTCGTGCTGCTGCACGGCGGCATGAACGCCGGCGGCTACGCGGCGAACATGGAGAACCCCGGCTACTACATCACGAAGGACGTGCCGGGCATCGACGGCATCGTGATGGGCCACGAGCACAACACCTTCCCCGACCGCAGCGCCAAGCCGGCCTACACCTTCGAGGGCGCGGACAACACCAAGGGCACCGTCAACGGCGTGCCCGCGGTGATGGCCAGCTCCTGGGGCAAGGCGCTGGGCGTCATCAAGTACGCGCTGAAGTGGGACGGCACGGCGCACAAGTGGTCGGTCGACACCGGGAACACCGCGGTCGAAGTGCGCACGATCCAGACCGGCAGCAACCCGAGCACCTACGTGGCCAGCGACAGCGCCGTCGTCGAAGCGGTCGCGACCCTGCACGAGAAGACGCGCGCCTACGTGGCCTCGCCTATCGGCAGCAGCGACTTCCGCATGAACTCGATGTTCGCCGAACTCGGCGACTCGACGGCGCTGCAGGTGGTCAACCAGGCGCAGCAGGAGCACGTGGCGAACTACGTGAAGAAGAACCTGCCGCAGTACGCCGCGCTGCCGGTGCTGTCGGTCACCGCGCCGTTCAAGGCCGGCTATGGCAGCAGCACCGACTACACCGACGTCAAGGCGGGATCGCTCACCGTCGCCGCCGCCGCCGACCTCTACCTCTACGACAACAACACGATCAACGCGGTGAAGGTCACCGGCGCGCAGATCAAGCTGTGGCTGGAGAACGCCGCCGGGCGCTTCAACCGCATCGACCCGGCGAAGACCGAGGACCAGTGGCTGCTCAACGACAGCAAGACGGGCGTGCAGACCGGCTCGTCCTTCCCGGGCTACAACTACGACGTCTTCACCTCGCCGGACATCAGCTACGAGATCGACGTCACCCAGGCGCGCTACAACGTCAACGACCCGAGCCAGGGCGGCGAGCGCATCAAGAACCTGCGCTACAAGGGCCAGCCTATCGATGCGGCGCAGGAGTTCATCGTCGCCACGAACAACTACCGCGCCAACTCCAGCGCCCCGTACATCCTGGGCACCGGCAAGAAGTTCGACATCGTCTGGGCCGCGCCCGACGCCAACCGCGAAGTGGTGCTGAACTACGTCAAGGCGCGTCAGAACCTGGTTCGTACCAGCGACGGCGCCGCACGCAGCTGGCAGTTCACGAAGGTCACGACCGCCGGCAACGTGCTGTTCAAGTCAGGCAAGGGCGAACTGGCGGTGGCGCAGGCAGCGGGGCTGGCGAACGTCAGCGTCTACCGGGCCGACGACAACGGCGTCAACAGCGGCACCGGCAGCTACACCGTCTATCGCGTCGACCTGAGCCAGTAAACGAGACGGCCGCGGGCGGCCCTCGAGGCCCGCAGCTCTTCGGCCGCGTGACGCGGCGGACAAGGCCACCTTCGGGTGGCCTTGTCGTTTTCGCGGTGAAGGCGGGCGGTGCCGAGTGCCGGATGGATGCGTGGCTAACGGGGGGGCTGGCCGATCAGGCCGGACGCGTGCAGCGCGGCATGAGGTGCCGGTCGGCGTGAGGCCGCGGCGCCGGTGCGCCGGTCTTCCACTGCGCCAGCACCTCCCGGGCAAGCGTTCGCACCCGCGTCTCGTCAGCCCAGTCGATGCCGAGCGCCAAGCACAGGCACGCCAGTTCGGTCTCGATGTCGCTCAGGGTCTTGTCGTCGTCGATGAACACGATGTTGCTCCTGCCGCGAACGCGGCTTCAGACGCTTTCGAACACGGCGGCGATGCCCGACACCTGCCCGCCGAACACCGGCTGCAGCGGCGCGCGCATCGGGTCGTCGCGCAAGAACGGGAACCTCAGGCTCGACGAGCCGGCGTCGAGCACCAGGCTGGCGGCATGTCTGGCCATGGCCGGCTCCTCAGCCCGCGCGACGCGCGGCAGCCATCAGGGAGGCGATCGCGCAGGAGGCCAGGCGCGAGCGCAGGCTGTCGGCACGGCTGGTCAGGATCACCGGCACCTTGGCGCCGAGCACGATGCCGGCGGCGTCGGCGTTGGCCAGCAAGCTCAGCTGCTTGGCGAGCATGTTGCCGGCCACGAGGTCGGGCACCAGCAGGATGTCGGCCTGCCCGGCCACCGGCGACGTGATGCCCTTGGTGCGCGCTGCTTCGGCCGAGATCGCGTCGTCGAAGGCCAGAGGGCCGTCGAGCACGCCGCCGGTGATCTGGCCGCGCTCGGCCATCTTGCACAGCACCGCGGCTTCCAGCGTTGACGGGATCTTCGGGTTCAGCGTCTCCACGGCCGACAGGATCGCGACCTTGGGCGTCGCCACGCCCAGCACCTGCGCCAGGTGGATCGCGTTCTGGAGGATGTGCGCTTTGTCCTCCAGCGACGGTGAGATGTTGATCGCGGCGTCGGTGATCAGCAGCGCGCGCGGATAGGTCGGCACGTGCATCACGAAGACGTGGCTGATGCGTGCCGCGGTGCGCAGCAAGCTGTCCCGTCGCACCACCGCGCTCATCAGCTCGTCGGTGTGCAGCGCGCCCTTCATCAGCGCGCCGACCTCGCCGTTGCGCGCCAAGCGGGCCGCCGCTTCGGCTGCGTCCTTCGGCGAGCCGGCATCGACCATGCGCCAGCCGTCGATCGCCAGCCCGTGGCAGGCGGCCAGCGCACGCGTCTCGCGTGCCGGCCCCACCAGCACCGGCTCGATCAAGCCCGCCTGGGCCGCGTCGACCGCGGCACGCAGGGCCGGCTCGCTGCCGGGGTAGACAACCGCGGTGGCGAGCGGTTCCAGGCTGCGGCAGCGGCTCAGCAGCGCGTCGTGCAGCGCGGCGGCCACCGGCGGGCACTCGGTACGCCGCGACTCGACAGGGACGGCGGTTTCGTCGGAATACATGCGGCTCACCCGTCAGGAGGTCTCGTCGTCACGACCGGCCGGGCCGTCGGAGTCGCGGCTTTCCGGGCCGGTGAAGCGGTCGTTCATCACCCGGGGATAGACGTCGGTGCACGGGCCGAGCGCATGGCTGTAGCCAAGGTCGGGGCGCTGGCGGCTGTCGGCCACCGGGGCCGTCACGGTTCCGCGGCCGGGCTTGATGTTGGTGCCGACGTGCGTGTTGAGGAAGCTGACGTCGGCGATCGACTCGACGTCGCGCGCAGTGCGCAGCACGCCCGCCGTCAGGCGGCCGAACTCTTTGGCCTGGACGCCGGAGATCCTCCAGTTGCTCTGGCTGAAGTTCACCGCCGCGGCCGGGCCGCATGCCGGGCCCGACTTGTCACCGATGTGCGCGGCGCCCAGGGCCGGCACCTGCGGGCCACCGGTGTCGAAGACACGGGCGCCGCGGCGCGAGCCGACGCTTTCGCGCGGTGCCCACTGGAGTCCTCGGTTCGTTCTCATGTCGATTCCTCGGTGATGTGCCGGGGCAGCCGTTCTTCGGGCACAGCCGTACACGCGCCCCCGCACCGAAGCGTGAGCGAGTCGATCGCGATCTCGTGTGCCGCCTGGCGGCGCGGGGCGCGGTGAACCGGCCCCGCGCCGGTGCCTCAGCTCGTCAGCGGCGTCGCCTGGCGCGCCTGGAAGCGCAGCACCACGCGGTGCATCCGGTCGCCCATCGGGAACGGGTCGCTGCGCAGCACCAGGCCGTGGTCGCCGTCCAGCGTCGCGTGGCGCGTGTGCACGTCACCGCCCCAGTTCGGGATCAGGCACTGCAGGATCTTCTGCGAGACCGTGCGCTGCGCCTCGTCAACGGTGTAAGGCCCGGCGTACGCGAGGTAGCTGCGCGCTGCGGCCACCGTCTGCTCGACGCTGCCGCCGTCCTGGGTCGGCTCGTCGTAGCGGCGGCGCTCGCTGACCGAGATCTGAAACGACATCCAGCCGTCGGCCCCGTAGCTGACGTAGCCCAGCGCCGCCCGGCCCATGGGGTAGACCTGCGGGCCCTGCTCGTCGTCCAGGCTGAACGAGTCCAGCACCCAGGTGCCAGGCAGGCGGCGGGAGAGAAGTTCTGCGGACATGTCCGTCGCCCGTCCTCAGGCCAGGATCGCGACGGCGCGCGTCCAGCCGGCCGATGCACCGCGGACCTTCACCGGGAAGCACACGACCTCGAAGCCGGTGGCCGGGAGCGACTCGAGGTTCAGCAGCTTCTCCATGTGGCAGTAGCCGATGTCGATGCCGGCGAAGTGGCCTTCCCATATCAGGCTCTTGTCCTGTGTCTGGGCGTAGCGCTTGGCGGTGAAGCTGAACGGCGCGTCCCAGCTCCAGGCGTCGGTGCCGGTGACGCGCACGCCGCGCTCGAGCAGGTACATCGTCGCCTCGCGCCCCATGCCGCAGCCGCTGTCGACATACGTCATCGAACCGTACTTGGCGGCCGCCGAGGTGTTGACCAGCACGATGTCCAGCGGGCTCAGCTTGTGGCCGATGCGCGCGAGTTCGGCCTCGACCTGCGCTGCCGTGACGACGTGGCCATCGGGCAGGTGGCGGAAGTCGAGCTTGACGCCGGGGCGCATGCACCAGTCCAGCGGCACCTCGTCGATGGTCAGCGCGCGCTTGCCGCCGTCCATCGTCGAGTGATAGTGGTAAGGCGCGTCCAGGTGGGTGCCGTTGTGGGTGTTGAGGGTCACCTCCTCGATCGCCCAGCCTTCGCCGCCCGGCAGATCCTCGGGCTTGAGCCCGGGAAAAGAGCTGGCCATCAGCTGCGCCATCTCGGTGTGGCCGCGGTAGACGATCTTCGGGCCCAGGCCCGGGGGATCCGAGGGCTTGTCGTTCTCGATGGCCATCGAGATGTCGACGATGCGCCTCTTCGGCGCGGCCGCGACGGCCGGTGCCGAGGCGCTGAGCGCGGCCATCAGGCCGGCCATGCCGCCGGCCTGCGCCAGCATGCGGCGGCGGTTGGGATTCGAGGCACCTTTGGCGGAAGCGGTGGTTTCCGGCGCGGACGCGTCGTGGCGGCCGGCCTTGGTATCCGTGAGCTTGCTCATGTTCTGCACTCTTTCAGTGGGAGGAAGCGGGCGCGATGCGGC
>NZ_NRRU01000168.1 GCF_016583785.1 Rubrivivax gelatinosus | reverse complement strand
CCCCTTCTCCCCGCCGCGGCCCACCGGCCGCCGCCAGGCCGCTTGCAGCGCGAACCGCGCTCGCGTACCCGGCGTGCGACCTTCGTGTCGCCTTCTCCCCTTCGCCGCGCAACCCCGATGTCCTCGCCATCCGAACTGCCGCCCGCCCCTGCCACGCCCGATGAAAAAACGGCCGTGCCGCTGAAGATCGAGGACTGGCTCACCGTGGCCGTGATGGCCGCGCTCGCGCTGATCACCTTCGCCAACGTGCTGGTGCGCTACTTCAGCAACCAGTCCTTCGCCTGGACCGAGGAGATCTCGGTCTTCCTGATGATCGTGCTGGCGCTGGTCGCCGGCTCGGCGGCGGTCGCGCGCAACCGCCACATCCGCATCGAGGCTTTCGCCGACAGCGGCCCCGCGTCGCGCCAGCGGGCGCTGGCGCGTTTCGGCGCGCTGATGGTGGCGCTGCTGTTCACGATCATGGCGGTGCTCAGCGCGCGTGTCGTCTGGGACCACATCCAGTGGGAGGAAACCTCGCCGGCGATCGGCGTGCCGCAGTGGTGGTACTCGATCTGGCTGCCGCTGCTGTCGCTGGCGATCGCCGGGCGTGCGATCGGCCTGTTCATCCGCCGCGGGCGCCAGGAGCGGCCATGATCGGCACCCTGCTCTTCGTCGCCTTCATCGCGCTGATGCTGCTGGGCGTGCCGATCGGCGCCGCGCTCGGCCTGGCCGGCACCGCGGCGATCGCGCTGGCCAACTGGGACACGCAGTGGTTCGGCCTGCTGGCCGTGC
Source organism: Rubrivivax gelatinosus (assembly GCF_016583785.1). GTDB lineage: Bacteria > Pseudomonadota > Gammaproteobacteria > Burkholderiales > Burkholderiaceae_C > Rubrivivax > Rubrivivax gelatinosus_B. Next base: position 5,670 of record NZ_NRRU01000168.1, on the reverse strand, counting down.
CGCAGAACTTCTTCGCCGGACTCGGCAAGTACCCGCTGCTGGCGATCCCGATGTTCGTGCTCGTCGGCTCGATCTTCGACCGCTCGGGCGTCGCGCTGCGGCTGGTGAACTTCGCCATCGCCATCGTCGGCCGCGGCCCCGGCATGCTGCCGCTGGTGGCGATCGTGGTCGCGATGTTCCTCGGCGGCATCTCGGGCTCGGGCCCGGCCAACGCCGCCGCGGTGGGTGGCGTGATGATCGCGGCGATGGCGCGAGCCGGCTACCCGGCGGCGTTCTCGGCCAGCATCGTCGGCGCGGCCGCGGCCACCGACATCCTGATCCCGCCCAGCGTCGCCTTCATCGTCTATTCGGTGCTGGTCTCGGGCGCCTCGGTGCCGGCGCTGTTCGCCGCCGGCATGATCCCGGGCGTGCTCGCCGGCATCGCGCTGATCGTGCCGGCGGTGTGGCTGTCGCGCAAACACGGCATGGGCGCGGCCGAAGCGGCGCTGCCGCGCCCGCCCTTCTGGGCCAGCCTGCGCGAAGCGAGCTGGGGCCTGTTCGCGCCGGTGCTGATCCTCGGCGGCATGCGCGCCGGCTGGTTCACGCCGACCGAGGCCGCCGTCGTCGCCGTCTTCTACGGCCTGTTCGTCGGCGTCGTCGTGCACCGCACGATCGGGCTGCGCGACCTGGTCGTCATCCTGCGCGAGTCGGGCGAGCTGTCGGCGGTGATCCTGCTCGTCGTGGCACTGGCCGGCATCTTCGCGTACTCGCTGTCGACGCTGGGGCTGATCGACCCGGTGACGAACGCCATCGTCAACTCGGGCCTGGGCGAGTACGGCGTGCTGGCGCTCCTGATCCTGATGCTGATCGTCGTCGGCATGTTCCTGGACGGCGTGTCGATCTTCCTGATCTTCGTGCCGCTCTTGATGCCGATCGCCAACCACTACCACTGGGACCCGGTGTGGTTCGGCGTGCTGCTGACGCTGAAGGTGGCGCTGGGGCAGTTCACGCCGCCACTGGCGGTGAACCTGATGGTGTCCTGCCGCATCGCCGGGGTGCGCATGGAGGAGACCGTGCGCTGGGTCGGCTGGCTCCTGCTGGCGATGTTCATGGTGATGGTCGCGGTCATCGTCTGGCCCGATCTCGCGCTGTGGCTGCCGCGGCAGCTGGGTTATTAAACGAGGAGAGAAGACGATGAAACGCACGTTCCTGAAGTTCACGCTGGCCGCCTGCGCGCTGGCCGCCGCCGGCCTGGCCAACGCCCAGGCGCCGCTGCCGGCTGGCTACAAGGCCGAATACAAGATGAGCCTGGTGCTAGGCCCCGCCTTCCCCTGGGGCCAGGGCGGCGAGATCTGGGCGAAGCTCGTGCGCGAACGCACGCAGGGCCGCATCAACATCAAGCTCTACCCGGGCACCGCGCTCGTGCAGGGCGACCAGACACGCGAGTTCGCCGCCATCCGCCAGGGCGTCATCGACCTGGCGATCGGCTCGACGATCAACTGGTCGCCGCAGATCAGGCAGCTCAACCTGTTCTCGCTGCCCTTCCTGCTGCCCGACTACCGGGCGCTGGACGCGCTGACGCAGGGCGAGGTCGGCAAGCAGCTGTTCCAGGTGATCGACAAAGCCGGCGCGCTGCCGCTGGCCTGGGGCGAAAACGGCTACCGCGAGATCAGCAACAGCAAGCACCCGATCAAGTCGCCGGCCGACCTGAAGGGCCTGAAGATCCGCGTCGTCGGCTCGCCGCTGTTCCTGGACACCTTCAGCGCGCTGGGCGCCAACCCGACGCAGATGAGCTGGGCCGACGCCCAGCCGGCGCTGGCTTCGGGCGCGGTCGACGGCCAGGAGAACCCGCTGTCGATCTTCACCGCCGCCAAGCTGCATACCGTCGGCCAGAAGCATCTGACGCTCTGGGGCTACGTCGCCGACCCGCTGATCTTCGTCGTCAACAAGGACGTCTGGAAGAGCTGGACGCCGGCCGACCAGGCCATCGTGCGCCAGGCGGCGGTCGACGCCGGCAAGGAAGAAGTGGCGATCGCGCGCAAGGGCCTGGTCGAGGCCGGGCACCCGCTGCTGAAGGAAATCGGCGCCCACGGCGTCACCGTGACGCAGCTGACGCCGGCCGAACGCGTGGCCTTCGTCAAGGCCACGCGCCCGGTCTACGACAAGTGGAAGGCGCAGATCGGCGCCGAGCTTGTCGGCGCCGCCGAGAAGGCGATCGCGGCGCGCAAGTAAGCGCTCAGGTCTGGCGACGGCGGCGCGCCAGCGCCGCCCCGGCCAGCGCGGCCATCACCAGCGCCGCGCTGGCCGGCTCCGGCACGTCCTGCGTCACCTCCGTGAACACGACGCTGCCGTAGCCTTCGGTGCCGAGACCGGTGGTGTCGTAGGCCAGCAAGGCCTGGCTGGCTTCGGTGAAGCCGGCCACCAGCGCCAGCAGCGGCTGCGACAGCGGGTCGCCGCCGCTGAACAGCAGGTCCACGCCCAGCAGGCTGCCGGCCGAGAACCAGGCCACCGGCAGGCTGCCGGCGTCGGCCATGTCCAGCGAGTAGGTGTGGCCGGCGAAGTCCAGCGTGAAGCCGGTCAGGTCGACGCTGCCGTCGAAACCGGCGACCGGGTCGTCGAAACCGAGGCTGCCGCTGAAGGCGGTGCCGGCCAGCGAGCCGGAATCGACGACCCCGTCGATACGGTAGAGCGCGGCCTGCGCGGGCGCGGCTAGGCCGGCGAACAGCGTGGCCGCGAGGGCCACGGCGGACAAGAGTTGGCGGGTCATCCAGGTCTCCGGGTTCAGAAGAGGAAGTTCGAGGCCTTCAGCAGCTCGGCACACGAGCGGCCCTTGACCAGCACCATCGGGCGCGCGGCGGCGGGGCCGGCAGCGTCGGGGTCGATGGCCAGCAGCGCGTCGGCGCCCGAGGCCGAGCAGCTCAGGTAACCCTGGCCGATCGGGTCGGTCGACGGCACGCGCAGGCTGCGCAGCAGTTCGGCGAAGGAGATGCGGTCGTCGCCCGGCGCGAAGTCGGTGATCGTCGCGCCACCGGCGAAACCGGCGCTGAAGACGAAGGTGTCGCGGCCGCCACCGCCGGTCAGCGTGCGCCGGCCGGCGCCGCTGACGATGAAGTCGTCGCCCGGCGTGCCGGTGACGCTGGTGCTGGTGGGCGACGCGGTGATCGTCTTCACCAGGTTCAGGCCGACGGCCACCGGGTCGTGGTCCGACGAGCGGTACGGCGTCGCGGCGTAGGGATCGGGCGCGCAGGTCGCGCAGGCCGGCTGCTTGAACTCGAGGTTGTAGTCGTGCGCCAGCGACTCGTCGGCGTTGATGTGCCAGTGCGCCGCGCCGGCGACCTTGGGCGACAGCGTTGCGGTGGAGATCGCCTGGTCGAGGCGGCCAGCGGCGCCGTCGAAGACGTAGGAGTAACCGAAGCTGCCGAAGCGGCCGACCTCGTCGACGTAGCCGCTGCCGGTGAACTGGAACACCGGGTCTTCCTTCGCATAGGCGTTGAAGTCGCCGACCAGCAGCACGTCGTTGCTGGCGCTGGCCGCCTGCAGCTGAGCGACGAAGCGCCGCAGCTGGTCGGCCTGCGAGACGCGCAGCGCGTTCCAGCAGCCCTGGCCGTCGCCGCTGTCGAGGTTGCCGGGCGCGTCGGCGTCGCCGGCGGCCGGGCAGCTGCTCTTGCTCTTCAGGTGGTTGACGACGACGGTGAAACGTTCGCCGTTGGCCGGCGCGAAGGTCTGCGCCAGCGGCGGGCGGCTGTTCACCGCGGCGGTGTCGCTGGCGGGCGCGCCGACGCGGGCGACACGTGCCGGTTTGTAGATCATCGCCACCTTGATCGCGTCGCTGCCGCTGCCGGCGGCCGGCTCGGGCACCGCGGCGTAGCTGCCGCTGCCGACCCGCTGGTTCAGCGCGTCGACGAGGTTCTGCACCGCGACCGTGCCGTTGTTCTGGATCTCCATCAGGCCGACGACGTCGGCATCGAGCGCGGCCAGCGCCTCGACGATCTTGGCCCGCTGGCGCTGGAACTCGGTCAGGCTGTTGGCGCCGCGGCAGTTGGACGCCGAGACGACGCCACCCTGGCTGCAGCCCTGGCCGGTCTGGCCGCCCGCGGTGGCGCCGTTGGTGAAGGTGGTGAAGTAGTTCAGCACGTTGAAGCTGGCCACCTTCAGATTGCCGCCGACCGCCGGCGCCGAGGCCGACCGCGGGTTGGCGATCGTGTAGCGCAGCGCGGCCGCGTCCAGCGGCAGGATGCGGTAGTCGCTGGCCGCGCTGGCGCCGCTGGTCGAGGTCGACAGGCCGTAGTCGACGACGCCGGTGATCGAGCCGATCAGGTCGCCGCCGCGCAGCGCGCCGTTCGGGCCGGTGTACGGCGTCGGGTTGACGTTCTGAGCCGAGCTGCCGTCGTCGAGCACGATGCGGCGTGCCGCGTTCTCGGCCGCCAGCGCCTGGGCCTGGGTGCCGGGGCGATAGCGGTTGGTCGGCGTCTCCAGCCGGCCGCCGGCCGACAGCGTGAGCTGGCCGTAGCGCGCCTGGTAGTAGTTCTGGTCCACCGTCAGCGGGCCGGCCAGCGTGACCAGCATGCCTTCGTAGCGCTCCAGGCCACCGGAGACCGGCAGCGTCAGCGCCACCGGCGTGATGCTGCCGCTGCCGAGCACGCTGATCGCGCTCGGGCCGGTGAGCTGGGTGACGCTGCCGCTGCCGGCGGCGAACTCGGCCACCTTGCCGGTGAGCTGCACCAGCTGGCCGGCGGCGACGCCGCTGGGCGCGCTGCTGGTGAAGACGAAGAGGCCGTCGGATGTCGCCGGGTTGCCGTCGCCCGCCGGGTCCTGCAGGAAGAAGCCGTTGTTCGTCAGCTTGGTGACGACGCCCGAGGTCGTGACCGTCTGACCCAGCAGCGGGCTTTGTTCGCCGCTGCCCTGGATCTCGTCGATGCGGCGCGACACCACCGTGCCGCCGTCGTCGCCGCCACCGCTCGAGCAGAGCACCGCCGCCGTCGCGCTGTTGCGCGGGGCCGGGGTGCCGGTGACGAAGTCGCTGGCGTTGTTGCCGCTGTCGGTGCAGCCGCCGGTCTTGCGCAGCAGCGCGGTGCTGCTGCTGGCCGCAGGTGCGGCGCCGCTGCCCTTGTAGAAGTTGGCGCTGCCGTAGCCGACCAGGTCGACCAGGTGGGCCTGCTGTTCGGCGCTGCAGGCGGTGGAGCCGCCGTTGCAGGCCAGGCCGGTGGCGGTGTCGACCAGCGCGACCTTGCCGTTGCTGCCCGACATGTCGGAGTTGCCGAGCGCGTCGTACGTCGGCAGCGTGGCGCCGGCGCTGCTGCCCCGCAGCTGAACCAGGTACCAATGCCCGGGCTGCACCGTGCCCGACAGCAGCGTGACGCCGTTGCTGGCGAAGCTGCCCGTGCCGGTGGCGCTGGCGTACTGGACGGACCAGCCGCTCAGGTCGACCGCGCTGCGGCCGTTGTTGAACAGCTCGACGTAATCGTTCGCGAACGCGTTGCCGTTGCCGCCGTAGATCTGGCTGATCACGACGCCGGCGCTGGCCGGTGTGGCCAGCAGCGCGGCGATGGCGGCCGCAAGGGCCGTTGCCTGTTTGTGCATGGACGCTCCTCCTTCAGGTGGTTGGCGGCGCACGCTATCCAGGCGCCGTGAAGCGTCCGTGACGTCGCGTGCCGCCACCGGCCCACCCCCCCGAGCTGCGCGGCCCCAGCC
>NZ_NRRU01000167.1 GCF_016583785.1 Rubrivivax gelatinosus | reverse complement strand
CTGGGCGGGGCTCAGTGCCGTGCCGGGGCCGGCGCGGCGCTGGGCACGGCCATCTTTCCGGGCGTCGGCACCGTCGTGGGCGGCCTCATCGGCGGCATCGGCGGTGCGCTGGCGGGCGACGCCGCCGGCCGCGGCGTCTTCGATACAGTGCGCAGCTGGTTCTGACCCGAGGCGGGCCGCCGGTGGCCCGGACGCGCATGTTCGACTGGCTCACGCGCCGCCGCGAACCCCGGCCGGGCGACACGCTCGCCACAAGGCTGCGCGCCTACCCGCCCTACGAGGCGCCGCACGCCGGCCCCGGCACGGCACTGAGCCCCGCCCAGGCGGCGGAAAACCTCGCTTACTTCGAACAGGTCCTGCCGCAGCGGCTGCAGCAGGTCTCGGCGCTGCTGCACGAGGTCGCCGGCATCGACACCCGGGCGGCGCTGGCCGACCCGTCGGCACACGCCGCCGCGCTCGCCGACGAGCTGCAGCGCTGGGCGCTCGCCCAGTGGCCCGCGCTGCCGGCCGAGGGTGGCCTCGCGCGCTGGCTGGACAGCCGCCGCAGCGGCGACGACATCGTCTTCTCGATGCTGCTGGACCTGGCGATCCTGCTCGGCGAACTGATCCGCCGCGGCAACCCGGACTGGCGCTGGGGCCTGGACCGGGACGCGAAGAACCTCGCCGACGGCATGCCCAGCGCACGCCGCATCGTGCTGCTGGCCGACCCGGTGGGCACGCACACGACGCCTTTCGTGCTCGACGTCGAAGACCTCGTCGTGCACCGCTTCCAGCACGCCGACGACCCGGCGCAGCGCCTGCTGAACCCGCTGCGCCGTCTGGTCGAGGAAGGGCTGCGCGGCGACGCGATGGCCTATTGGCACGACACCGCGCGCTGAGCGGTCTCAGCGTGCGGCCGGCTGGAAGCCCGTGCCGGTCCAGGCCCAGCGGCGCCCGTCGGCGCAGGCGATCGTGCGCCCGCGCCGCGGCAGCGTGCAGTCGTCGTCCTCGCGCCAGGCGGGCAGCAGCGTCGCCGTGACCTCGCTCCAGGAATCGCCATCGCGGCGCAGGAAACGCGTGCGCTGCGCCTCGGGCCAGCGCTGCTGCACGGCGACGACGGCGCCGCCTTCGGCGTGGCGGAACAGCGCCGCGACGTAGCCCGGTCGGCCGCCGTCGCCACGCAGCGCGAGGTAGCCGTTGGCGGCGTCGTACACCTCGTACAGCGGGTGGCCGGGCTGCAGCCGCTGCAATCGCTCCAGCCGCGTCAGGTCGACGACCTCGACCGGCAGCGAGGCGAAAGCCGCCGCCAGCTCGCCTGTCACCTTCGGCAGCAGCCGTTCGTAGGCCGGCGCCAGACGGCGGCGCGCCTCGGCGGCGTCGGCCACGCCGTCGAGCAGCGCTTGCAGCTCGGGCACGGCGCGCACGCCGTCGCCGTCGCGGCGCAGCACACGCGCCGTGTCGTGGCGTTCGCCACCCGCCGGCGCGGCGCGTGTGTAGCGCTCAAGCAGCACCAGGTCGCGTGCGCCCGCAGGGCCGGCGGCAAAGGCGGCGCGCAGCTCGATGTCGAAGAAGGCGTCGGCCGGTTCCGGGTCACGCAGGCGCAGCAGCCGCCAGTGCGCCGCGTCGCCCGGGCGCGGCATCAGATACCAGACGGCGACGCCGCCGGCCGGCTCTGCCGTGCGCAGCGCCAGCAGCCAGCCGCGTTCGTGGGCGCCGAAGGGCAGCAGCAGCGGGCCGTGCAGCAACTGCGCGCCGGCGGGCAGCAGCGTGCGCAGCGCCGCCTCGTCGACCGCGGCCGCGGCCGCGGCCGGCACCTCGTAGGGCGGGTCGTAAGGCGCGGCCGCCGCGGCGCCAGCCGCCATCGCGAGCAACGCGCCGCACAGAAGATGCAGCAGCTTCATGGGCCGACGATAGCGCCGGCCGCCGCCGCGGCCAGCATCCGGTTGCAACGGCGCCAGAAGGCGCGAGGGCACCCTCTCAGTTCGAAAAACGCGTCCAGGCTTCGGCCATGCGCGTGTCGTACTGGTTGGCGGCGTAGCCCTCGCCGTTGTAGCGCCGCGCGAAGCCGGCCCAGTCGTGCTCGCGCAGCGCCTGGTGCATGGCAGGGTCGGCCTGGATGAAGCTGACGAAGGCGTCGAGCTGGCGGCCTTCGCCCTGCTGCATCGCCTGCACGAAGCTCTCGACGTCGGTGTAGCCGGCGGCCTGGTGGTTGAAGCCCATGATCTGGAAGCGCCCCCAGGAGGCCGACTCCAGCGCCGCGGTGCGGTCCAGCGCGATGGCCTGCTCCAGCCGCGGGTACTCGCCGGCGCCGCCGACGTAGAGGCTGCGGTTCCAGCGGGCGCTGGAGATGTCGGGGTGGCTGGTGTTGTATTCGCCACCGGTGCGGCGGCCGAAGACGTGGGCCTCGAACAGGATCTTGGGGCGGCCGTCGGCCAGGAAACCGCTGCCCGGCGCCTCGACCTGCGCGACGGCGCGGATCGCGGCGACGTCGACGCCCAGCGTCGTGGCGGCACGCTGCCAGTCGGCGTCGCTCAGCGTGCGCTGCGGCGTCGCCGCGGGAGCGGCCGGTGCCGCGGCCGCCGGCGCCTCGCCACCCAGCCGCTGGGTGTCGACGAGCACGGTGCGCACGCTGTTCTGCGTGCCCAGCGCGTCGAACAGCCGCGCGTGTTCGGCCGGCGGCAGCGTCAGGCAGCCCGCCGACCCTGTGTTGCTATCGCCGCCGACGTGGATGTGCATGCCGTAGCCGCCGCGCGCCGTGCGCACGCCTTCGTCGAAGCGGCCGTCGTGGTTGGTGTCGCGTTCGGTGACCTGGTCGTTGCCGGCCATCAGCGCCGTGGCGCCGATGAAGCTGCCACGCGTGTGGCTGTAGGTGCCTTCGACGAGCCGGCCCTGGTCGCCGCGGCCGTCGCCGTTGAAGTCGCCGCCGACCGCGCGGCGCGCATACGGGCCTCCGGGCTCGTACTGGCCCGAGGGCTCGGTGTTGGCACGCAGCTCGACGGCGTGGTGCGTGCCGTCGGCGCCCTGCCAGAGCACGACCATGCGGTCGTCGTAGACGCCGCGGCCCTGGGCGGCGCGGGTGTCGGTGTCCTGGCGCAGCGCGAGGATGACTCGGCGGCCGTCGGCCAGGTCCTGGCGCGCGGCGGCGTCGCCGAAACGTTCGACCTGAGCGGCGTAGAGCGCATAGCGCCCGGCCTCGTCCAGCGCGGTGGTGTCGGGCAGGCGGCCGGCGGCGAGCGCCGGCGCGGCAGGCGCCGCAGGCGCCGCAGGCGTGGCCGGTGCCGCGGGCGTCGTCGCTGGCGCGGCACTGCCCGGCAGGCGCAGCACGTCGCCGGGGAAGATCCGGTTCGGGTTGGCTAGGCCGTTGGCGCGCACGATCGCGGCTACGCTGCTGCCGTGGCGCGACGCTATCGACGCCAGCGTGTCGCCCGGCTTCACCGTGACGCTGCGCTCGGCGGCCGGCAGCGCCAGCCACTCGCCGGGGTGGATCACGTCGGGGTTGCGCAGCTGCGGGTTGGCGTCGATCAGCGCCTGCAGGCCGACGCCGTGGCGCTGCGCGATCGTCGCCAGCGTGTCGCCGCGCTGCACCCTCACGCCGGCCTCGGCGGCAACGGCGGCGGGCTGGCCGCGGGCAACGGCGAGGCTGGACGGGCTGAGGTTCACGGCGCGCTCCTGCGGATCAGACCCGGCGATGCTCATGCTGCCACCCCGACGGCGCCAGTGCGGATCGCTCCCGGGCCGGACGCCGCGGCCGTGCTGCAGACGTTTACCGCCGCCCCGGGATCGACCCCAGGGGTGGCAGCGGCACGCCGCTGCCTAGACTGCCGCGTGTTCATCGCCCTGCCCCCGCCGCTGCTGCAGACGCCCCGGCTGCGCCTGCGCCGCTTCGTTGCCACCGACGTGCCGGCGCTGGTCGCGATGCACCGCGAGCCGCGTGTGCGCGCCCTGCTCGTAGACGACCAGCCGCTGGACGACGCCGCGGTGGCGGCCGAGTTCGTGCAGCGGCTGCAGCTCTGGTACCGGACACATCCGGGCCTGGGCCTGTGGCATGCCGAGCGTGCGACCCCGCCCGACCCCGCGGCCCTGGCCGAGGCGCGTGCCGCCGTCGCCGCCGGCGAACTCGAGGCCGCGGCGCTGGACTGGCTTGCACGCCCGGCCTGGCGCTTCTGCGGCTGGTTCAACCTGATGCCGATGAGCGGCGAGCCCGAGCACATCGAACTCGGCTGCCGGTTGCTGCCCGATGCCTGGGGCGGCGGCCTGGCGCTGGAAGGCGGCGAGGCGCTGCTGGCACAAGCCTTCGACACGCTGGCGCGCGACGAGGTGCGAGCCGTCTGCCACCCGCAGCACCGTTCGGTGGACGTGGTGCTGCGCACGCTGGGCTTCAGCGCGCTCGGCCTCGCGCCCTACGACGGCCGGCCCGCGGCCCACTACCGCCTGGACCGTGCCGCCTGGCAGGCGGCGCAAGGCCAGGCGCTGCGACAGCGCCGCCGGGCGGCAGTCGAGGCGCTGCGCAGGCACAGCCGCAGCGACCGGGGTCGCGGCGAAGCTGCCGCCTCCGCGGCCCATGCTTGAAGCGCACGCGCCGATGACGAGCACGCCCCCCTGCCAGCCGACTCCGAGCAGCGTGACGAACCGCGACGACGCCGGCACGCCGCCGGCATCCGGCATCCAGCGCCGGGACTTCGACGCCGCGGTGCAGCGCGCGGCGCGCCGCCGCCCGCGTGACAGCGAAACACCGCCCGAGCCGCCGGCAGCGCCCGCGCAAGCCCGCGCGCCGGCCGAACCTGGCGAGACGCTCAGCGCCGCCAGCCTGCTGCACGGCCTGGCGCCGCCGGCCTTCACTGGCGTCGACAGCACGCCAGCGGCACGCGGCGAGGTCGCACGCGCCGAACTCGCCGCATCGCTGACGGGTCTGCTCGCCCCGGCCGACAGCGGCGGCCTGCAGCACTGGCAGTTCAGCTTCGGCCCGGCCGCGGGGCCGCTGGCCGGCGTGGCGCTGACGCTGCCGTCCCTGCCCGGCCAGCCGTTGCAGCTGCAGCTGCGCCTGCCAGCGCACAGCCGCGAACGCGCGACGCTCGCCGCCGGCCTCGAAGCCCTGCGCGAACGCCTGGCCGCGCGCGGCGCCGAGCACGCCGACATCAGCCTGCACGACGACGAGGCCACCTGAGAAGGTGTGAAAGAACCCGCCATGCCCGCGTCGATCCGCCCAGCGACCCCGAACGCGCGACGGCGCGGCGACGTCTCGGGGCTGGTCGCAGCGCGCCCGGCACCGCCTCGGGGCCGCTCGTCGGCTCGCCCCTGCGGGACGGGGCACATCCGGGCGCCGGGCGGCGTTGCGCCGCTTGCCGGTACATCGAGTACCGGCCGCGCGACGCGCCTTGCCCGACACCCGGCTGCACCCCGTCGCGGGCACGCCGGGTTCTTTCACACCTTCTGAGCCCATCCAAGCGATGACCACCTCCGCCTCCGCCGAAGCCGGCCAACGCCTGGCCGCCGAACTGCCCGAACTGCTGGAGCGCCTGCTCGGCCGGCTGCTCGAAGCCGGCGCGGCCGCCGAGACGCAGCCGCCGCTGCGCGTGGCACGCAGTGCACGCTCGGCCGGCGCGGCCGCGCTGGCCGCGGGCCACGGCGGCGGCAGCGCCGCACGCGGCCCGGCGCTGGCGCTGTACACACGCTGCCTGCAGCACTACCGCCAGGCGGTGCAGGCGCGGCTGCTGCCCGGCGTGCGCGACGACGACGCCGGCCTCGCGGCGGCCTACTTCACGCTGGCCAACTTCGCCGCGCTCGACGGCGCCGCGCCGGATGCGCAGCGGCTGGACGGAGTCGAGCGCCAGTTCCGCCTGCTGCTGGGCTCCTCCAGCGCCTGGACCGGCTGCACGCTGGCCGAGCGCCAGTGTTTCGTCGAGCAGCTGGCGGCGATCGGCGTGCTCGTCAACGAGTCGCGGCTGACGGCGGCGACGCAGGGCGAGGCCGCGCAGGCGCATCTGCGCCAGGCGGCGCGTGCCTACCTGCAGCAGCTGCTGGGGCTGGCGCCGGAACGCCTGCGCCTGGACGCACAAGGGCTCGCGCTGGCCGCGGCCGAAGCCTGAGCGCGCCGATGTCGCTGCAGGTCCTGCCCACCGGTCTGCCCGGCCTCGCCGCCTGGAGCGCTGCGGCCGGCGCCACCGGCCCGGCTGCGCCGGCTGCGGGTGCTGCAGCCCACGCGCCCGCGCCCGGCATGGCACTGCCGGCAGCCGAGGTGCAGGCCGCCCAGCGCTCGACACCCGCACAGCCGGCCGCGGCCGCGCCGCCGGCCTGGGCGACGAGCGAACACGCCGAACTCAGCCAGCCGATGCCGCTGGCGCCGGCATCGTCGGCGGCGCCGGCACACGAAGCCGCCGCCGCTCCACTGACGCCCGCCTGGGTAGGCAGCCTGCAGACACCGGCCGCCTTCACGCCGGGCTGGCTGCCGGCACCTCGCCCTGAGCGTGAACCCCGGCGCCGCCGGCCTGAGGCCGAGCCCTGGGCCGAAGACGAAGAGCCTTTGCCGGACACCCGGCCGGCGCAGGCCGTGCCGGCGCCGCG
>NZ_NRRU01000166.1 GCF_016583785.1 Rubrivivax gelatinosus | reverse complement strand
GCCAGCCGCGCCGCGCCAGCGCGGCGGCGCAGGCGGTGCCCAGCGTCGCGTGCACCAGCAGCGTCAGCGCCGCCACCTGGGCCGACAGCGCCAGCGCCGAACGCAGCGCCGGCTCGGCGAGCGCGGCGGCGAGTTCGGCGCCGCCCGCCACGCCGGCTCAGAGCCCGTGCCGGCGCAGCAACGCCTGCGCCTCGGGCGTCGCCAGAAAGGCTTCGAGCGCCTTCACTTCGGCCTGCTGCTCGTGGCCGGGCACGACCGCGGCGACGATGCGCACCGGCGAGTAGAGCGCACCGTCGACCGCCAGCCAGCCGCCGATGCGCTCGCGGATGCCGAGCGCGTCGGTCAGGTTGATGAAGCCGGCGTCGACGTCGCCGCTGGCCAGATAGGCCGAGACCTGCGGCACCGTGGCCACCGTGATCAGCCGCGGCTGCAGCGTCGCCGCCAGGCCGCTGCGCTGCAGAAACTCGCTGGCCGCCTTGCCGTAGACCGCGTGCGCCGGGTCGGGCATGGCGATGCGCGCGTAGACCGGGTCGGCGACGTTTTCAGGCCGCGCCGGTGCCGGCGCCGCCTTGGCCCAGGCCAGCACCAGCCGGCCTTCGCCGACCGGGATCAGGCGTGCGCCCTTCAGCACCGGCGCCGTTTCCAGGAAAGCCTGGTCGCCGAGGATCAGCGCGACGCGCCCGCTGCTGGCCGCAAGCGTCAGCACCTGGGCCATGTTGCCGAAAGAAAGCTCCAGCTTGTGGCCGCTGCGGGCCTCGAAAGCCTGCGCCAGCTCGCTCACCGGGCGTTTGTAGCCGGCGCCGGCGGCGACGATGGGCGGCTCGGCGTGCGCCGTCAGCGTCACGGCGGCCAGCAGCGGCAACACGGCGGCCCGCAGGCGGGTGAACAAGGTGTGCGGGTTCATCGGGGCATGGTCTCCGTCAGGTAGTAGCTGGCGTTTTCGGCCGGCGGGCACTGGCCGAAGCTCAGCACCGAGCGGTGCACCAGCCAGCCGCCGTCGCGCAGCCGCCAGGCGGTGGTGCATTCGCTGACCGCGGTCGACTCGACGAAGTCCTCGTCGTCGTCGGAGGCCGGCGCCAGCAGCCGGTGGCGGCTGACGCAGAAGCTCGGGCTGCCGTCGGCGGCATAACCCAGCGTGCGTTCGGCCGGCAGTTCGTCGTCGGCGAAACGTTCGCAGCGCAGCGGCTGCACCACCAGCGGCAGCAGGTCGGGCGGCAGCAGCGTGCTCCAGTCGGCCGGCGGCTGCGGGCTGCAGCAGGGCGGCGGGGACTCGCTTCGAGGCGGGGCCATCGGCATCCTCCTGTGTGCTCAGAAGGGGTGAAAGAACCCGGCGTGCCCCGTCCCGCAGGGGCGAGCCGACAAGCGACCCCGAGGCGCTGCCGGGCGCGCTGCGATCAGCGCCAAGACGTCGTCGCGCCGTCGCACGTTCGGGGTCGTTTGGCGGATCGACGCGGGCATGGCGGGTTCTTTCACACCTTCTTAGGCGACCTCGCTGTCGCCGGGATGGAACTCGACGCGCACGTCGCAAGGCGGCGCGGTGTAGGGGGCCGAGCTGACCAGCAGGTCGGCGCCGGCGGCCGCATAGGCCGCGGCGTTGTCGGCACGCACGCCGCCGGCCACCGCCAGCAACGGCCGGCGCGCCAGCGCCGCCAGGCCTTCGCGGCAGGCGGCGACCTGCTCGGGGCTGAACTTCTCCAGCTGCAGCACGTCGGCGCCGGCTTCGGCCCAGACGGCCGCGTCGTCCCCGCTGCAGACCTCGACGACCAGCTTCTTCTCGGGCTCGGCCGCGTGCAGCCGCGCCACCGTGGCCGCCGGCGCCTCGCGCAGGTAGAGCCGGTGTTCGGGGAAGACGAGCAGCGTCTCCGACAGCCCCAGCCGGTGCAGCGTCGCGCCGCCGGCGCGCACCGCCTTGGCCGACAGCCACTTGGTGCCGGGCACGGTCTTGCGTGTGCAGGCCACCGGCACGCGGCGGCCGTCGTGCTGAGCGGCGGCGACGAGTGCGGCGGTGGCCGTCGCCAGCCCCGAGGCCCATTCGACCAGGGTCTGCGCCGTCTTCCAGGCCGTGTGCAGCGCCGGCACCGGGCCTTGCGCGGCGAGCAGGCGTTCGCCGGCGGCGACGCTGCGCCCGCTGGCGACGAAACGCCGCGCCGACGCGCCGGCGAGCACGAACAGGCGCTCGGCCTCCTCGACGGCGCAGACCGTCATCGCCTGGCGCGCGCGGAACTCCAGCCGCGCTGGCGCGGCGTCGGCCAGCCCCAGCGCCTGCGTCGTCAGGTCGCCGCAGGGCACGTCGTCGTGCAGCAGCGCCAGCAGCAGCGGGTCGGGCAGGGTGTTCATCGTCTGGCCTTCAGGCGAGCAGCGCGACGGCCTTGATCTGGGCCCAGACCTCGCGCCCCGGCGCCAGCTGCAGCTGGTCGCGTGACAGCCGCGTGATGCGCGCCAGCAGCGGCGTGCCGCCGGCGTCCAGGCGCAGCAGCACGTGCGCGGGCGTGTCGGCCGGCGCCTCGGCGACGACGACCGCGGCGACGCGGTTCAGGATCGAGCCGTCGGTCTGCGGCGTCAGCGCCAGGCTGACGTCGCGTGCGCGCACCTGCAGCCGCAGCCGGCGGCCGGCGGGTTCGGCGCCGTGCGCGACCTGCACGCTGCCGCCGGGGAAGGCGATCGTCACCAGGCCGTAGTGCGGGTCGTGCGCCAGCACGCGGCCGTCGATGACGACGCCGGCGTCTTCGGCCTGCGCCGTCGGCAGGTCCAGCCGCGCCATGGTCTCGGCCAGCGGGCCGCTGGCGACGACACGGCCGGCGTCCAGCAGCACCAGATGGTCGGCCAGACGCGCGACCTCGTCGGGCGCGTGGCTGACGTAGAGCATCGGCAGGTCGAGCTCGGCGTGCAGGCGTTCGAGGTAGGGCAGGATCTCGCGCTTGCGCGCCTGGTCCAGCGCCGCCAGCGGCTCGTCCATCAGCAGCAGGCGCGGGCTGGTCAGCAGCGCGCGGGCGACCGCGACACGCTGGCGTTCGCCGCCCGACAGCCGCGCCGGCTTGCGCTCCAGCAGGTGGCCGATGCCCATCAGCGCGACGGCGGCGTCGAAGTCGACACGGCGCTCGGCCGCGGCGATGCGCCGGCGGCCGAAGTCGAGGTTGGCGCGCACCGTCAGGTGCTCGAACAGGCTCGCTTCCTGGAAGACGACGCCGATCGAACGTTTGTGCGTCGGCACGAAGATGCCGCGCGCGTCGTCCTGCCAGCAGTCGCCGCCGACGACGAGGCGGCCGCGGTGGTGTTCCAGCCCGGCGATCGCACGCAGCAGCGTCGTCTTGCCCGAGCCCGAGGGGCCGAACAGCGCCGTCACGCCGCGCCCGGGCAGCGCCAGGTCGGCCTGCAGCCGGAAGCCCGCGTAGTCGACCTCGAAACAGGCCTCGATCGGCGCGCGCGGCTCGGCGGCGCGTGCCACCGCCTGCGCTTCGGGCCGGCCGGCGTTCACGCCCGCCTCCGCGTCGGGTTCAGCGTGTACAGCCCGAGCAGCACGACGAAGGCGAAGATCACCATGCCGGCGGCCAGCACGTGGGCCTGGCCGTACTCCATCGCCTCGACGTGGTCGTAGATCTGCACCGAGACGACCCGCGTGCGTTCGGGGATGTTGCCGCCGATCATCAGCACGACGCCGAACTCGCCGACGGTGTGCGCAAAACCGAGGATGGCCGCGGTCAGGAAACCCGGCCGCGCCAGCGGCACGGCGACGCTGAAGAAGGTGTCCAGCGGGCCGGCGCGCAGCGTCGCCGCGGCTTCCAGCGGGCGTTCGCCCAGCGCCTCGAAGGCGTTCTGCAGCGGCTGCACGACGAAGGGCATCGAATAGAAGACCGAAGCCACGACCAGCCCGGCGAAAGTGAACGGCAGCCGCCCCAGGCCCAGCGACTCGGTCAGCGCGCCGACCGGGCCGTTGGGGCCCATCGCCAGCAGCAGATAAAAACCCAGCACCGTCGGCGGCAGCACCAGCGGCAGCGCGACGACCGCGCCCACCGGCCCCTTCAGCCAGGAGCGGGTGCGCGCCAGCCACCACGCGATCGGCGTGCCGACGACGAGCAGCAGCGCGGTGACCACGGTCGCCAGCTCCAGCGTCAGCCGGATCGCGCCCCAGTCTTCGCTGCTGAACGGCATCGTCGGCACTCCAGGCGCTCAGATCATTCTGCGATCTGGTAGCCATAGGCGCGGATCACCGTGCGCGCCTTCTCGCCCTTCAGATACGCCAGCAGCGCCTTGGCCGCCGGGTTGGCGGCGCCCTTGGCGAGCACGACGGCGTCCTGGCGGATGGGGGTGTGCAGCTTGGCCGGCACGATCCAGGCCGAGCCGCCCTTGAGCGCGCCGTCCTCGAACACCTGCGACAGCGCGACGAAACCCAGCGGCGCGTTGCCGGTGGCGACGAACTGATAAGCCTGGGCGATGTTCTCGCCCTGAACCAGCTTGGGCGTGACGGCGTCGAGCACACCCAGCGCCTTCATCGTCTCGATCGCGGCCAGGCCGTAAGGCGCGGTCTTCGGGTTGGCGATCGACAGGTGGTCGAAGCTGGCGCTCTTGAGCACCGCGCCCTGGTCGTCGACGACGCCGGGCTTGGCGCTCCACAGCACCAACGTGCCGATGGCGTAGGTGAAGCGGCTGCCGGCTGCGGCCTGGCCTTCCTTCTCGAGCTTGGCCGGGGTTTCGTCGTCGGCCGCGAGCAGCACCTCGAAGGGCGCACCGTTCGTGATCTGCGCGTAGAACTTGCCGGTGGCGCCGAAGCTCAGCTTGGCGACGTGGCCGGTGTCTTTCTCGAACTGGGCGGCGATCTTCTGCATCGGCGCGGTGAAGTTCGCGGCGACGGCGACCTGCACTTCATCGGCATGGGCCAGGCTGGCGCTGAACAGCAGGGCGGCGAGGGCGATCGGGTTCTTCATTCAGGGGCTCCGTGGACGGGGGACGGGGAAATACGTGCGGGGCGATCAGTCGTAGGTGGCCAGGATCACCGCCGAGGACTTGAACAGCGCGCCGGCGGCCAGGCCGGGCACCAGGCCCAGCGCCTCGACGCTGCCGTGGGTGACGACGGCGGCGACGCTGCGGCCGCTGGGCAGGGCGATCACGACCTCGTCGTTGACGGTGCCCGGGTGCACCGCGGCGACTTCGCCCCAGAGCTGGTTGCGCGCGGTGACGCGCATGCCGCGGTCGGTGCTCACCAGCACCGAACTCGACTTCACCAGCGCCAGCACCTCCTGGCCTATGGCCAGGCCCAGGTTCTCGGCGCTGGCCTTGGTGATGACGGCGACGATCTCGGTGGCGTCGTCGAGTGCCAGGCGCACCTCGTAGTCGACGCTGCCGTCGCGCAGGCCGACGATGCGGCCGTGGAACTGGTTGCGTGCGCTGGTGCGCATCGACGCCCGTTTCATCAGGTGGCGGAAGGAACGCACGTCGGCCGGGCCGGCGTCGGGCAGGTGGGCGGCGACGCGGTCGAGCACGGTCTGGTACTCGCTCTCCAGCGCGCGGTACATCGCGACGACGCGCCGGCCGTAGTCGGTGAGCCGGGTGCCGCCACCCTGGCGGCCGCCAGTGACACGTTCGACCACCGGCTGCGGCGCCAGGTTGTTCAGCGTGTCGATCGCGTCCCAGGCGGCTTTGTAGGACAGCGGCACGGCTTTTGCGGCCTGGTTGATCGAGCCGTGGCGCTCGATCGCTTCGAGCAGCCGCACCCGGGTTTCGCCGAGCGACGCGCCGCCGTCGGTGTCCAGCGTCATGCGGGCGGCGAAGCGGGGGGTGGCGTCGGTGTCCATGGTGTTCTTTGTATACCCGGGTAGATAGCGAAAGCCGTGCCAGCGGCTGTCGCCCCGCTTCGGCCCCGAGCCGCCGTTGTGCTGGCACCCCGTTATGGTGGCGAAGCCATAAACCTTGGGCCTACATTCAGTCTGCTCGGGTCAGCGTGTCGGGTGCTGGACATTCTATGTACCGAACACTACAAAAAAACCCGTCAGCTTTCAGCATCAACAACAAGGACTCACGATGAAGATCAGCGCACGCAACGTTCTCCGCGGCACAGTCGCCGCCGTCAAAGCCGGCAGCGTCAATGCCGAAATCGCCGTCGATCTCGGTTCGGGCGACCATCTGACGGCCATCGTCACGCTGGGCAGCTGCACCGAACTGGGCCTGGAGCCGGGCAAGCCGGTGGTGGCGCTGGTGAAGGCGCCGTGGGTCATCGTGATGACCGGCGACAGCGAGCTGAAGCTGTCGGCGCGCAACCAGCTCGCCGGCACCGTGACCGCGGTGGAGACCGGCGCCGTCAACGCCGAGGTCGTGATCGCGCTGCCGGGCGGCGCGCAGGTCGCGGCCATCATCACCAAGGAAGCGGTGAAGGAGCTGGGCCTGGCGCCGGGTGTGGCCGCGACTGCGGTCATCAAGGCCTCGCACGTGGTCCTGGGCGTTCCGAAGGCCTGATCGCCTGAACGTCGCCGGGGCCTGGCCCCGGCGTTTCCCCCGAGGCCGGCCGACGCCGGCCTCGCCTACGCTGGCACCCCGCAGGACACCCTGCGCGTGCGCCGGTGGCGCGCACGCCGAATGCCTGCCGCCACCGATGC
>NZ_NRRU01000165.1 GCF_016583785.1 Rubrivivax gelatinosus | reverse complement strand
GCGGAAGTCGACGTTCATCGGCGTGTCCAGCCCCCGCGCCCGCCGCGCGCGGGCTGGACACGCCGATGAACGTCGACTTCCGCCAGATCAGCGTCGCCAGCGCGCTGCGTGTCGTCGCCGAGGTCTCCGGGCTGAACATCGTCGCCACGCCGGCGGCCTCGCAGCGCGAGCTGACGATGGTGATGCAGCGCAGCAGCGCCGGTGCCGTGCTCGACGGCCTGACGCGCATCAGCGGGCTGTGGCTGCGCTGGCGCGAAAGCAGCGGCGCCTACCTGGTGATGACGGCCGAGGAGTACCAGCGCGAGCTCACCGTCTTCCACGAGGAGCAGACGCTGGTGCTGCCGCTGCGCCACCACAACGTCGTCGCCGCGGCGAATGCGCTGCGGGCTTTGTTCGGCAGCCGCGTGCGGCTGGCCGAGCCGCGCGAGGAGGCGCTGGGCGAACGTCTGGCCAGCGGCGACCTGCGCCGCAGCGGCAGCAGCGCCGCCACCGCGGCCGCGCCGGCGGCGACGCAGGCGGCCGGCAGCGTCAGCAGCAGCCGCGGCGGCACACGCGCCGCCCCGGTCGACGCCGACCCGGGTGCTGCCGTCGTCGGCACCGATGCCGACACCGCGCGTGCGCTGCAGGCCGGCGACGACGCGCCGCTCTACGTCACCTACAACAAGCTGCACAACCTGCTGATCCTGCGCAGCGGCGACGAGCGCGTGCTGGCGCAGGTGCGCCAGTTCGTCGAGCGCATCGACCTGCCGGCGCGCCAGGTGCTGCTGGAGATGCGCATCATCGAAGTCCGCCTGGACGACGAGTTCCACCGCGCCTTCGACATCGACTTCTTCAGCAAGGGCCAGGCCGGCGGCGTCGCCACCACCGCGTCGGGCCAGAGCGTCAACCCGCTGACCGGCGCTGCCACCGGCCCGCGCACCGTCGGTGCGCTCGGCAACAACAGCCTGTACGAGAACAACAGCTCGATCTTCCAGTTCCTCAGCAACCGCATCCGCGTGCGCCTGCAGTTGCTCGAGGAGCAGGGCCGGGTGCAGACGGTGGCGCGGCCGCTGCTGCTGGCGTCGAACAACGAGCCGGCGCGGCTGTTCATCGGCGAGGAGGTGGTGCTGACCACCGGCGCCAGCGCCCAGACCACCACCGGCACCACCGGCGCGACCAACACCACCATCACCGCCGAGACCGAGAAGCGCAACATCGGCACGACGCTGCTGATCCACCCGCGCATCAACGCCGACCGCAGCGTCACGCTGACCATCGACCAGGAGAGCTCGATCCGCGTCGCCGGCGGCACGACGATCCCGCTGGCCACCGGCAGCGACGAGAACAACGGCGTCATCCAGTTCCCGATCGACACCGTCAACACCGCCACCGTGCAGGCCGTGGCGCTGGCGCAGGACGGGCTGACGATCGCCGTCGGCGGCATGGTTCGCGAGTCGCGCAGCCGCACCGAAGGCAACGTGCCGGGGCTCTCCAGCGTGCCGCTGCTGCGCGAGGTCTTCAAGAAGGACGAACGCAGCGGCGAACGCTACGAGATGGTGCTGGTGATCACGCCGCACGTGCTCGAGTCGGCCGAGCAGGCCGAGGACCTGACGCGGCGGCTGCGCGAGAACGACGGCGAGGTCCGGCCGCCGCAGGCGACGGCGGCGGGCAGCAGATAGCACCCAAGCGCCCGGCCGCGTGGGGCGGCGGGCATGAACGGATGGATCGGCCACCGGCCTTCTAGGGGAAGGCGAGCGGGCCGCGAGTGACGACATGAGTTCAAGCCCGGGCGCGGCTGGCGCGCCCCGATTCCGTCTGGCCGCCGGCCTGCTGCTGGCCAGCCTGGCCGCGTTCGGCTGGAGCGTCTGGAAGACGCAGTTCGCCTGGCGCGCCGGCTGGGGCGACGAGGCGATGCCGCGCCACGCCCAGGCTGACCCGCGGGCGCTGGCCGGCGGCGACCTGACGACGTTCCACACCGGCTTCATACCTTTCGGCCAGGCCGCCGACAACCTGCCCTGGCGCTGGGCCGCGCTCTTCGACGAAGGCGACGGCCTGTTCGACAAACGTTTCCAGCCCGGGGACGGCCGCGTCGCGTCCGCGCAGCAGGACCTGCCGGGCCAGCGCCGCTCGGGCCTGGGCCCGCTGTACAACGCCGACGCCTGCTCGGCCTGCCACTTCCGCGACGGCCGGCCGCCGCGGCCGCACGAAGGCGGCGCGCTCGCCGGGCTGTTCGTGCGCGTCTCGGTGCCCGACGGCCGCGGCGGATTTCACGCCGCGACCGGTTATGCCACCCAGCTGCGCGACAAGGCTGTCGCCGGCGTCGTGCCCGAGGCCAGGCCGCGCGTCGAGTGGGTCGAAGAAGCCGGCCGCTATCCCGACGGCCAGCCCTACCGCCTGCGCCGCCCGCGCGTGGTCTTCGAGCAGCTCGCCTACGGGCCGCTGCCGCCGGACGCCATCGTCGAGCTGCGCAGCGCGCCGCCGGTGCACGGCGGCGGCCTGCTGGAGGCGCTGGACGAGCACGAGATCCTGGCGCAGCAGGACCCCGCGGGCCGGCGCGACCCCGACGCCGTCTCCGGCCGCGCGCAGTGGGTCGCCGACCCCGAGACCGGTGCGCGTGTGCTCGGGCGCTTCTCGCTCAAGGCCAACCAGCCCAGCCTGCGCGCCCAGGCCGCCGGCGCCGCCTTCGACGACATGGGCCTGACGAGCCCGGTGCACCCGCGCCAGCCCTGCCTGGCGCACCAGCGCGACTGCCTGGCCGCGCCGCACGGCGGCACCGAGGCCGAACCCGAGCTGAGCGAGGCTCAGCTGCAGGCGCTGACCTCCTATCTGCAGTGGCTGGCGGTGCCGGCGCGCCGCGGCCTGGACGACGCCGTCGCGCTGCAGGGCGAGCGCCTGTTCGTGCAGGCCCGCTGCAGCGCCTGCCACCGGCCAGACTGGGTGACCGGCCAGCAGCACCCGATCCGGCGCCTGCGCGGCCAGCACATCCAGCCCTACACCGACTTGCTGCTGCACGACATGGGGCCGGCGCTGGCCGGCCGCCCCGACGGCGTCGCGACGGCGAACGAATGGCGCACCGCGCCGCTGTGGGGCATAGGCCTCGCGGCGCGCAGCCAGGGCTACACGCGCCTGCTGCACGACCAGCGCGCGCGCTCGCTGGAAGAAGCCGTGCTCTGGCACGGCGGCGAGGCCGAGCCCGCGCGCCGCCGCTTCATGAACCTGCCTCGCGCCGAGCGCCAGGCGCTGATCCGTTTCCTGGAGACCTTGTGATGAGCCCCGACTCCCCCGCCGCCGACGCCGCGCTGGCCGCACTCGCCCAGGCGCAGCTGGACCTGGACGCGCTGGTGCTCGACCAGCACCAGCGCCTGCGGCTGGCGCTGGCCTGCGTCGTCGCGCGCGGCCACCTGCTGATCGAGGACCTGCCCGGCCTGGGCAAGACCCTGCTCGCGCAGTCGCTGGCACGCGTGCTGGGGCTGGCGTTCAAACGTGTGCAGTTCACCAGCGACCTGCTGCCGGCCGACATCACCGGCGCCTCGGTCTGGGAGCACGAACGCGGCGAGTTCCGCTTCGTGCCCGGGCCGGTGTTCGCCGAGCTGCTGCTGGCCGACGAGGTCAACCGCAGCTCGCCGAAGACGCAGAGCGCGCTGCTCGAAGCGATGGAGGAGCGCCAGGTCTCGGTCGACGGCCACAGCCACCCGCTGCCGCCGGTGTTCTTCGTCGTCGCGACCCAGAACCCGCTGGACAGCCAGGGCGCACACCCGCTGCCCGAGGCCCAGCTCGACCGCTTCCTGATGCGCCTGGACCTGGGCTACCCGGGGCGCGAGGCCGAACTCGCGCTGCTCGCCGGCGAAGACCGGCGCCGCCTGCTCGAACGCGCCCCGGCGCGGCTGGACGCCGCCGCACTGGTAGCGCTGCAGCGGCGCTGCGAACAGGTGCACGCCGCGCCGGCGCTGCTGGAATACCTGTGGCGGCTGCTCGCGGCCACGCGCGAGAGCGGCGCGCTGCGCTGCGGGCTGTCGCCGCGCGCCGGGCTGGCGCTGCTGGCGGCGGCACGCGCCTGGGCGCTGCTGGCCGGGCGCAGCCACGTGCTGCCGGCCGACCTGCAGGCGGTCTGGCTGCCGGTCGTCGGGCACCGCCTGGCCTGCGTCGACGGCGGCGACGCCGGTGCCGTCGCCGCGCGCCTGCTCGACGAGGTCGAGCCGGCATGAAGACGCGGCGCCCCGGCGCGCTGCGGCTGCGGCCGACGGCACTGGGCTGGGCCTTTCTCGCCCTCGTGCTGGCGCTGCTGCTGATGGCGGTGAACGAGGCCAACAACCTGCTGTACGCGCTCGCCTTCCTGCTGCTGGCGATGCAGGGCGTCGGCGCCTGGCAGGCGGGGCGCCAGATCGCCGGGCTTCAGCCGCGTGCCGGCGCCGCGGCGCCGGTGCACGCCGGCCAGGTCGCGCGGCTGCCGCTGACGCTGCAGTGCGAAGGCCGGCCGCGCGCACGCGCTGCCGTGCGCGCCCGGCTCGTCGAGCCCGGCGTCGACGGCCTGAGCCTGCCCTGGCAGCTGGAAGGCGCAGCGTCGCTGCTGCGGCTGCTGGACTGGCCGGCGCGGCGCCGCGGCTGGCAGCGCGCACAGACGCTGCGCCTGGCCTGCGACTACCCGCTGGGCCTGGTGCGCGCCGAGCGCGACTGCGCGCTGCGCGCCGAACTGCTGGTCTATCCGGCGCTGGCGGCGGCGGCGCCGCACGCCGCCAGCGCCGGCGCCGCCCATCGCGCCGAGGAGGCCGACGACTTCGCCGGCCTGCGCCCGTTCGCCACCGGCGACGCGCCGCGGCGCATCGCCTGGAAGACGCTGGCACGCGGCGGGCCGCCGCAGGTCAAGGTCTTCGGCGGCGCCTGCGGCCAGGCGGCGCTGGCGCTGGACTGGGACGACTGCGCCGGCGACGTCGAGCAGCGCCTGGTGGAGCTGACGCGCCGCCTCATCGACGCGCACGAGGCCGGGCGCGACTGGGTGCTGCGGCTGCCCGGGCAGCGGCTGGCGTCGGCGATGCCGCGCGACGGTGCCGGGCTGCGCGCGGCGCTGGCGGCGCTGGCGCTGTTCCGCACGGAGGCAGCATGAAGGCCGTGGGCACGGCCGCCACGGCTACCGGCCCGGCTGGCTTCGTCGCCCGGCTGCTCCGCCCGCTGCCGCCGCCGACGGCCGAGGAGCGGGCGGCGGTGCGCCGCGCCGCGCCCTGGGTCGGGCTGGCGCTGGCGCTGGGCGTGGCGCCGGCGGCCTGGGTGGTGCCGGTCTGGGTCGCGCTGCTGCTGGCGGCGCTGCTCGCTTTCAAGGCGCTGGCGGTGTGGCGCGGCTGGAGCGTCGGCGCCCGCGTCGTGCTGCCGCTGGCGGCGGCCGTGCTCGGCGTCTGGGGCCTGGGATTTGCCGCGCGCTGGACGACTGCGCCGGCGGTGCTGGCCTTCTTCTGCCTGGTGCTGGCGCTGAAGTGGCTGGAGGCCGACGCGCGCGGCCACCGCCGAGACCGCATCGTGCTGCTGCTGGCCGCCGGCGTGCTGGCCGCGCTCGGCGCGCTGCAGCACCCGGCGCTGGCCAGCCTGGCGCTGCTGGTCGGCTATGCCTTCGCGCTGGCCGCGGCGCTGATCGCGCTGCAGGGCGCCGACCGGCCGGCGCGCCGTGCCGGCACGCTGCTGGCGCTGGCGCTGCCGCCTGCGGCGCTGCTGTTCGTCGTCACGCCGCGTGTGCCCGGGCCGCTGTGGGACTTCGGGCTGGCGCTGGGGCTGCCGATCGCCGTGCAGGCGCCGCGCAGCGGGCCCGGGCTGGGCGCGCGCGACAGCCTGGAGCCGGGCACGACGGCCGGCGACGGGCTGGACAGCGGCACGGCGCTGGTGGCGCGCTTCGACGGCTGGGTGCCACCGGCGGCGGCGCTGTACTGGCGCGGGCCGGTGTTCACGCGCTACGACGGCCAGCGCTGGCGCCCGCCGGCCGGCGCCGAGTCGCGGCGCGAACGCATGGCCGGCGGCCACCGGCGTTCGGCCGACTGGCTGGCACGGGTGCAGACACGCGGCCAGGCGCTGGGCTACACGCTGCGTGTGGCCGGCCACGGCGGGCCCTGGCTGTACGCGCTGGACCTGCCGGGGCGGCTGCCCGCCGAGTCCTACGTCACGCACGACGGCCAGCTGCTGTCGATGACGCCGGTGAACGACGAGACGCACTACGCCACCGTCGCGTGGCTCGACGCCGCGGTCGACAGCGGCGGCCTGGCGGCCGACGAACAGGCGGCACTGCTCGATCTGCCGCCCGGCGCCAGCCCGCGGCTGCAGGCGCTGGGCCACGAACTAGCGGCGCGCGAGGCCCAGCCGGCAGCGCGGGCAGCGGCGGTGCTGGCCTTCTTCAGCGAAGGCGGTTTTCGCGTCGACGCACGCGAGCCCGGCGTGCGCGGCGCCGACGCCTACGACCGCTTCTCCTATGAACGTCGGGCCGGGGGCGCCGACCAGTTTGCCGGCGCCTTCGTGCTGCTGGCGCGCGCCGCCGGGCTGCCGGCGCGGCTGGTCACCGGCTATCACGGCGGCCGGCTGATGGGCAACTCGGACTACGTGCTGGTCAAGCAGTCGCACGCCCACGCCTGGGCCGAACTCTGGCTGCCCGGACGCGGCTGGAGCCGCTACGACCCGGCCGACGCGGTGCGCACGCCGCGCGACGCGGCGGCCGGGTCGTAG
>NZ_NRRU01000164.1 GCF_016583785.1 Rubrivivax gelatinosus | reverse complement strand
CCTGCCCGAGCGTGTGCGCGCCGAACTCGCCCGCCGGCGCAGCGTGCTGCTGCTCGCCGCGGCAGACGACGGCGGCACGTTGACGGGCTGGTGGCTGGGCGTCGACGCGCAGGGCCGCACCCGCGCCCGCCGCTGCGCGCTGGCCGGCGAGGCCGGCACGCCGACCGCGGGCTGGCGCTACTGGCACGCGCACCGCGACGACGACCGCGCCCCGGCGCGGCTGGGCACACGCGCCGACCAGCCCGGGCAGGCGCCGCTGCGGCTCAGGCTGGCCGCGGGCCCGCGGCCGCTGCTGGCCCCCGGCGAACTCTGGGCCGACCTGCTGGAGCCGGTGCTGGCGCGGCGCTGCCTGGGCACACAGTGGACTTGGCTCGTCGCGTGCGCGCCGTCCCCATGGCCATGACCCCGCCAGCTTCGGCCTGCGCTTCGACGGGCGTGCCGCCGGCCGCCACCCGTGCGCCAGACGCCGCGGCTGCGCTCGACGCGCTCGGCCTGGCCGCACTGCTGCTCGACACGGCCCGGGGCACGGTGCTCTGGCGCACCGGCGCCTGGGCGGCACGCCACGCCGGCTGGCCCGACGCCGCGCTGCAGTCGGCGCTGCACGCGGCCCGGCAGGCGCCGGGCGCGGCCGGCCGCGGCAGCTTCGCCGCGCCCGACGGCAGCCGGCTGGAGTTCGTCCTGCTTGAGGCCGGGCTGCTGGTGCACGCGCCCGGCCCGGCGCCCGAATCCGCGCGCGCGCTGCAGCGCCATCTGCAGGACCGCGAGAAGCTGCTGTTCACCTCGCGCAGCATCAGCGTCGGCGAGATGGCGAGCACGCTGGCGCACGAGATCAACCAGCCGATCGGCACCATCGCCAACGTGCTGCGTGGTGTCGGCGCACGCGTGGCGCGGCTGTCGGTGCCGGCGCACGAGCAGCCGCTGCTCGACGAGCTGCGCCAGGGTCTGAAGCTGGCGCTGGACCAGGCGCAGTTCGCCGGCCGCATCGTCGGCCGCATTCGCGACTACACGCCGGCGCGCCTGCCGCGGCACGAACGCCTGGACCTGCGCACGCTGGCGGCCGAATGCGTCGCGCTGCTGGACTGGGAGTTCGCGCGCCACGGCGTGCCGGTGCACACCGAGATGGCGCAGCCGGCCTGGGTCGAAGGCGACGCGCTGATGCTGCAGCAGGTCGTCGTCAACCTGCTGCGCAACGCGCTCGAAGCCCAGCGCGAGGCGCCGGGGCCGGCGGCGCGGGTGCTGCTGCGGCTGCGCGCCGTGCCCGGCGTCGCCGGCAGCAGCGCGCCCGACGAAGTGCAGCTGTCCATCGTCGACCACGGTTGCGGCATCGCCGCCGACGCCGAGAGCCGGCTCTTCGTGCCTTTCGAGTCGAGCAAACCCGACGGCATGGGCATAGGGCTCAAGATCTGCCGCAGCTTCGTCGAGCTGCACCAGGGGCGGCTGTGGTTCACGCGCAATCCGCCGCCGCAGGGCGGCTGCAGCTTCCACCTCGCGCTACGCGCGTGTTCAGCGCCGCCCGGGCGGGCCGAAGGCAGCGAAACCCGGGAGCGCGGCGAGCCCGCCTGAGCCGGCGCGTGCCGCCTGCAGGAAGGCGTCGACCGCGGCCCCGGGCGCGGCGCCCGGCCCCCAGGCCGCCGCCAGCGCCTGCAGCGCGGCGCGGTCGGCGCGTGACCAGGCGCCCTCCAGCGGGTCCTGCGCCGCGGCTTCGAGCCGCGCCCGGTAGCGGGCGTGGGCGCCGGCGTCCTGCGCCATCAGCCCGAGCAGCGCCCGCGCGGCGCGGTCGAAGGCGCTGGCCGACAGCGTGCCGGACGGCTGCAGGTAGCGCGCGCAGAGGAACTCGATCGGCCCCTGGCGCCGCGACGCGCCGCCGCCGGGAGCCCCCCAGGCCGCTTGCGGGCCGGCCGGCAGCCGGCCGCTGGCGAGCGCCTGGTTCAGCGTTGCCGCCACCGCACGCTGCGCCGCCGCCTCGCCCTGTTCGCCGACGAGGCACAGCACACGCAGGAATGCCGGGTACAGCGGGTCGCCGAGCGCGCGGCACAGCTGCTCGAGCCAGGCGACACGGGCCTCGTCGTCGGGCAGCAGGCAGCAGCCGTCGACCAGGGTCTGGGCGGCTTCGTGCCAGTCGGGGGCGGCGCGCAGCGCCATCTTCAGCCGCCGGCGTCGGGCGCCAGCAGGCAGGCGAGGAAACGGGCGGTCAGCGCCTGCGGCGAAGCGCCGGCGCCGTCGGCCGGTGCGCGCAGCACACGCGACGGGGCTTCGGCGTCGGGCGACGCGAGCGCCCCGTCCCAGGCGAGCTCGGCCGCGCGCGTGGCCGCGGCGGACGCGGCTGCGGCCGGGGCGGAAGACGGGGACCAGACGCCTAGCGGTGACATGGTGCGAGCTTAAGCGCCGGGCCGGCCGCGCGCCCACTGAGGATCGGCCCCAGGGTCGGCGCCGCGTTCACGGCGCCCAGACCTTCAGCGCCGGCAGCAGGCCGGCGACCCCGTCGTCGATGTGGGCGAGCATGGCCTCGACCAGCGGCGTGAACAGCAGCACCCAGATCAGCGTCGCCGCCACCGACTTCAGCGACATCGACACCGAGATCAGGTTGAGCTGCGGCGCGAAACGGTTGACCAGGCCCAGCGCCAGGTCCAGCCCGTACAGCAGCACCAGCGCCGGCGCCGCGAACATGAAAGCCAGCACCATCAGGCTGGCGAAGGCGCCTTCGAACACCTGCACGTCGGCGGCCTGGAACTGCAGCCCCGTCTGCGCCAGCGGCCAGAGCGCGAAGCTCTGCACGATGACCGCCACCAGCGCCAGGAAGCCGCCGCCGGCCATGAACAGGAACATCGCCAGCCGCGACAGCAGCGCGCCCGACAGCGAGCTCTGGTGCCCCGACAGCGGGTCCTGCACCTGCGCCAGCGTGGCGCCGACCTTGGCGTCGACGATCTGGCCGGCGGCCTCGAAAGCCCAGAGCACGGCGCCCAGCAGCACCCCGAAACCCAGCCCCAGCAGCGCCTCGCGGCCGAACAGCAGCAGCCAGTGCCCGGCCGACCAGGCAGCCACCGCCAGCGCCGGCTGCACGGCCAGCGTGATCAGCCCGAAGCCGATGAAGATCGTGTTGCGCACCAGCGCCGGCACGGTCTCGGGCGCGAACACCGGCAGCAGCAGGAAGGCGACGGCGAAGCGTGCGCTCGCCAGCGCCACCAGCAGCGCGCCGTCGGCGAGCGAGTCGATGAGGCGCAGCGACTCCATCGGCGGGGTCGCTCAGGGCCGCGAGACGATCTCGGCGAAATCGCTGAACAGCCGGTCGCTGAACGCGTACAGCGTGCCGCCCAGCAGCGAGGCGGTGACGAAGATCGTCAGCACGATCGCGAACAGCTTGGCCGCGTACTGGAAGGTCTGCTCCTGGATCTGCGTGGCCGCCTGGACGATGGCGATCAGCAGCCCGACCAGCGCCGCCACCAGCACCGGCGGCGCCGACAGCAGCAGCACCAGCCACAGTGCCTGCAGCGTCAGTTGCATCGCTTCGCTCCCCGCCATCGCGTCCTCCTCATTCACCCATCGCAGGGCCAGCCACCCGCGAGCGAGAGAGCACGGCTGTCCGATCAAGCTTCCCGCCGCGGATCCGGCTCTGCCGGTCCGCCGGCGGACGGCCTTGCAGGCCGCGCCGGGCCAGTGGCCCGGCCCCTCGCCAGGCATGGCCCGTCCACCGGACGGTCCATGCCTGGCGAGGCCCCCCTGGGGGGTAGCGAGCGCAAGCGAGCTTGGGGGCCCCATTTCAATAAGAGAGCACGAGGCCGTGAGAGAGCTTGACCCAGCCGTCCACCAGCACGAACAGCAGCAGCTTGAACGGCAGCGACACCGTGGTCGGCGACAGCATCATCATGCCCAGCGCCATCAGGATGTTGGAGACCACCAGGTCGATGACGAGAAAGGGCAGGAAGATCAGGAAGCCGATCTGGAAGGCCGCGGCGAGCTCGTTGACGACGAAGGCCGGCACGACGACGACGAGGTCGCGTTCGGCCAGCGCCTGCTGCTGCGCCGGGCTCAGGTTGCGGCGCAGGGTCTCGAGGAAGAAGCGGCGCTCCTGCGGCCGCGAGTGGGCGAGCAGGAACTCGCGCAGCGGCTCCTTGGCGGCGTCGGCGGCGTTCAGCAGCGACTCGGTGTTGCGGCCGATGGCCTGCGTCTGGCCGACGCGCTCGGCCATCTGCAGCCCGACCGGATACATCACGTAGACCGTCAGCACCAGCGCCATGCCGTTGAGCACGATGTTGGGCGGCACCTGCTGCAACCCGAGCGCGTTGCGCAGCAGGCTGAGCACGACGACGATCTTGGTGAACGAGGTCACCATGACGCCGACGAAAGGCGCCAGCGCCAGCACGATGACGGTGATCAGCGCCGACGAGGGCGTGAACTGGCTCAGGTCCATGCCAGCGGCTCGCTCACGGCGGCCAGGCGCTGCAGCCGCAGCCCCCAGCCGCGCCCGGCCGGCAGCAACGGGCCTTCGGCACAGGGGCGGCCGTCGATCTCGAGCCGGGCGGCGCCGGCGGCCAGTTCCAGCGGCTGCGGCCAGCCGCCGAACCAGGCGCGGGCATCGACTTCAAGCGTCTGCTCCAGCCACACGCGCGCGCCGACGTCGCCGCTGTCCGCCAGCGGCCGGGCCGCGGCCAGTTGCAGGCTGCCGGCCTGCGGCTGCCAGACGACGCCGCCCAACCGCGGCAACGGCAGGCCGCCGGCCGGGGCGTGCAGTTCGAGCGCGCAGTCGGCGCCGGCAAAGCTGGCCGGCAGCAGCAGCAGCGCTCCGGGCACACGCTCGCGCGCCGGCAGCCGCGCTGCCGGCAGCGCCTGCAGCAGCAGCCGGGCAGGCCAGCACGGCCAGTGGTGCAGCGGCAGCGCCGCTGGCGGCGTGCGGCCCCAGGGCAGCAGGCGCCAGGGCAGCGCCAGCCGGCCGCCCTCACCCCAGGCCAGCGTCAGCGCGGCGGCGGGCCAGGGCGCGTCGGCGGCGGGCCGCAGGTCGTGCAGCGGCGCACCGATCCAGTCCTGCAGCAGCGCCAGCGCCGGCAGCACCGGCGCCAGCGCGAGCGCGGCGTCGACGGCCGAAGCGCCGGCCGCGGGCAGGTCCAGACGGGCATGGCCCTCGGGCCAGACGAGATCGAAGGGCAAGGAAACGACGGGCTGATGCAGGCGCGCGGGGGCCGGTCGAGCCGACCGGAGCGAAGCCCGGACTTCAGCAGAAGCCCCGCGCGCTGCCAGCCTGGGATCGAGACCAGGCCAGCGGCAACAGCCTGTGTCAGTCCGCCAGCCGCGCCAGCGTCAGCGTGAGCTGCTGCCGCGGCCTCACCGCGCCGGTCTCGTCGAAACGCCAGGACGGCGTGCCGCCGGCCCAGGACTCGGGGCCGTCGGCACGCGGGCCCTGCGGGCGCGGGGCCGGGTGCGAGTCGTCGCGGGCCGCCGCAATCGTCGCGAGGAAGGCGCCGATGAAGCTGATGCGCAGCAGCCCGCCGAGCACGGCGAAGGCGTCGCGGTAAGACTCGGCCAGGCGGCCGCCCTTCAGCAGGTCGGTCTCGTTGACGAAGGCCTGGTCGACCTGGCGGATGCGGCCCTGGTCGTCGATGCCGAGGAAGCCCTTGCCCAACGTGTTCTCGTAGAGCGTGTTGCCGTCGTCCACCGCCCAGTCGACGAGCCGGCCCCAGCCGCGCCCTTCGTCGATCGCCAGGTCGCCGCTGGTGTTGGTGTCGACGCCGGTGATCTGCACGCCGTAGTCGCCGTTGCTGATCGTGACCTTGGACGACAGCGTCATCGCCGGGTTGGCGGCCCAGGGCGTGGTCTCGATCGTCACCTTGGTGCCGTCGTCGAGCACGAAACTCGTCGTGCCCCAGAAGTCGAAGGCCTGCTTGCCGTCGATCTCCATGTGCGGGTCGCCCCAGGCGCGATAGGTCTCGCCGGTGTGTTTGTTCCGGATCAGCACCTGGTTGTCGTCACCGGCGGTGATGCGGTAGTTGTCGTTCTCGAATACGGCGACACCGCCTTCTAGGCGCGTGCTGGCGTTGCTCGGGTTGGACGGATCGAGGCCCGGCGGCACGCAGCCGCCCGGGGCGATGCCGGGCGAAGCCGGCGCGGTGGTCAGCGACATTTTGCAAACTCCTGCTCTGCGTGCCCGACCTCCGGGCAGCACGATGCGATTGCAGCGCGAGCGGGCGCCCGCTGCAGCCTCGGATCGATCCTCAAGAGCGTCCCGCGGCGCCGCTCCAGCCGCCGGATCCGGCCCGCTGCGTTGCAGTTGTCATCGAGCGCAGCGGCTTGCGCAATCGTTCTTTGCACGGCCTTGCACACAGTGGCTGCCGTGCCCGGGCCCCGGCGGCCCGGCGGAACGAACTGGAGGACCCCATGGCCTGCCCTGCCCGCCCCTCAGCTGCCTGCCGGCAGACCGGCCGGCTGGCGGCCGCCGTGCTGGCCGCGACCTGTTCGCTCGCGGCCCGCGCCGCGCCCGCCGCGTCGGCCCCCGAGCCGGCGCTGGACCCGGTGGTCCGCAGTGTGCAGGCCGGCCGCCTCGACGAGGCGCGGCAGATGATGGAGCGCGTGCTGCACGAGCATCCCGAGAGCGCGAAGGCGCACTACCTGGACGCCGAGATCCTGGCGCAACAGGGTCTGTTCGGCTCGGCGCAGGACGAACTCGCCGCCGCCCAGCGGCTGGCGCCGGGGCTTCCGTTCGCACGCGCCGACGATCTGCAGTCGCTGCGCGCCCAGCTCGAGCGCCTGGGCGGCCGGCGGCCCCCGCCGCCGCCTCAGGCCGCCGCCGCGCCGGCGCCCGGCGCCGACGACGGGGTGCTGCTGGACCTGCTGCTGGCGGTGGGATCGGGCGGCCTCTTCGCCTGGCTGCTGATGCGGCTGTGG
>NZ_NRRU01000163.1 GCF_016583785.1 Rubrivivax gelatinosus | reverse complement strand
CCCGAGCTGCTGCGCGCCGCTGCCGAAGCCGGCCTGCCGCGCCCGCGCCGGCTGGCGGTGATGCTGGCCGGCGCGGTGCCGGCGACGGTGGACCTGCCGGTGGACCCGCAGCGCCCGCGCGCGCCGGCACAGATGCTGGAGATGGTGCGTTACGAGGCCGAACCGGCGGTTGCGGCGCACAACGCGGCCTGGACCATAGGCGCGGTGCTGCAGGCACGGGCCGCGCTCGACGCCGCGGCGCGCGAGACGGTCACCGCGCTGTCGCGCCAGGGCCGGCTGGGCCCCGACGGCGACGCGCTGCGTTTCGGCGAACTGGCGCTGGAAACCGGTTTCCTGGACCGCCAGGCGCTGGACGCCGCGCTCGCCGCCCAGAGCACGCTGCAGATGCTGGACCGCGACATCGCCTGCGGCTGGCAGGGTGCGCTGGTGCGCGACGGCCAGGGCCACAAGCTGCCGCTGTGGCGCGCCGCGGCGATGGGCGCGCAGGCGCGCGCCGACTGGCGCGCCGCAGCACGCGCCGCCGGCATCGGCCTGGCCGGCTTCTGGCCGCGCACCGGGCTGGCGACGGCCTGGGGTGGCGAGGACCCCGGCGTCACGCTCGGCCTGGAGCTGACGCCGGAGACGGTGTATGCGCTGCGCCGTGTCGACGGCCGCTGCGGCGGCCAGCGCCTGGACTCGCGCGACGAGCAGGCCGCCGACGCCGAGGCGCTGGCGGCGCTGCTGCTGGACTGGCAGGTCGAGCCGCTGCACACGCTGCGCCTGGTCGTCGCCGACACGGCGCTGGCAGCCGCGCCGCTGGCCGCCGAGCTGCAGCGGCTGATGCGGCTGCCGGTCGTCGTCGCCGCCGACGGCGCCGCCGAGGCCGCGCGCCTGCGCGCCCAGGCGCTGGCCTGCGAGCTCGAGGCCGCCAGCGCGGCGCGTGCCGTGCGCATCCCGGTCGAAGACCCGCGCCCGGCGCCGTGGCGCCGGCCAGGCCTGCGGCCCTGGCTCGGTGCCGGCGCCGCGGTCGCCGCGGCGGCCTGCTGGCAGGGCTGGGTCTGGTGGGACATCCAGCAGACCGAACGCCGGCGCGAGGCCATCGAGGCCAGGCTCAACGCCAGCAGCGCCGACCGCGAGCAGGGCCAGAGCCAGTCGCGCGAGATGCAGCAGCGCCAGCGCGAGGTCGCGGCGCTGCGCCAGCAGCTGGAGCAGACGCTGGCGCGCACCGGCGCCTGGGACGCGGTGCAGGAACGCCGGCTGACGGTGCCGGCGCTGATCCGCGACCTGGGCGCGGCGATCGACGCCCAGGTCGTGCTCGACGGCGTGCGCGAAGCCGGCAACGGCGAGGCCCGCATCGGCATCGAGGTGCGCGCCTGGTCCAACGACGCGCCGCGGCTGCAGGCCTACGCCGAACGGGTGCAGCAGCGTGTCGCCGAACGCGGCATCAGCGTCGCCCAGCCGGCGCTGCGCAGCCGCCCGGGGCGTCAGGGCCAGCCGGGCGTCGAACTGACGTTCTGGCTCGTGCCGCAGACGCCCGAACTCGAAGCCGACGCCGCGCCGGCGCCGGCGGCGTCGGGGGTGCGGCCATGAAGCCTCTGCACCGCGTCGCCGAGCGCGCTGGCCAACGCTGGCAGCGCCTGAGCGAGGCCGAACGACAGCGCGTGCCGCTGATCGCCGGCGCGCTCGCGCTGGCGTCGCTGACCGCGCTGCACGCCTTCGTCTCGCAGCCGGCGCGGCTGAAGGCGCGCGGCGACCTGACGCGGCTGGAACTGCGCTCGCGCGATGCCGCCAAGCAGGCGCCGGTGCTGCCGCCGGCGCGGCTCAGCGGCAAGTCGCCGGCGGCGCTGGCGCGCGAAGCCGCGGGGCTGCGCGGCGAACTCGGGCGCCAGCAGGCGCACCTGGCCGAGATCGAGCCCTCGTTCGCGCCGCTGGACACGCTCGAGCCCGGGCGTGAACTCGTCGCCGCGATCACCGCGCTGGCCGAAAGCGCCGACCTGAACCTGACGCGGCTGGAGCTGCAGGGGCTCAAGCGCGAGGAGCAGGGCCAGCCGCCGAGCGCCGAACGCATGCGCCAGCTCGCGCTGGCCGCGCCCTACCAGCGGCCGACGATGCGTTTCGAGGCCCAGGCCTCGTTCCGCGGCCTGATGCAGTTCCTCGACGGGCTGCGCACGCTGCCCTACACCGTGGCGCCGGTCTGGCTGTCGCTGGAGGTGCGCGCCGCGCCGGCTGGCAGCGCCGCAGCGCCGGCCCTGCCCTGGCTGGAAGTGAAGATGGACCTGACGCTGTGAACTCCGAACCGAGCGCCCCGACCGACGTGTTCGAACGCCTGCACACGCTGCTGCAGCGCCTGCTCGAGCTGCGCGGCTCCGACCTGCACCTGGCGAGCGCGCAGCCGCCGCTGGCACGTGTCGACGGCGAACTGCGGCCGCTGCAGGCGCGCGCCTGGCCGGCGGCGGCGCTGGCCGAACTCTGCGAGCGCCTGGCCACGCGCGACGGCCGGCTCGAGGACTGGCGCCGCGACGGCGGCCTGGACCTGGGGCTGGCTCTGGGCGACGAACGCTTCCGCGTCAACCTGCTGACCAGCCTGGGGCGGCCGGCGCTGGTCGCGCGCCACCTCGACGGGCGTTTTCGCAGCCTGCGCGAACTCGGCCTGCCCGAGTCGCTGGCGCGGCTGGCCGACATCGGCGACGGCCTGGTGCTGGTCACGGGCGTCACCGGCTCGGGCAAGAGCACGACGCTGGCGGCGCTGGTGCACGAGATCAACCGCCAGCACGCACGCCACATCCTGACGATCGAGGACCCGGTGGAGTTCGTGCACGAGCCGATCCGCTCGCACATCACGCACCGCGGCCTGCACCAGGACTTCCCCGACTTCGCCAGCGCGGTACGCGCGGCGCTGCGCCAGGACCCGGACGTGATCCTGGTCGGCGAAATGCGCGACCTGGAGACGATGCGCGCCGCGCTCACCGCCGCCGAGACCGGCCACCTGGTGCTGGGCACGCTGCACACCGCCGACACCGTCGGCACCGTCGAGCGTGTCGTCGGCGGTTTCCCCGGCGACGAGCAGGACACCGCGCGCTACCGCCTCGCAGCCTGCCTGCGCGCGGTGGTCTCGCAGCGCCTGGTGGCGCGGCGCGACGGCGGCGGCCGCACCGCGCTGGCCGAGGTGCTGGTGGTCAACACCGCGGTCGCGCACCTGATCGCCTCCGGGCGCAGCAAGCAGATCCATTCGCTGCTGGAAAGCGGCAGCGAGCTCGGCATGCAGACCTTCGACCATTCGCTCGCCGCCGCCGTCGGCAGCGGCCGCCTGGGGCTGGACGAGGCCCGCGCGCTGGCGCGCGACCCGGCACGCCTGGGCCGGCTGCTGGCCGAAGCCGGCGCGCGCCACCCGACCCGGAGCCCCCATGGCCGTGCATGAAGCAGCGCTGGTGAACGCCGGCGTGCAGGCCGGGCTGGTCGACGCGGCCACCGTGTCGCGGCTGCGGCCGCTGGCGCGTGCGCAGCGCCTGGGGCTGCTCGACGCCATCGGGCGCGAGCTGCGGCTGCCGCCCACCGCGTTCTGGCAGGCGCTGGCGCGCCAGCGCGGCCTGCCCTGGCTGGACCTGGGCACGGCGCGCCTGGACGACGCCGCCTTCAAGCGCCTGCCGGTGGCGCTGCTGCAGAAGCACGCGATGATGCCGATGCTCGACGAGCAGGGCCGCGAGGGCCTGGCCGTGTGCGACCCCGACGACCGCGCCGGCGCCCAGGTCGTGGCGCGGCTGCTGGGGCGCGAGCCGCGGCTGATGCTGGCCGACGCCGAAGGCCTGGCCGCGCTGCTGCAGCGCGAGACCGGGCGCGGGCCGACCGGCGCCGCGCGCGCCCCCGACGAAGACGCGACCGCGCTGCTGGACCGCCTGATGCGCGAGAGCCTGCAGCGCCGCGCCACCGACATCCACGTCGAGGCCGTCGACGGCGGCCACCAGCTGCGCCTGCGTGTCGACGGCGTGCTGCAGGACTGGGGGCTGGCGCTGCCGCGCACGCTCGGCGAAGCCCTGGTCTCGCGCATCAAGGTGCTGGCCGGGCTGGACATCTCGGAAGCACGCGCGCCGCAGGATGGCGGCGTGCGCTTCGCCGTCTCCGGCTGGGACGGCGACAGCATCGACCTGCGCGTGGCCTCGATGCCCACCTGCCACGGCGAGCGCCTGACGCTGCGCCTGCTGGGCCAGGGCGGCACGCTGACGCTGGACGCGCTGGGCATGCCCGAGGCCGTGCTCGCGCCGCTGCGCGCCATCCTCGCGCGCCCGCACGGCATCCTGCTCGTCACCGGCCCCACCGGCTCGGGCAAGTCGACGACGCTGTACGCGGCGCTGCGCGAGCTCGACAGCCGGCGGCTGAACATCCTCACCGTCGAGGACCCGGTCGAGCAGCAGGTGGCCGGCATCTCGCAGGTCGGCGTCAGCAGCAAGGTCGGTTTCGCCGACGCGCTGCGCGCCTTCCTGCGCCACGACCCGGACATCATCCTCGTCGGCGAGGTGCGCGACGCCGACACCGCCGACACCGCGCTCAAGGCCGCCGCCACCGGCCACCTGGTGCTGTCGACGCTGCACACCAACTCGGCCGCCGGCGCCGTGACGCGGCTGGTGGACATCGGCTGCGAGCGCTACATGATCGCCGACACGCTGGCCGGCGTGCTCGCGCAACGCCTGGTGCGCCGGCTGTGCACACGCTGCCGCGAACCGGCCGCGGCCGACACGCGCCAGCTGCAGGCGCTGGCGCTGGAGGCGCTGCCGCCGGGCGCGGCGCTGTACCGCCCGGTCGGCTGCCCGCATTGCCTGGGCAGCGGCTACCGCGGCCGCATCGGGCTGTACGAGGCGCTGTGGATGGACGCCGCGCTTGCCGAGGCGGTGGCCGAAGGCGCGCGCGAACGCCGCCTGGCCGAGCTCGCGCACGAACGCGGCACGCTCTACGCGCTCGCCGACGACGCCCGCACCAAGCTGCTCGCCGGCCTCGTCGGCTTCGACGACGTGCGGCCTTTCCTGCGGGGTGGTGCATGAGCGCTCAGGACTTGTCCGGCGCTCATTCCCGCCTGGCGGGACCGGCCGACAGGCCGAAGGGTGCCCCAGTGAGCGCTCAGGACTTGTCCGGGGCTCATTCCCGCGTGGCGGAGCCGGCCGCGGGCCGAAGGGGGCTCCAGTGAGTCTGTTCGGTTATCTGGCGCTGGACGCGCACGGTGTCGAGCAGCGCGGCGAGATCGACGCCCGCGACGAACGCGACGCCCGCACCCAGCTGCGTGCGCTGCGGCTGCGGCCGATCGTGCTGGCCGCCGGCGCGCTGCCCGAAGCGCAGAGCGCAGCCGAGCGCCTGGCCGCCGCCTTCGAGCCGCTGCTGCCGCGCGCCTGGATGCCCACGCGCCGCGCTGACCTGGCGACGCTGCTGCGCCAGCTGGCGCTGATGCTGCGCGCCGGCCACACGCTGGTGCAGGCGCTGGACGCCGCCGGCCGGCTCGCCGTCAAGCACAGCCTGCGCGGCCACGTCGGCGCGCTCGCCGCCGGGCTGCGCGGCGGCCAGCCGCTGTCGCAGGCGATGGCCGCACGCGGGCGGCCGTTCACGCCGCTGATGGTGCAGCTGACCGCCAGCGCCGAAGCCAGCGGCGAGCTCGACCTGGTCTGCGAGCGCATGGCGCTGGACCTGGAGCGCCAGGGCGAGCTGCGCCGCCAGGTGCTGAGCACCATGCTCTACCCCAGCCTGGTGCTGGCGATGGCCGTCGGCGTCTTCGCCTTTCTCGCGGTCTCGGTGGTGCCGCGTTTTGCCGCCTTCATCGAAGGCCGCGGCAACCGCGTGCCGGCCGAGGCGCAGTTGCTGATGGACCTGGCCGCCGGCTTCTCGATCTGGGCGCCCTGGGCCGGCGCGGCGCTGGCTGCGTTCGTGCTCGGGCTCTGGGGCGTGACGCAGTTCGAACGCGGCCGGCGCGTCGTCGACCGCGTGCTGCTGGCGCTGCCGCTGGTCGGCGGCGCGATCCGCGACGCGACGATGACGCGCGTGGCCTGGACCATGAGCCTGCTGATCAAGAGCGGCGCCACGGCGCTGGAGAGCCTGCGCATCGTGCGCCGCATCGCCGGCAACCGCGTCTACGTCGCCGTCTTCGAGGAGGCCGAACACCGGCTGCTGGCCGGGCGCAGCCTGGCGCGCGCGCTCGAGCAGCGGCCGGTGCCGCTGCTGCTGCGCCACATGGTCGCGGTCGGCGAAGGCACGGGCCAGCTCGACGGCGTGCTCGACGCGGTGGCGGCGCACTTTCGCAGCCGGCTGGACGCGCGCATCAAGCTGATGACCGGGCTCATCGAGCCGGCGCTGCTGCTCGTCGTCGGCGGCGTCGTCGGTTTCGTCTACTACACCTTCTTCAAGACCGTGATGTCGATCGGCGGAGGCGGCCAATGAGACGCTGCCCGCACCCGCGCCGCGCCGCGGCAGCCCTGCTGCTGAGCGCCGCCGTCCAGGCGCAGAACCTGCCCGAAGCGCCGCCGACGGTGCAGCAGGGCCTGCGCGTGATGCAGGACTACGCCGACGCGGTGCAGGCCCAGCGCCGTGGCGCCGCGGCGGCACCCGAGCGCGACCCGTTCCAGGTGACGCCCGAACTGCGCCAGCGCCGCGCCGGCCGCAGCGGCGGCCCGGCCGCGCTGCCGGCGACGGCGGCACTGGCCACCGGCTGGCGCGTGCTCGCGATCGCACGCACCGACCGCACGCGTGCGCTGCTCGGCCCCGACACCGAAGGCCCGTCGCAGCGCTGGCGCGAGCGTCTGGTGGCCGAAGGCGACGAACTCGAGCTGCCCGACGGCGGCGTCGCGCGCGTGCTGCGCATCGACGCCCAGGGTGTGCAACTGCAGATCGGCGGCGGCCTGGACGGTGCCGCTTCCCGCGTGTGGATCCGATGAAGCCGACGATGCCTCTTTCCCGGCGCACCGCGCCGCTGGCCTGGGCGCTGCTGCTGGCGCTGCCGGTGCCGCCGGT
>NZ_NRRU01000162.1 GCF_016583785.1 Rubrivivax gelatinosus | reverse complement strand
ACCTGGGTTCGGTGCGCGACGACCCGCAGGCGCTGGCCGCCGCGCTGGCCGCGGGCGCGTCCTGCGACGCCGTCGTCGCCTCGGGCGGCGTCAGCGTCGGCGACGCCGACCACACACGCGCCGTCTTCGAAGCCGCCGGCGAGGTGCTGTTCTGGCGCCTGGCGCTGCGCCCGGGGCGGCCGATGGCGATCGGCCGCATGCGCGGCGGCGCGCTGCTCTTCGGCCTGCCGGGCAACCCGGTGGCGGCGATGGTGTGTTTCCAGGTGCTGGTGCGCGACGTCCTGCTGCGCCTGGCCGGCGCGACGCCGCGGCCGCTGCCGACGCTGGTCGCACGCGCGGCGGTGGCGCTGAAGAAGCGCCCGGGCCGCACCGAGTTCCAGCGCGGCATGCTGCGCCGCGGCGCCGACGGCGAGTGGGAGGTGCTGCCCACCGGCGACCAGGGCTCGGGCCTGCTCAGCAGCATGAGCCGCGCCGACGGCCTGATCGTGCTCGCGCACGAACGCGGGCCGGTGGCGGCCGGTGAACGTGTCGAGCTGCTGCCGTTCGAGGCCCTCGACTGACTCAGCTCCGAGCCGCCTCGGCCGCCGCTTCCGGCTCCTCGATCTCGCCCGGCACCCGGCCGCGCGCCAGCAGCGTGTAGACCGTGGGCACGACGAAGATCGTCAGCAACGTGCCCAGGCTCATGCCGCCGACGATCACCCAGCCGATCTGCTGCCGGCTCTCGGCGCCGGCGCCGCTGGCCAGCGCCAGCGGCAAGGCGCCCAGCACCATCGCGCCGGTGGTCATCAGGATAGGCCGCAGCCGCAGACTGGCGGCTTCGATGACGGCCTCGCGCAGCTCGTGCCCCTGGCGCCGGAGCTGGTTCGAGAACTCGACGATCAGGATGCCGTGTTTGGTGATCAGCCCGACCAGCGTCACCAGCCCGATCTGCGAATAGACGTTGAGCGTGCCGCCCGACAGCCGCAGCGCCAGCAGCGCGCCGACGATGGACAACGGCACCGCCAGCAGGATCACGAAGGGGTCGATGAAGCTCTCGAACTGCGCCGACAGCACCAGGAAGATGAACAGCAGCGCGAGCACGAAGACGATGGCCAGCGCGCCCGAGGAGGCGCGGAACTCGCGGCTGACGCCGTTGAGCTCGGTCGCGTAGCCGGCCGGCAGCACACGCTGGGCGGCGCCGTCCATGAAGGTCAGCGCCTCGCCCAGCGAATAACCGGGCGCGAGCGAGGCCGTGATGCTGACCGAGCGCCGCTGGTTGAAGTGGTTCAGTTCGCGCGGGCTGACCGACTCGCGCAGGCTCACCAGCGAGGACAGCGGCAGCATCGCGCCGCCGGCGCTGCGCACGAAGAGCTTCTCGATGTCCTGCGGCGACGCGCGGCCGGTGGTGCCGGTCTGCAGGATCACGTCGTACTGCTCGGCGTCGCGCTTGTAGCGCGTGACGTTGCGGCTGCCGAGCATGGTCTCGACGGTGCGCGCGACGGCGTCGACCGAGACGCCGAGGTCGGCCGCGCGCTGGCGGTCGACGTCGAGGTAGATCTCGGGCTTGTTCAGTTGCAGGTCGCTGTCGACCTGCACCAGCCCGGGGTTGTTCGCCATCTCGGCCATCAGCGCCTGCGTCGCGTGCGCCATGTTCTCGTAGGAGTCGCTGCTGACGACGACGAAGTTCAGCGGCCGCTCGCGAAAGCCCTGGCCCAGGCTGGGCGGCGTGATCGGGAAGACGGTGATGCCGGGCAGCTGCTGCACCTGCGGCAGCAGCGACTGCGCCAGCTGCTGGGTGCTGCGCGTGCGGTCGTCCCAGTCGACGGTGCGCATCACCGCCGAGCCGCTGGACACCTGGCCGCCGCCGACGAACATGAAGCGCCGGTCGAACTCGG
This sequence comes from Rubrivivax gelatinosus, assembly GCF_016583785.1. GTDB lineage: Bacteria > Pseudomonadota > Gammaproteobacteria > Burkholderiales > Burkholderiaceae_C > Rubrivivax > Rubrivivax gelatinosus_B. The sequence continues at coordinate 5,163 of NZ_NRRU01000162.1, read as the reverse complement.
GGTACTCGGCGGCGATCGCGTCGAGCGCGTCGAGGTAGCGCGCGGTGTACTCCAGCGTCGAGCCGTCGGGCGCACGCACCGGCATGATGATGACGCCGCGGTCCTCGATCGGCGCGAGTTCGCTCTTGGCCGTCAGGAACAGCGCGGCGCTGGCGCCGCCGCAGGCGAGCATCACCGCGACGACGAGCCAGCGTGCGTTCAGCGCCAGCCCGAGCGCACGTGCGTAGGCCCGCGTCAGCGCGTCCAGGCCGCGCTCCATCCAGCGGTCGAAGCGGGTCGGCTTGGTCTCGTGGCGCAGCAGCTTGCTGCACAGCATCGGCGTCAGCGTCAGGGCGACAAAACCCGAGACCAGCACCGCGCCCGCCAGCGTCAGCGCGAACTCGCCGAACAGGCGCCCGGTGCGCCCCGGCGTGAAGGCCAGCGGCGCGAACACCGCCGCCAGCGTCAGCGTCATCGCGACGACCGCGAAGCTGATCTCGCGCACGCCCTTGAGCGCCGCCTGGAACGGCGTCAGCCCGTCCTCGATGTGGCGGAAGATGTTCTCCAGCACGACGATGGCGTCGTCGACGACGAGGCCGATCGCTAGCACCAGCGCCAGCAGCGTCAGCGTGTTGACCGAGAAGCCGGCGACCGCGATCAGCGCGAAGCTGCCGACCAGGCTGACCGGAATCGTCACCAGCGGGATGAAGGACGCACGCAGCGTACGCAGGAAGACGAAGACGACGAGCGCGACCAGCACCACCGCTTCGGCGATCGTGTGGTAGACGGCCTTGATCGAGCGGTCGATGAAGACCGAGTTGTCGTTGGCCAGCGTCGCGCTGACGCCCGGCGGCAGCTCGCGCTGGAGCTCGGGCAGCAGCGCGCGCACGCCGGCGGCGACGTCCAGCGGGTTGGCGGTGGCGTTGCGGATCACGCCGGTGCTGATCGACGGCGTGCCGTTCAGGCGCACGCGCGAGCGTTCGCTGGCCGCGCCCTCCTCGATGCGGGCGACGTCGGCCAGCCGCACCGTGTAGCCGGCGACCGTCTTCAGCGCCACCTGCTCGAACTGCGCGACGGTGTTCAGGTCGGTGCGTGCGGTGACGTTGAACTCGCGCTGGCGGCTTTCGATGCGCCCGGCCGGCACCTCGAGGTTCTGCGCGCGCAACGCCTCCTCGACGTCCTGCACCGTCAGCTTGTAGGCGGCGAGGCGGTCGGGGTCGAGCCAGACGCGCATCGCGTAGGCGCGGTCGCCGCCGATCTGCACGTCGGCGACGCCGGGCACGGTCTGCAGCCGCGGCTTGATGACGCGGTTGACGACGTCGGTCAGCGCCAGCGGGTCGACGTTCTCGCCCGAGTAGGCGATCCAGATCGTCGGCGTGGCGTCGGCCTCGACCTTGGCGATCACGGGCTCGTCGACGGCGTCGGGCAGGCGCCCGCGCACCCGCGAGACGCGGTCGCGCACCTCCGCGGCGGCGGTGTCCGGGTCCTTCTCGAGCTTGAAGCGCACCGTGATCTGGCTGCGCTCGGTGCGCGAGATCGAGGTCATGATGTCGACGCCGTCGATGCCGGCGATCGAGTCCTCGAGCGGTTTCGTCACCTGGGTCTCGATGACCTCGGAGGCAGCGCCGACCAGCGTCGTCGAGACCGTGACCACCGGCTCGTCGATGCGCGGGTACTCGCGCACCGTGAGCTCGCGGAACGACACCAGCCCGACCAGAACCAGCAGCAGCGACATCACCGTCGCCAGCACCGGGCGGCGGATCGAGATTTCGGACAGACGCACCGGCTGTCCCCCTTCAGGCCGCGGCCGAGGCGGCCGCGGCGGGTGCCGACGCCGCCGGCGCGCCGCCGGCAGCGCGCAGCTCGACGACACGCACCGCCGGGTTGCTGCCGCGCAGCCGGGTGTGGCCGGCGGTGATCACCGCGTCGCCGTCGGCCACGCCGTCCAGCAGCTCGACCACGCCGGGCCGGCGCATGCCGATGCGCGCCTCGACACGTTCGGCGTGCTGGCCGCCGCCGGGCGCCGCGACCACCTTGAAGACGTACTGCCGGCCACCCTCGGGCACCAGCGCCTCCTCGGGCACGACGAGCGCGTCCTCACGCACCGAGAACACGACCCGCGGGCGCGCGAACATGCCGGGCTTGAGCACCGCGCCGGTGTTGGCCACACGCGCCCGCACCAGCACCGCGCGGCCTTCGGCCTCGACCTGCGAATCCAGCGCCTCGATGCGGCCGGTGAAAGCCTTGCCCGGCAGCGCGTCGAGTTCGAGCTGCACCGCCTGGCCGGCCTTGAGCCGCGGCAGGTAGCGCTCGGGCAGCGTGAAGTCCACCGACAGCGAGGACAGGTCGTCGAGGTTGACGATGTCAGTGCCGGCCTGGACGAAACCGCCGACGTCGATGCGGCGGATGCCGGCGGTGGCGCCGAAGGGCGCGACGATGCGCATGCGCTGCACCTCGGCGCGGGCGAGCGCGACCTGGGCCTCGGCGACGTCCAGCGTCGCGACGTTCTGGTCGACCGCGCTCGCGCTGATGAAACCCTGAGCCAGCAGCTCGCGGCTGCGCGCCAGGTTCGTGCGGGCGATGTGCGCCTGCGCCTGCGCCTGACGCAGCTGCGCCTGCTGCAGCGTGTCGTCCAGCTGCACCAGGGTCTGGCCCTGGCGCACCTGCTCGCCGTTGCGGAAACCGAAACCGGCAATGCGGCCCGAGACCTCGGGCCGCAGCATCACCGTCTGCGCCGCACGCAGCGAGCCGACGGCCTGCACCTCGTCGACGAGACGCATGCGGCGCACGCGCGCGACTTCGACCGCGGCGACCTCGGACTTCTTGGCGTCGGCGCCGGCGGGCGCGGCCGACGCCGTGGCCGGTGCACGCTGCTGCCACCACCAGGCGCCGCCTCCGGCCAGCGCGATGCCCAGCACCGCCGCAATCGTGTGAACCCGCTTCAAACCGCTGCACTCCGTCGAAAGGCAAACCGCCGAATGTAGCGTTTCGTTGCGACAGTCTCCCGATCGGGTGGCGCCATTCGGCCCGGGCGCAGCGGGTGGATCAACGCCGGGCCGTTTCGCAGCCGCGGTTGGCGAGCGCGTCGGCGCGCTCGTTGCCCGGGTCGCCGGCGTGGCCGCGCACCCAGTGCCAGGACGTGTCGTGCGAATTGGCCAGCGCCTCGAGCTGCTGCCAGAGTTCGGCGTTTTTCACCGGCTTCTTGTCGGCGGTGCGCCAGCCGCGCTGCTTCCAGCCGTGGATCCAGCTCGTGATGCCGTTGCGGACGTATTCGCTGTCGGTGTAGATCGCGACCTTGCAGCGGCGCTTGAGCGAGGCCAGCGCCTGAATCACCGCCATCAGTTCCATGCGGTTGTTGGTCGTCAGCGGCTCGCCGCCCCAGAGTTCCTTCTCGTGCTCGCCGCTGCGCAGCCAGGCGCCCCAGCCGCCGGGCCCCGGATTGCCCTTGCAGGCGCCATCGGTGTAGATCACCACTTCGTTCATTCAGATATCCGCTTCCGCCGGCTCGCGGTTCGCGACCGCAGCCGTCGCCGCCTTCACGCGGCGGCGTTCGTTCTTCAACAGGCCGACCAGCCGCATGCCGCGCACGCGTTTGACGGCCACCAGGAAATAGGCCGCGCCCAGCACCGGCCACCAGCGGTCGCCCACCGGGTCCATCCAGGCGAAACGTTCGAGCCAGCGCTCGGACGCCAGCGGCGGCCGGTAGCAGCCGAAGCGCCCGCTCTCGATGTGAAAGCCCAGCAGCCGCAGCCAGTCGCGCAGCCGCCAGTAGCCGATGAACTCGCCGGCGCGCGGCAGATAGGTCGGCGTGCCGCGGCCCAGGCCGACGCCGCGGCGCGCATGGCCGGCGCGCTGGCGCAGCGCCCACAGGCTCGCCGGGTTCAGCCCCGAGATCACGACCCGGCCTTCAGGCACCAGGATGCGCTCGACCTCGCGCAGCAGCTGGTGCGGGTCGCGCGCGGTTTCCAGCGCGTGCGGCAGCACCACCAGGTCGACGCTGTGCTGCGGGAACGGCAGCGCGTCGAACTCGCAGTACAGTGCCACCGGCGCCGGCAGCGTCGTGATCAGCGCGTCGCGCGGCGGCGGCAGCTCCAGCGGCTCGGGCGGCGCGAGCGTGCCGCAGGCCACCCAGCGGTGTGGCATGCGGTTGGCCCTCAGGCCCTGGATCTCCGGCAGCCCCAGTTGCAGCGCGTGGAAACCGAAAGCATCGGTCACGGCGCGGTCCAGACGGTCCTGCTCCCACTCGAGCAGATAGCGGCCGGCCGGGGTTTTGAGCCAGACCCCCAACTCTATAATCGACTGGTCGCGCGTCATATGAAACTGGTCGCCCTCCCCGCCTTTGCCGACAACGTCATCTGGATGCTGCACGACGGCCGCGATGCCGTGGTGGTCGATCCGGGGGACGCGGCGCCGGTGGCGGCCGAACTCGACGCCCGGGGTTTGCGCCTCGGCGCGATTCTAGTGACGCACCACCACCCGGACCACGTCGGCGGCATCGCCGCGCTGCGCGCGCGGCTGGCCGGCCCCGTCTGGGGCCCGGCGCACGAAGACATCCCCAGGCCTTTCCTGCCGCTGGCCGAAGGCGACGCCGTCGACGTGCTGGGACAGCGCTTCGAGGTGCTGGACGTGCCCGGACACACCGCCGGCCACATCGCCTACGTGCAGGCCGGCGCGGCCGCGCAGCCGCTGCTGTTCTGCGGCGACACGCTGTTTTCCGCCGGTTGCGGGCGCCTGCTCGAAGGCACGGCCGCGCAGATGGCGGCCTCGCTGGCCAAGCTCGCCGCGCTGCCCGACGACACCCGCGTCTGCTGCGCCCACGAATACACGCTTTCGAATCTTGCCTTCGCCGCCGCCGTCGAACCGCACAATGCGGCGATCGAGGCCTACACTGCGCTGTGTCAGTCCCGCCGCGCCTCGGGTCAGTCGACACTTCCGTCGAAGCTGGCGACCGAGCGCGAGGTCAATCCCTTCCTGCGTTGCCGCGAGACGGCCGTCGTGGCCGCCGCGTTGGCGCAGGGCTCTCGTTCCCAGCACGAAGTCGACGTATTCGCCGCTCTGCGGGACTGGAAGAACCGTTACCGATGACTCCTCCGACGACTTCGCTGCGCCGCGCCTGCGCCGCAGCCGCAGCCCTGCTGGCAGCCGCCCTCGCCGGCTGCGCCGCCACCCCCCCGCAGGCAAGAC
>NZ_NRRU01000161.1 GCF_016583785.1 Rubrivivax gelatinosus | reverse complement strand
GTGCGCGCCGGGGCGGGCGCGGTCTTGGCCGCGGCGCGCCGGGCCGGCTTCGCAGCCGGGCCGTCGGCGGCGCGTTTTTTCGCCACCGCCTTGCCCGCGGTCTTGGCCGCCGGGCCGTCGCGCCGCCCCAGGCTGGCGCGCAGCGCTTCCACCAGGTCGATGATCTGGGCGCCGCCTTCGGGCTGGCCGTCGCGCGGTCTGGTCGCGACGACCTCGCGGCCGGCGATCTTGCGTTCGATCGCCGCCTGCACCCGTTCACGCTCCTCGTCGTGGAACTGCGCCGGGTCGTACTCGTCCTGCGAGATCTGGCCGATGAGTTGCAGCGCCAGCTGCAGCTCGGCCTTGGACACCTCGACCTTGGCGATGCCGAGCTCGGCCGGGCGGCGCACCTCGTCGGCGTAGAACAGCTGCTGCAGCACCAGGCCGTCGTCCAGCGGCCGCACCTGCACCACGCTCTGCTTGCCGCGGAAAGTCCAGCGCGCCAGCGCGCAGCGGCCGCTGTCCTGCATCGCTGCACGCAGCAGCGCATAGGGCTTGGCGCCGCGTTTGTCGGGGGCCAGCAGCCAGGCCTTGTCGTGATAGAGCAGGTCGACGGCGTCCGCCGGCACGAAGGCGACGATGTCGATCGCCTGCTCGGCGGTCTCGTCCAGCGCCTTCAGCTCGTCGGGCGTGAAGACCACGAAACGGTCGGCCTCGAACTCGTAGCCCTTGACCAGCTCGGCGCGTTCGACCGGGCGCCCGCTCTTGTCCGACACGTACTGCTGGCGCACGCGCGAGCCGTCGGGCGCCAGCAGGTGCATGCGCAGGCCGGCGGCGTTTTCGGCCGCCGAATACAGCTTCACCGGGATGCTGACGAGGCCGAAGCCGAGCGACAGCGACGCGATCGGGCGGGCAGGCATGCGGCAGGACCTCCGTCGACATGGCGCGCACGCGCCGTGGCCGCAGCCTAACCAGCAGCACCGCCCCCGGTGCAATGGCCCGTCCGGCGGCAGGGGCGCAGGCGGAACGCCGGTTGCCGGCCGTCAGGCCTACCCACGGCCACAGGAGCCCGAGATGAAGACGATCACCACCACGCTGGCGTTGGCGGCACTCGTGCTGGCGGCGAGCGGCGCCGCCGCCCAGACCACGCCGGACCAGCGCCAGGGCAGCGAGACCACGCCGTCGTCGCTGCCGCCGGGCGCGACGTCCAGCGATGGCAACAAGGCCGCGGTGCCGGCCAGCGGCGCGGCCGACGGCATGTCCGGCACCGGCACGATGCCGGCGGACCCGGCCACCGGCTCGACCCCCGGCCTGCCGCCCGGCGCCCGCAGCGACCGGGCCGACAAGGCGATGACGCCGGCTTCGAACCCGGCGACCGGGCGCTGAGGTTCAGGCGCGTGCGGCGCGCGCCGCACGCCGCCAGTCGGCCGCGCCCGAACGCCGCGGCAGCGGCGGGATCTCGAAACGCGGCATCTCCTGCACGCAGAAGCTCAGCGCCAGCACCAGCGTCGGCAGGTGGTAGAGCACGAACCACAGCCCGGGCTCGCGCCGGTCGTCGCCGCCGTGCGGCATCAGCGCCACCGTCGCCACCAGCGCGACCGCGGTCAGCGACGGGATCGCACGCCGGAACACCGCCACCCAGCGCGCGCGCTGCAGGCGCTCGTGGTACTGCGCCGGCGTCTCGGCCAGCGTGCGCGCCAGGTGCGCCGCGGCCAGGTCGAGCGCGGCTTCGGCGCGCCGTGAACGCTGGGCGATGCTGCCCGGCACGCGCAGCCGGCTTTCCCAGCCGCCGGGTTTGCGCTGCATCGGCGCCCAGTTCCAGCCCAGCACCGCGAGCAGGTCTTCGGGCAGCTCGAGCTCGGCGCCGCCGGTGGCCGCCAGCGTCAGCTCGGCCGACATGCGCCGCACCGCCGGCAGCGCGAGTTTGAGCGTCAGGCCGCCGTCTATGCGCGCGACACCGCGCTCCAGCACCAGGCCGTCCTCGCCGTCGCCGTCGACCGCGTAATCGCGCGCCACGGTCCAGCCTTCGCCGCGGCTGAAGGCGCGCTGCGGCGCGACGGCCGCGAGCCGGTCGTACAGCGCCCCGGCGTCGCTGCCGGCGGCTTCGAGCCGGGCCTGGGCGCCGGCCATCGTCAGCACGCGGGCGAGGCGGAAACGCCCTTCGGCCGAGCAGTCCAGCTCCAGCACGTCAACGATCGCCGGCAGCGCGCCGGCGGCGTGTTCGAGCGGGCGGAAGACGAGGCGGCGCGCGAGGCGGTCGCTGGCCGCCAGGTCGACGCGGCAGCCGCGGCGCGACAGCGGCGCGACCAGCGCCAGGATCTCGTGGTGGGAAAGCGGGGGCAGCGACATCGGCCGCGAGCATCGCCGAAAGCGCGCCGCAGCGCGCGCCGTGGCGTCAAAGGCGCAGGGCTCGTGGTGTGCCGCCACCCTCACCCTGGCCCTCTCCCGCGGGCGGGAGAGGGGACGTCGGGTGCGTGCCGGCGGGGCCGGGCTGCGGGCGTGGTGCGCCCCTTGTGGACTGCACCGCCGCTGGGGCCTGCTCCCTCTCCCGCAGGTGCGGGAGAGGGCTGGGGTGAGGGCTCGTGGTGTGCCGCCACCCTCACCCTGGCCCTCTCCCGCGGGCGGGAGAGGGGACGTCGGGTGCGTGCCGGCGCGGCCGCGGCCTCAGCCGTCGGTGTCCAGCCGCCGCACCGGCACGCCCATGTCGCGCCACTGCGCCGGGTGGCAGCTGAAGACCAGCAGCTGGTGGCGCTGCGCGGCGTCGAAGACGATGCGTTTCATGCGCTCCAGGCGCTCGGTGTCGGTGTGCACCAGCGCGTCGTCCAGGATCACCAGCGTCGGCCGCCCGGCTTCGCGCAGCAGGTCGGCGTAGGCCAGGCGGCAGACCAGGCCCAGTTGCTCGCGCGCGCCGAAGGACAGGGTCTCGAAGGCGCCGCGCTCCTCGCCGCGTAACCCGGGCCGCGCCAGCACCTCGGGGCGCAGGCTCTCGCCGACCTCCAGCCGCCCGGCCGGGAACAGCAGCGAGGCGTAGTGGTCCAGGTGCTTCTGCAGCGGTGCCTGCAGGCGCCGTGTCAGCGCCTGGCGCCGGCCCTCCAGCTTCGTCAGCAGCAGGTCCAGCGCGGCGGCGCGGCGCTGCAGCTCGTCGCGTCGGCGCGCGGCGTGTTCGGCCGTGGCGTGTTCGCCGGCGAGCTGCTCGTCCAGGCCTTGCGCGCCGACGGCGGCGAGTTCGGCGGTCAGGCGCGCGACCTCGAGTTCGCGTGCGCGGTGGGCGCGTTCGGCCTCGTCGGCGCTGCGGCGCAGGCGTTCGACGTCCTGGCGCAGGATGTCCAGGCGCGCCGCGGCGATGCGCGTCTGCACCGCCTCCAGCCGGGCCTGCGCCGCGGCCTGCTGCGCCTGCGCGTCGGCGAGCGCGAGCTGCTGTCGGCGCTGGGCCTCGGCGCCGGTGGCGGCTTCGTGCCGGCGCTGGGCGGCGGCGCGCGTGGCTTCGCGTGTCGCCAGTTCCTGCTGGCGCTTGCCATCGTCGGCGATCTGCTGGCGCAGCAGCCCGGCCAGCCCGTCGGCCTGGCGCAGCGTGGCGGCCGCCGCGTCGTGTTCGCGCTGCAGGCCCTCGGCAGTGGCGAGTGCGGTCTCGGCCTGGGCGAGCTGCTGGCGCAGCGCCAACCACGGCGCTTCCCGGGTTTCGGCCTCGTGTTCGTCGCGTTGGCGTTTGAGCCTGTCGACCCGCTCGGCGTGGCCATGCACCGCGGCTTCGATCTCGGCGACACGCTCGGCGCTCTCCTCGGCGGCCCGCTGGGCCTCGGCGAGGGGGCCGGTCGGCCGGCCGGTGGCGGTCAGCAGTTCGCGGCGCAGCAGGCGCACACGGTCCAGCACCTCGTCGCCGCCGGTGGCCGCGACTTCGCCGAGCGAGGCGTTCAGCGCCCGCTGCAGGTGGGCCGCGGCGTGTTCCACCGGCTCGGCGATGGCCTGCGTCGTGCCCTGCTCGACCCACAGCAGCCCGGGGATGCCCCAGTGTTTCTGGCCGCTGGCGCCCTTGAGCGCGTACTCGAAGCCCAGCAACTCGGCCAGGTGGTCCTCGGCCTCGGCGCCTTCCCAGCGCCGCGCGCCGGCGACGAGTTCGCAGCGTTTCTTCTGCAGAAAGCTCTTCACCAGGCGGTAGTCGCTGCCGCCGAGCGTGAAGTCGAGCTCGACGGTCGGCGCCGCGGCCGAGTCGCCCCAGGACCGCAGGTCTTCGGCGCCGCTGGAGCGGTGGCGCTCGAAGAAGGCGGCGCGGATGGCGCGCACCAGCGTGCTCTTGCCGCTCTCGTTGGGCGCGGCAAAGACGTTCAGGCCCGGCGCCAGGCCGCTGATCTCGAAAGGTTCGCGGAAACGCCGCAGCTCGGCGACACGCAGCCGGGTGATCTTCATGCTGCGGCCTCCTCGCGCCCGGCCAGCAGGCCGGCGAGCAGCGCCAGCGCTTCCTGTTCGACCGGCCCGTCGGCCTCGCGCAACTCGGCCAGCACCTCGCCGAGGTAGCCGTCGGCGTGCAGCGCGGCCAGGTCCTCGGCGGTGGGCGCCAGACGCAGGCCGCCGCGCTCGCAGCGCAGCGCGCGCACCCGCGCTTCGGCGGCGGCGACGGCTTCGTCCAGGCGCGCGCGGCCCGCCAGGTCCAGCGTGCCGGCGAGCGCGAGCTGCAGCACCTCGTCGGCGCCGCAGGCGGCGAGTTCGGCGACCAGCGCCTCGACGTCGGACGGCACGGCCAGCCGGCGCTCCAGCGTGCGCCAGCGGTGGCGGCCCAGCGGCAGCGCCTGGACCTCGGGCACGGCGCCGGGGCCGGCGAGGCGAACGCGCAGCACCTGGCCGGCGCCGTTGTCCTTGAAACGGTCCTGCTCGGGCGTGCCGGCGTACCAGCAGCGCTCTCCGATGCGTTTGGCGCCGTGCCAGTCGCCCAGCGCCAGATAGTCCAGGCGCGCACGCTCGGCGCGGTCGGGCGCGATCGGGTTGGCCGAGTCGATGTCCTCGGCCAGCAGGCCTTGCACCGCGCCGTGCGCCAGCCCCAGCCGCAGCCAGCCTTCTGGCGTGGCCCAGCCGTCGAAGGCCTCGGTGAGGTCGGTGTAGGTGTGGCGCTGGGTCAGCGGCGCGCAGAGCACCGCGGCGCGCTGCTCGGGCAGTTCGACGACGCCGGGCTGCAGCGCCAGCTTCACGTTGGCCGGCACGACACCCATGCGCAGCGCGTGGCGCCACACGCCTTCGGCCAGCGCCGCGTCGTGGTTGCCCGGGATCAGCACCCAGGGGCCGGCGAAGGGCGCCATCGCGTTGAACATGCGGCGGATCGTTCGCGCCGAGACACCTTGCGCGTCGAAGACGTCGCCGGCGACGAGCACCGCGTCGGCCTGCTCGTCGGCGGCCAGATGCGCGATGCGTTCGACGGCGGCAAAACGCGCGTCGGCCAGCGCCGCCGCGTCCTCGGGTTCGAAGCCGCCGTACTGGCGGCCGATCTGCCAGTCGGCGGTGTGGATCAGCGTCGTCATGTGGTGGGAGTTTCGTGCAGCCGCGCCGCCAGCCCGGAGCGGCGGCGGGTCGGCGAGCGGATCGCGGCGGCCAGCACCTCGGCCGGGCCGGCGACGGCGACGGCGTCGCGCGCCCGCGTCAGGCCGGTGTAGAGCAGCTCGCGTGTCAGCACCCGGCTCGGGCGCTCCGGCAGCAGCAGCAGCACCTGCTCGAACTCCGAGCCCTGCGATTGGTGCACCGTCATGCCGAAAGCGGTGTCGTGCGGCGGCAGCCGCGCCGGTGCGATGCGGCGCCAGCCGCCGCCGGGCGCGGGGAAGACGACCGCGAGCTCGCCGGCGGCGTCGGGCAGCGTGATGCCGATGTCGCCGTTGAAGAGCTTGAGCACATAGTCGTTGCGCCGCACCATCACCGGCCGGCCGACGAACCAGGGGCCGGCCGGCTGGCCCAGCGCCTGGCGCAGCAGGGTGCCGAGCTGCTGGTTGACCGCGGCGACACCGCGGCCGCCGTCGCGTGTCGCGCAGAGCACGCGGAAACGTTCGAAGGCGCGTGTCACCGCAGCCGCGTCCTGGGGGTCGGCGCGCAGCGCCTGGACGTAGGGCGCGACGCCGGCGGCGATGGCCGCGCGCACCGCTTCGCCGGGCTCGCGGCCGGCCTCGTCGTGCCAGCGCACCGAAGCGTCGCCGCCGGCGCGCAGCCAGGCCAGCGCCTCGTCGCCGCGGCCACCGTTGACCAGCGTCGCGAGCCGGCCGATGCCGGAGTCGGCGGCGAAGCGGAAGTTGCGTGTGAACCAGATGACCGTGTCGGGCAGTACCGCGGCGCGGCTGGGCGGCGGCTGCAGCGCCTCGGGCGCGACGCCGCAGGCGGCGGCGAGTTCGGCGCGGCAATCGGGTGTCAGCGAGGGGTCGGCGCTGAGTTCGGCGAAGACGGCGCCGCTCTCGACTGCGGCCAGCTGATCCTTGTCGCCCAGCAGCACGATGCGCGCGCCGGGCGGCACCGCGTCGAGCAGGCGCCGCGCCAGCGCCAGGTCCAGCATCGAGGCTTCGTCGACGATCAGCGCGTCCAGCGCCAGCGGCCGGGTGGCGTCGTGGAAAAAGCCCTCGGGGCCGGCACGCAGCAGCCGGTGCACGGTGCTCGCTTCCTGCGGCAGCCGCGCCTGGATGTCCGCGGGCAGCGAGGCGGCGCGCTGGCGGATCGCGTCGGTGAGCCGCGCCGCGGCCTTGCCGGTGGGTGCGGCCAGCGCGATGCGGCAGCCGGGGTCTGCCGCCAGCAGACAGGCCAGCAGCGCGACCACCGTCGTCGTCTTGCCGGTGCCGGGGCCGCCGCTGACGACGGCCAGGCGCTGGCGCAGCGCCAGCGCGGCGGCGGCACGCTGCCAGTCGGGTGCGCCGTCGGCCGAGACGTTGGCGGCGAAGAGTTCGGCCAGGCGCGCTGTCATCGCCGCGTCCAGGCCGCCGGCCGGCCGTGCCGCCTCTTTCAGGCGTGCGGCCAGGCGGCGTTCGTGGTCGAACTCGCGCTGCAGGTAGAGCCGGCCGTCGGCCTGGACGCGGCGATGACAGCGCGCCTGGCCGAACTCTTCGCCGCCA
>NZ_NRRU01000160.1 GCF_016583785.1 Rubrivivax gelatinosus | reverse complement strand
CGCCTCGCCCGGCGCCCAGCGCGCCGCGGCGACGACGCTGCCCAGCGGCGAGGTCAGGCGCAGCTCGCCGCGCTCGCCGTCGCCCTGCAGCTCGAAGGCGCTGGCGATGCGGCGGGCCGGTGCATCGGCCGGGTGCACCTCGACCGACATCCGGCCCGAAACCCAGGCCCCGGGCGAACGCGGCGGCGTCGTGCATCCCGCCAGCGCGGCCAGCGCCAGCGCCGCCAGCACCGCGGGCAGCAGCCGTCTCATGCCGTCCGGCTCAACGCGTGACCTTCAGGCGCTTCAGCGTCTCGGCCAGCACCTCGTTGCCGGCGTCGCGCGCCCGCGCCTCGGCCCAGATGCGCCGGGCCTCGTCCTGGCGGCCTTCGGCCCAGAGCACCTCGCCCAGGTGGGCGGCGATCTCGGCGTCGGGGCGCGAGGTATAGGCGCGCTGCAGCAGGCGCAGCGCCTCGGCGCGGTTGCCCAGCCGGTACTCGACCCAGCCCAGGCTGTCGGTGATGAACGGGTCGTTGGGCGAGAGCTCCAGCGCACGCGCGATCAGGTCGCGCGCCTCGGGCAGGCGCTCGCCGCGATCGGCGAGCGAATAACCGAGCGCGTTGTAGGCGTGCGCGTTGTCGGGCTTGAGCACGATGACACGGCGCAGCAGCTGTTCCATCTCGTCGCTGCGGCCCAGCTTGTCGGCCAGCATCGACTGTTCGTACAGCAGCTCCGGATCGTCGGGTTCGCGCTGCAGCGCCTGCGCGGTGACCTCGTAGGCCTCCTGCCAGCGCTTGACCTCGCGCAGCATCGAGGCTTCGGCGTCGAGCTTGGAGCGCGCGTCCTGCGGCCCCCGTTCGGGCACGGCCTGCAGCAGCCTGCGGGCTTCGTCGACACGGCCCTGGCGCGCGAGCAGCGTCGAGCGCCGGGCCTGCACCTCCAGCGCGCGCTGCGGGTCGTCGATCAGCGCCAGCCAGGCTTCGGCGGCCTGATAGTCGCCGCGCTGCTCGGCCGAGCTCGCGAGCATCAGCCAAGCCTGGATGCGGCCTTGCGCCGGCACCGCGGCGACGTCCTCGTCGTCGCCGGCGGTGTCAGCGGGCGGCGTCGGCGCGGGCGCCTGCTCGGCCGTCAGCTCGAGGTAGCGGCGCAGCGCCTTCTCGCCTGGCACCGGCTGCTTCAGGTCCAGGTAGAGCGCACCCAGCGTCAGGTAGGGCGGCGCGAGTTCGGGCCGCTGCTGCGTCACGATCTCCATCTGGCGCAGCGCCTCGGCATAGCGCTGCGTGGCCGTCAGCGCGCGTGCATAGAGCAGGCGCAGGCCGAACTCGCTCTGCGGCCGCGCCAGGTATTCGACGACGATGGGCTCGACCTCGGGCCGCGTCGGCAGCAGCTCCAGCGCCAGCAGCACCGGCCCCTGCGCCGCCGGGTCGGCGGCGTGTGCCTGGCGCACCAGGTCCAGCGCCCGCGCCGGGTCGCCGCCGGCCAGCCAGGCGCGGCCGATCGCGACCTGCGCGGCAACACGCGTGTCCGGCGCCTCGAGGTAGGGCGTCAGCACCTGCTCGACGAGGCGGGCGCCGTGCGCCTGGTCAGCGGCACGCTGCAGGAAACGCGGCACCGCGGCGATCAGGCTGCTGCGTTCGGACGCCGGTGCCAGCAGCAGCAGCGCACGCAGTGGGTCGGCGGCCTGATCCAGCCGGTTCAGCGCCGACAGGATCTGCAACTCGGTGCGCAGCGCCTCCTGCGAGGTCGGCACCGCGGCGCGCCAGGCGCGTGTGGCGCTCAGGGCCTCTTCGCCGGCACGCGCCTGCAGCGCGATCTCGACGGCGCGGCGGAACAGGGTCTCGTCCTGGCTGCGGCGCGCGGCGTCCAGGATCACCTGGTAGGCGGCGCCGGGGTCGCCTTCGCGCAACTGCAGTTCACCGATCATCAACTGGTAGAAGAGCGGAGCGTCCAGCGTCGAGTTGCGCACCGGCTGCGAAGCGGCGGCGCCGGCCGCGGGGGCCGCGTCCTGGGCCCAGGCGCAGGCGGCGGCCAGGCCGAGCGCGGCGGCCAGCAGGCGTTGGCGGTGAAGACGGGGGGCGGCGGCGAAGAGGCGACGAGGCATCTCGACATAATGCCGCATGCCCGAATTGCCCGAAGTCGAAGTCACACGCAGGGGCATAGATGAACCGCTGCGCGGCGCCCAGGTGCTGGCGCTGCGGCTGGGCAAGGCGCTGCGCTGGCCGCTGGGTGTAGCGCCCGAAGCGCTGGTCGGCAGCCGGCTGTTGCCGGTGCAGCGCCGCGGCAAGTACCTCTGGCTGCCGGTGGTGCCCGGGCCGCAGGGGGGCTGCGGCGGCGGGCTGCTGCTGCACCTGGGCATGTCGGGTTCGCTGGCGCTGCAGCCGGCCGACACGCTGCCGGGTGCGCACGACCATTTCGACCTCGTCACGACCCAGGGCACGCTGCGCCTGACCGACCCGCGGCGTTTCGGTGCGGTCGTCTGGTCGCCGTCCATCGCCGACGAGCCGGCGTCCAGGCTGCTCGCCGCGCTCGGCCCCGAACCCTTCGACGAGACGCTGACGCCGGCCACGTTCCACGCCGCGCTGCAGCGCCACCGCGCGCCGGTGAAGGCGGTGCTGCTGTCGGGACGCATCGTCGTCGGCGCCGGCAACATCTACGCCTGCGAGGCGCTGCACGAAGCCGGCATCCACCCGGCCACGCCCTGCGAGCGCATCGGCCCGCAGCGTGCTGCGCGGCTGCTGCAGGCGCTGCGCGAGACGCTGGCGCGTGCCATCGCGCTGGGCGGCTCGACGCTGCGCGACTTCCGCGACGTGCACGGCATGAGCGGCGCGTTCCAGCAGCACGCACGCGTCTACGGCCGCGAAGGCCAGGCCTGCCCGCGCTGCGGCGCGGCGGTGCGCCGCATCGTGCAGGGGCAGCGCGCGACCTACTACTGCGCCGCCTGCCAGCGCCGCTGAGCCTGCTCCGGCGCGACGGATTACGCAGTGTTGCCTTGTCGCGTGCGCCCGTCGGCCCGGGCGCACGGGGGGCTGAGCTAGCATCCATCGGCCGATGCAGAGCTCCCTCGTCACCACGCTCGAGACCTTGTCGGCCTGGCGGCACGAAGTCGATCGCCGGGTCGGGGTCTTCGTGCGATTCCTCGCCGACCACGACCTCGCCGACCCGACCCAGGCCGAGTTGCTCGCCGGGCTGCGCGCGCGCCTGACCTCCGAACGCATCCTGCTGGCCTTCGTCGCCGAGTTCTCGCGCGGCAAGTCCGAGCTGATCAACGCGATCTTCTTCGCTGCCGCCGGGCGGCGCGTGATGCCGGCGACACCCGGGCGCACGACGATGTGCCCGGTCGAACTCTTCCACGACCCGGCACTGCCGCCGCGGCTGGCGCTGCTGCCGATCGAGACCCGCCTGGCCGGCCTGTCGCTGGCCGAACTGCGCGGGCGCGACGACGCCTGGCAGCAGCTGCCTCTGGACCCCGCCGACGCCGACGGCCTGGAACGCACGCTGGCGGCGGTGACGCGCACGCGTCGCGTCGCCGTCGACGAAGCGCGGGCGCTCGGCTTCTGGCACGAGGACCGCCCCGAGGACAACCCGCCGGTCGGTGCCGACGGCCGCGTCGAGGTGCCGGCCTGGCGCCACGCGCTGATCAACTTCCCGCACGAACTGCTGTCGCGCGGCCTCGTCGTGCTCGACACGCCGGGGCTCAACGCCATCGGCGCCGAACCCGAGCTGACGCTGTCGCTGCTGCCCTCGGCCCACGCCTGCGTCTTCCTGCTCGCCGCCGACACCGGGGTCACGCGCTCGGATCTCGCGATCTGGCGCGAGCACCTGGGTGCCGACGGGCTGGAACGTTTCGTCGTGCTGAACAAGATCGACACGCTCGCCGACCCGCTGGTCCCCGCTGCGACGGTGGCAGCGCAGATCGAGCGCCAGCGCGAGCTGAGCGCCGCCGCGCTCGGCCTGCCGCGTTCGCGCGTGTTCCCGTTGTCGGCGCGTGACGCGCTGGCCGCGCGTGTCGCCGGCGACGCCGGCGCGCTGGCGCGCAGCCGTCTGCCCGAGCTGGAAGCGGCGCTGAGCGCCGAGCTGATCCCGCGCCAGCACGAGGTGCTGGCCCATGCGGCAGCCGGCAGCGCGCAGCAGATGCGCAGCGCCGCCTCGCGCCGCCTGGCCGACCGCCGCCGCCAGCTCGCCGAGCAGCTGCTCGAGCTGCGCGGCCTGCGCGGCAAGAGCACGGCCAAGGTGCGGCTGATGCTCGAGCGCATCGACGCCGAATCGGACGAGTTCGACGGTTGCCTCAAGCGCCTGTCGGCCTTGCGTGCGGTGCAGTCGCGCCAGCTCTCGGAGCTGGGCGCGCGGCTGGGCAGCGACGCGCTGCGCACCGAGGTCGCGGCGATGCTGTCGGCCATCGGCGGCCTGCCGTTCTCGGGTGCGTCGCGCGAGTCTTTCGCGACGCTCTTCAAGCGCCTGCGCGCCGCGCTGGGTGACGCCGCGGCACGCACCGACGAGATGCGCCGCATGCTCGACTCGAGCTTCGTGCAGCTCAACACCGAACACGGCTTCGCCTTCGCGCTGCAGCCGCCGCCGCCGCTGACGCGTTACGACGACGAACTCGACACGCTGGAGCAGAACTACAGCCGCTACCTCGGCCTGGCCCAGGGCTGGCGCATGGCGCTGCCGGGTTTTGCCGAGCAGTTCCGCCGCATGCTGGTGGCCAAGCTGCGTGTGGTCTTCGAGAGCGCCTCGCACGACGTCGAGGTCTGGAGCAAGTCGCAGTCGGCCCAGGTCGACGAACAGCTGCGCGAACGCCGCCGCGCCTTCCGCCGCCGGCGCGAGGCGCTGGAGCGCATCCAGGCGGCCTCGGGCGAGCTCGAGGCCCGCATCGCCGAGGTCGAACTGCAGGACGCGCATCTGGTCGCGCTGCACGGCGCGCTCGACCGCGTCGTCGACGAACTCGTCACCGCGGCGCGCGACACGACCGCCGCCGACAGCGCCCACGCGCCGCTGGTGCTGGACGCCGCCTGATGCCGGCACGCGGCATCGCCGGGCGCGTCGTGCGCTGGCAGCGCGAGCACGGCCGCCACGCGCTGCCGTGGCAGAACACGCGCGACCCCTACCGCATCTGGCTGTCCGAGGTGATGCTGCAGCAGACCCAGGTGACGACGGTGCTCGCCTACTACGCCCGTTTCCTCGAGCGTTTCCCCGAGGTCGCAGCGCTCGCCGCCGCGCCGCTGGACGAGGTGCTGGCGCTGTGGAGCGGGCTGGGCTACTACAGCCGCGCACGCAACCTGCACCGCTGCGCGCAGGCGGTGGTCGCCGAACACGGCGGGCGCTTCCCGGGCACGGCGGCCGAGCTGGCGACGCTGCCCGGCATCGGCCGCTCCACCGCTGCCGCCGTCGCCGCCTTCGCCTATGGCGAACGGGCCGCGATCCTGGACGGCAACGTCAAGCGTGTGCTGGCGCGTGCGACCGGATTCGCCGGCGACCTGGCGCGCCCGGCCGAGCAGCGTGCGCTGTGGAGCCAGGCCGAGGCGCTGCTGCCGGAACACGACATCGAGCGCTACACGCAGGGGCTGATGGACCTGGGTGCGACCGTCTGCCTGGCGCGCCGGCCGCAGTGCGGGCGCTGTCCGCTCGAGGAGGTCTGCATCGCCCGGGCCGAAGGCGCGCCCGAGCGCTATCCGGTGAAGACACGCACGCTGCGCCGCGGCCGGCGCCGCCACGCGCTGCTGTGGCTGGAGCAGGGCGAGCGGGTGCGCCTGGTGCAGCGCCCGGAAACCGGCGTCTGGGCGGGGCTGTGGAGCCTGCCGGAATACGAGTCGGCCGAGGCCCTGGCGGCGCTGGTCGCCGGCTGGCCGGGGCAGGGCGGCTGGCTGGCGCCGTTCGAACACGTGCTGACGCACTTCGACTGGACGCTGGAGCCGCTGCGCTGGACGCTGCCGCCGGCCCAGGCCGCCGAACCCGGCACCGACGACGTCGAGGCCGCGCTGCCGCCCGGGCGCTGGTTCACACGCGCCGAAGCGCTGGCCCTGGGGCTGCCGGCGCCGGTGCGGCGCCTGCTCGAAGCCGGTTGAGGGGTCTGCCGCATAGGCGCTTCGCCGCAAAGCCAAGCGACCGCCGTGGACCGGCTCTGCCGGGCCACTGGCGGTGCCCCCTTGAGGGGGAAGCGCCGAAGGCGCTTTCGGGGGTGGTCCGTTACCCGACGATGATCTGCTTGTCGCGCAGGTAGCCGTCGACGATGGACAGCCGGATCACCGGATCCTCGAGCTCCATCAGCTTCTGCTTGGCCGCCAGCGACACCGGCAGCAGCTCGCACCAGCGGTTGGCCACCCAGCCGGCGTCGCCGAAGCGGTAGGGCTCGGCGAAGGGCTGGTGGCCTTGTTCGTCGAGCTTGCGGATCGCTTCCCCGAGCGCCTGCACCGTCGGCTGCATCGCGTCGCCCGGCGCACGCAGCGCGTCGGCGGCAACCTCGTCGACCGCGCAGGTCCAGAGTCCGTCGGCCTGCTGCACCGGCGTGCCGGCGAGGCGGAACCGCTCCAGCCCGGTGCCGCGCACCCGCAGCAGCCCAGGGCCGTCGGCGTCGACTTCGTCGAGCCGCGCCACGACCCCGACCCGTTCGAGCTTCACGCCCTGCGCCGCGGTCCCGGTCTCGCGCCCCTGCTGCAGGCAGACGATGCCGAAACCGCTGCCTTCGCGCAGGCTGCGTGCGACGAGGTCCAGGTAACGCGCCTCGAACACCTTCAGCCCGAGCAGCCCGCCGGGGAACAGTACGGCCTGCAGCGGGAACAGCGGCATGACGCTCGGTGAGCTCATCGACAAGCCCTCGCCCTGCCGCCTGCGCCGGTCTTCCCCTCGGGGACAGCCCGCCCCCGGCGGGCAGGGGGAGCGGCGGTGGCAAGCGGGCCGGATCCGATCCGGGTCTCCCGGTCGGATCCGGAGCCCTGTCGGGGAACGGCCGCCGGGCCGCCTGCGCCAGCCTTCCCCTCGGGGACAGCCCGCCCCCGGCGGGCAGGGGGAGCGGCGGTGGCAAGCGGGCCGGATCCGATCCGGGTCTCCCGGTCGGATCCGGAGCCCTGTCGGGGAACGGCCGCCGGGCCGCCTGCG
>NZ_NRRU01000159.1 GCF_016583785.1 Rubrivivax gelatinosus | reverse complement strand
TGCTGCGCTGGCTGCCCGGCCGCGCCGCCGTCGGCCCGGGCGCGGTGCCGCCCGCGGCGCGGCCGGGCAGCCAGCGCAGCATCGCCGCGTACAGGCGCTCGGGGTCGACCGGCTTGGCGACGTGGTCGTCCATGCCCGCCGCCAGGCAGGCGCCGCGGTCCTCGTCGAAGGCGTTGGCCGTCATCGCCACGATAGCCAGCGCCGTGCGCCCCGAGGCCCGGATGCGCCGCGTCGCCTCCAGGCCGTCGAGAACCGGCATCTGCATGTCCATCAGCACGAGGTCGAATCGGCCGGCGAGCACCTTGTCCACCGCCTCGCGGCCGTCTTCGGCGGTCTCGACGACCAGCTCGACCGAGCGCAGCAGCTCGACCGCCACCTCGCGGTTCACCGGGTTGTCCTCGGCCAGCAGCACGCGGCGCCCGGCATGGCGCCGGCGCAGTTCGGACTCGGCGGCGCCGGCGTCCAGGCTGCGCGCCGCCGGCTCGGCTTCGGCCGCGGCTCGTGTGCCCAGCAGGCCCGCGAGTGCGTCGTGCAGGCTGGACGCGGTGACCGGTTTCAGCAGCACCGAGGCGAACCCGGCCGCCTTCGCCTGCTGCCACATCAGGTCCTCGTCGTGGGCCGTGACCAGCAGCGCCGGCGGCAGCTGCTGGCCGAGCCGCTCGCGCAGCAGGGCGAGCAGCTGCGCCCCGTCCGGCGGGCCCATGCGCCAGTCCAGCACCAGCAGGTCGTAGCCGCGGCCGGCATCGGCTTCGCGCCCGGCCTGCACCAGCGCCTGGCGCGGGTCGTCGAAGGCGTCGACCTGCAGGCCCAGCGTGCGCAGCGTCTCGCCCTGGACGCGCAGCGACTCCGCCAGGTCGTCGACCAGCAGCGCCCGGCGCCCGGACAGTGCCGGGCTCGCGGGCCGCGCCGGCTGCGCGCCGGCCGGCTGCAGGTGCGCCGTGAACCAGAAGGTGCTGCCGACGCCCGGCGTGCTGGCGACGCCGACCTCGCCGCCCATCAGGTGGGCCAGGTGGCGCGTCAGCGCCAGCCCCAGGCCGGTGCCGCCGAAACGCCGCGTCGTCGTGCTGTCGGCCTGTTCGAAGGCGGTGAACAGCTTGGGCAGCGCCTGGGCGTCTATGCCTTCGCCGGTGTCCTGCACGCGAAAGCGCAGCAGCAGCCCGTCGCCGTCGTGCTGCAGCGCCTCGATGTCCAGCCGCACCCAGCCCGCCGAGGTGAACTTCACCGCGTTCGTCAGCAGGTTCAGGATGGCCTGCGACAGGCGCGTCGGGTCGCCCCTCAGCCGGTCGGGCACGCGGCCGGTGTCGAGCACCAGCTCCAGGCGCTTCTCGCGTGCCCGGTGCCCGAGCATCTCGACGGCGCGCGCCACCAGTTCGTCGAGCGAGAACTCGGTGTCCTCCAGCTGCATCTTGCCGGCGTCGATGCGCGACAGGTCGAGGATGTCGTTGATGACGCGCAGCAGGTGTTTGGCGGCGACGTCGACCTTGGCCAGCCGCGAGCGCTGCAGCGGCTCGACGGCGTCGCGCGCCAGCAGATGGGTCAGGCCGATGATCGCGTTCATCGGCGTGCGGATCTCGTGGCTCATGTTGGCCAGGAAGGTGCTCTTGGCCCGGTTCGCCGCGGCTTCGGCGTCGCGTGCGCTCGCCAGTTCGGCGGTGCGTTCCAGCACCCGCTGCTCCAGGCCGGCCGCCAGCTCCTGCAGCGCGGCCCGGGCCTGCACGCGGTCGGTGATGTCGACGATGACGACGATGACGCAGGGGCCGTGGCCGGTCGCCACCGGTGGGTCGTAGGAAACGGCGAAGACCCGGTCGCCGTCCCAGCCCGGGCGGCGCGGAATCGTCAGGTCGTAGTCGACCGACTGGCCGGCGAAGGCCGAGTCGAGCCTGGGCCGGATCTGGGTGTCGAACACCGCCGGCAGCACCTCGGCGATGCGCCGGCCGGCGATGTCGGCCGAAGCCAGCCCGAGGATCTCGGCATAGGCCGTGTTCGCGAACACGTAGCGCCGCTGGCTGTCGACCATCACCATGCCGACGCGGGCGCGGCTGGTCAGCGTGCTCAGCAGGGCTTCGCGCTCGCGCAGCGCGTCCTCGGTGCGCCGGCGTTCGCTGATGTCGGCGACGATGCCGGCGACCTTCCGCGCCTGCCCGTCGGCGTCGAAGTAGAAGCGGCCCTTGGCCCAGAGCCAGTGCAGCGAGCCGTCGGGCCAGCGCACGCGGAACTCGATGTCGTGCACGCCGTCGCCCTGCTGCGCGTGGCGCAGGCTGTGCTCGACGCGCTCGCGGTCTTCTGGCTCGACGCGTTCGATGAAGGTGGCGAAACCCCAAGGCGCGTCGACAGCGGCATCGCCGAAACAGCGGGCGTGGTGCGGCGAGCGGCGCACGCTGCCGGTGGACAGGTCCAGGCTCCAGTCGCCGATCTCGGCGGCCTGCAGTGCAAAACCCAGACGCTGCTCGCTTTCGATGGCGCGCCGCTCGGCCTCCTGCTGCGGCCGCAGGTCGCGCACGATCAGCACGAACGCGGCGGACGACGCGTCGTCGACGAAGCGGAACGACGAGACCTCGGCGTCGAACGGGCCCGAGGGCGGGCGTCGCATGCGCAGCACGCCGCGTGCGCCGCCGTTCGCCTCGCGCTCGGCCAGCAGCGTGGGCCAGCGCGGGTCGGCCTCGTCGATCGGGCCGTGTTGCGCCGGCCCCGGCTGGCAGAGCGCGGCTTCGGGCGCGCCGAAGAGCGCGCAGGCGGCCGGATTCGCCGCGCACACCGCGCCGGTGAGGTCGGTCAGCAGCACCGCGTCGAGACAGGGGTCGAATAGCCGGTGGAACGCCACCAGCACGTCGTCGTCCCCCTGAGGCCCGTCGGGCATCAGCGCCAGCTTCGCGAGCTTGTCCACGGCGCTCCGTTTCCCTCTCGATCGTGAACACTCAGCCATGCCCAAGCGGTCGGCTGCCTTGAACCGCATGGACTATCGGCCGCTGGAGCCCCCTGACAAGGGATGAAACCCAGGCGTCGACGCCGGCAGCCCGCACGAGCCCATGCTGCCAGCCGGGTCGAGTGCTGGCGGCGGGCGCCCGCGCACGGCCGGCGTGGCAAACGGCGGCCCCGGGCGCCGACGGCCTCAGAAGGCCTCCTGCGCCGCCTCGGCCGCGAGCCGCTCGCTGGGCGCGCGGCCGAAGTGCAGGAACAGCACCGGCGTCAGCAGCGTGTCCAGCAGCGTCGAGCTGATCAGCCCGCCGAAGATGACGACGGCCACCGGGTGCAGGATCTCCTTGCCCGGGGCCTCGCCCGACAGCAGCAGCGGCGTCAGCGCGAACGCCGCCACCAGCGCCGTCATCAGCACCGGCGTCAGCCGCTCGAGCGAGCCGCGCACGACCATCGCCTCGCCGAACGCTTCGCCTTCCAGCCGCATCAGGTTCAGGTAGTGGCTGATCTTCAGGATGCCGTTGCGCGAGGCGATGCCGGCCAGCGTGATGAAGCCGATCATCGACGCCACCGACAGCGCCACCCCCGCCAGCCACATCGCGAGCACGCTGCCGACCAGCGCCAGCGCGATGTTGGCCATGACGATGGCCGCCAGCACCGCCGAGCGGTAGCGCGAGTACAGCACCAGGAACACCAGCGCCAGCGACACCAGCGACAGCGCGGTGATGAGCTGGGTCGCCTCCTCCTGTGCCTGGAACTGCCCTTCGAGGCTGACCGAGACGCCGGCCGGCAGCGGCGTGGCGGCGATCGCGCCGCGGATGCCGGCGACGACGGCCGCCATGTCCGAGCCGTCGGTATTGGCGTAGACGACGATGCGGCGGCGGCCGTTCTCGCGGCCGATCTGGTTCGGGCCGTCGCTCTCCTCGATGTCCGCGATCGCCGCGAGCGGGATGCGTCCCGAGGGCGTGTCGATCGGCACCTGCGCCAGCGCCTGCGGGCTGCGCTGCGCGTCGGCCAGGCGCAGCACCAGGTCGTAGCGGCGCGGGCCGTCGACGATCTGTGCCGCCGTCGTGCCGTCGGTCAGCGTCTGCAGCAGCCGCAGCGCCTCGCCCGGCGCCAGCCCGGCCTGCGCCGTGCGCTGCGGGTCCAGGCGCACCGCGAGTTGCGGGATCAGCACCTGCTTCTCGACGCTCAGGTCGACCAGGCCGGGGATGCCGGCCAGGCGCTGGCGCAGCTGCTCGGCGACGCCGCGCAAGGCGTCGGTGTCGTCGCCGAAGACCTTGATCGCGATCTGCGCGCGCACGCCCGACAGCAGGTGGTCCAGCCGGTGCGAGATCGGCTGGCCGACGCTGACCTGCGCCGGCAGCACGGCCAGCACGCGGCGCATGTCGGCCATCACCGCCTCGCGCGCGCGGCCGCCGGGCTTCAGGTCGACCTCGATCTCCGACGCGTGCACGCCCTCGGCGTGTTCGTCGAGTTCGGCGCGTCCGGTGCGCCGGCCGACCTGCGCCACCTCGGGCACCGTCAGCAGCAGCGACTCGGCGAGCGTGCCCATGCGGCTGCTTTCCGGCAGCGAGGTGCCGGGCTCGAACACCAGGCCGACGACGGCCGAGCCTTCGTTGAACGCCGGCAGGAACGCCCGCGGGAACCAGGGCACGCTCGCCGCGGCGGCCAGCACCGCCAGGCCGGCGCCGGCCATCAGCCGCCGCGGCCGGCGCAGCGACCAGGCGAGCAGCCGCGTGTCGCCGCGCTTGAGCCAGGCCACCAGCGGGCTGTCGCCGCGATCGATGGCCTTCATGCGCGGCAGCAGCCACGAGGCCAGTGCCGGCGTCACCGTCATCGACACCCCCATCGACGCCAGCACCGAGACGATGTAGGCGATGCCCAGCGGCGTGAACAGCCGTCCCTCGATGCCCGGCAGCGCGAACAGCGGCACGAACACCAGCACGACGATCAGGGTCGCGTAGACGATGCCCGAGCGCACCTCGACGCTGGCCTGGCGCACGACCTCGAACACCGGCAGCGGCGCGGCCAGGGCGCGGTTGTGGCGCAGCCGGCGCAGGATGTTCTCGACATCGACGACGGCGTCGTCGACCAGTTCGCCGATCGCGATCGCCAGGCCGCCCAGCGTCATCACGTTGATCGACTGTCCGAGCGCCTGGAACACCAGCGCCGTGACCGCCAGCGACAGCGGGATCGCCAGCAGCGAGATCAGCGTCGTGCGCGCCGACAGCAGGAACGCGAACAGCACGATCGCCACCATCACCGCGCCGTCGCGCAGCGCCTGGGCGACGTTGCCGACCGAGGCCTCGATGAAGTCGGCCTGGCGGAACAGCACCTCGGGCGCGGCCAGGCCCGCGGGCCGCGCGCCGGCGACCTCGGCCAGCGCCGCTTCGACGGCACGTGTCACGCGCACGGTGTCGGCCCCGGGCTGCTTCTGGATGCTGAGGATCACGGCCGGCGCCGCGTCGTGGCCGGCGTCGCCGCGCTTGACGCCGGCGGCGAAGCCGACATGCGCCACCTGCTCGAGGCGGACCGCCCGGCCGTCGCGCCAGCCCACGGCCACGGCCTGCAGGTCCTCGGGCGCCGCGGTCTTTGCGAGGTGGCGGATCAGGACCTCGCGGCCGCCGATGTCGACGAAGCCGCCGCCGGCGTTGGCGGCGAAGCCCTGCAGCGCCGCCTGCAGCTGGCCGAGGGTCACGCCCTGCTGCGCCATGCGCGCGCCGTCGGGCTCGACACGCAGCTGGCGGACCTCGCCGCCGATCGGGATCACCTGGGCGACGCCGGGCACCGCCAGCAGCCGCGGGCGCAGCACGAAGTCGGCGTATTCGCGCGCCTGCATCGGGCTCACCGCGGCCCGCGCCGCCGCTTCCAGAGGCAACGCCAGCAGCATCACCTCGCCCATGATCGAGGACACCGGGCCCATCGCGGGCTCGACGCCGGCCGGCAGCTGCGTGCGCGCCAGCGCCAGGCGCTCGGCGACGAGCTGGCGGTTGCGGTAGACGTCGCTGCCCCAGTCGAACTCGGCGTAGACCACCGCGAGCCCGACGCCGGAAGCCGAGCGCACGCGGGTCACGCCGGGCATGCCGCTCAGCGCCGTCTCCAGCGGGTAGCTGATGCGCTGCTCGACCTCCTCCGGCGCCATGCCGCCGGCTTCGGCCATCACCGTGACCAGCGGCTTGTCCAGCGCCGGGAAGACGTCGACCGGCGTGCGCCACGCGCTCAGCGCGCCGGCGACGAGCAGCAGTGCGGCCAGGGCCAGTACGAGCAGCCGGTTGTTCAGGCTGCAACGGACGATCCAGTTGAACATGTCGTCTCCCGGTCTCAGCGGATCTGCGCGATCAGGTTCGCGCCCTGGACGACGACGCGGCTGCCCGCTGCCAGCCCGGTGACGACGACCCGTGCCGCGTCCAGCGGCTGCACGCGCACCGGCTGCACGACGAAACGCTCGGCGCTGGCCTTGAGCCAGACGACGGGCTCGTTGGCCGCGTTGCGCACCACCGCCTGCGCCGGCAGCACGATGCCCTTGACGGTGCCGGCGAGCGTCGCGACCACACGCACCGGCTGGCCCAGCGCCAGCGGCAGCGCCCCGGTGCCGCGCACGCTGGCACGAAAGCTCACCGGCAGCACGCCGTCGCGCAGCGAGCGTGCCGCGCCGAGCAGCTTCAGCTCGACCCCGGGCTGCCCCAGCAGCGCGCCGGCGACGATGCCGGCGGCCACGGCCGGGTCCGCGGTCGTGGCTTCGACCAGCAGCCGCGCCGGGTCGACGATCTCGAACAGCAGGTCGCGGGGCTCGACGACCTGCCCGGCGACGACGTCGGCGCGCGCGACGACGCCCGCCACCGGCGCCAGCAACGGCTCGCTGGCGCCCAGGCCCGCGGCCAGCTCCCGCTCGCGCTCGGCCAGTCCCTGCACCGCGGCGAGCGCGGCGTCGATCTCCTTGCGGGCGACGCTGCCTTCCAGCGACTGCAGGCGCTCGGCCTGGCGGCGCGCCAGCAGCAGCTCGCTGCGCAGCTCGGCCAGCTGCGCGCGCTGGCTGGCCAGCTCCAACGGGCTCGGGTTGAAGACCACGCGGGCCAGCAGTTCGCCCTGGCGCACCTTCTGCCCTGAGACCGGCAGCCCGCGTGGGCCGGGGCGCACGGTGCCGCCGATGGCGGTCTGCACCCGGCCGCCGCTGTTCGGGTCCATCACGACGCGGCCGGGCAGCTCGATGGCGCGCGCCGCGTCGCCGGCCTCGCCGACCAGCGTGCGGATGCCCAGCCGACGCTGCGCCGGCACCGGCAGCTGCACGCTGCCGTCGGGCAGGCGCGACACCGGCTCGACGACGGCGGCAGGCTCGCCTTGCGGCGCCTGGGCGGCGGGCCCGGCCTGCACGGCGCTGGCCAGCGCCAGCAGCGTCAGCGTGAAGCGGCGCTTCATGCCGCCACCCCGCGCGTGCGCTGCCGGCGCCAGAGCAGGCCGAGCGCGGCGACGGCCGCCAGCGCCAGCACGGCCACGCCCACGAGCCGGCCGGGAGCCGGCGGCGGTGCCA
>NZ_NRRU01000158.1 GCF_016583785.1 Rubrivivax gelatinosus | reverse complement strand
CGCTGCTGCACCTGAAACGTTTCCGCGTCGCCGCGATCAAGGTCGACGGCTCGCTCAGCCGCGACGTGATGTCGCACCCGGTCAGCGGCGACATCATCCGCGCGATCGCGACGCTGGGCCACAGCAGAGGTGCACGCGTCATCGCCGAGTTCGTCGAGACACGCGAGCAGCGCGACCGCCTGGCCGCGCTCGGCTGCGACGTCTTCCAGGGTTATCTGTACAGCCCGGCGTTGGCGCCCGACCTCTGCCTGGCCTACCTGTCGCGCTCGCGCGAGCCGGCGCCCTGCGACGGCTGAGTGCCGACCGCGCCAGCGCTCAGGCGAACATGCCGCCCGAAGCCTCGATGCGCTGGCCGGTGATCCAGCCGGCCTCGTCCGAGAGCAGCGCCGTGATCGCGCCGCCGATGTCCTCGGGGCGGCCGACGCGGCCGAGTGCGGTCTGGCCGGCGACGAAGGCGTTGAGCTGGGCGTTGTCGCGCACCGCGCCGCCGCCGAAGTCGGTCTCGATCGCGCCCGGCGCCAGCGTGTTGACGCGGATGCCGCGTGCGCCCAGTTCCTTGGCCAGGTAGCGCGTCAGCACCTCGACCGCACCCTTCATCGTCGCGTAGGCGGCGTAGCCCGGCAGGCTGAAACGGGTCAGCCCGCTGGAGACATGCAGGATGCGGCCGCCATCGGCCAGCAGCGGCAGCAGCGCCTGGGTGAGGAAGAACGGGCCCTTCAGGTGCACGTTCAGCAGCGCGTCGAAATCGGCCTCGCTCGTCTCGGCGAAGGCGGCGTGCACGCCGAAGCCGGCGTTGTGCACGACGGCGTCGAGCCGCGGCCGGCCGATGGTCGCGGCCAGCGCCTGCTCGAGCGCGGCGACGAAGGCCGGGAAGCTGCGGCTGTCGCCGGCGTCGAGCTGCAGCGCGACCGCGCGCCGCCCCAGAGCCTGCACCGCGGCGACGACGGCCTCGGCTTCGTCGGCGCGGCGGTTCCAGGTGAAGACGAGGTCCCAGCCGGCGCGTGCCAGCTGCAGCACGGCGTCGCGGCCCAGGCCGCGGCTGCCGCCGGTGATCAATGCGGTGCGAGGGGTGGCGAGCGTGTCCATGAGGGCTCCTTGACATGACGGGAGGCGGCCGGGCGGCTGCCTTGGCCATACTTTAGGAGTTCGTCCCGGCGGGATAAACAATGCTTGATTGGCAACACTGATCGAAAATATCGACCAATGACGTCACACGCCGTGCTTTCGCCCGAAGACCTGCGCATCTTTCTGCGGGTTGCCGAACTTGCCAGCTTCACCGAGGCCGCGCAGCGCCTGGGCCTGCCGCGCGCGACGGTGTCGACCGCCGTGCGCCGGCTCGAGGAGCGCCTGGGCACACGGCTGCTGCAGCGCACGACGCGGCGGGTGCAGACCACCGACGACGGCCGCGCCTTCGTCGAACGCTGCCAGGACGTGCTCGCCGACCTCGACGAACTGCGCACGCTGTTCCAGCATCAGCCGCAGGCGCTGACCGGCCGGCTGCGTGTGGACATGCCGCTGGCGATGGCGCGGGAGTTGGTGCTGCCCCGGCTGCCCGAGTTCCTCGAGCAGCATCCCGGGCTGACGGTCGAGATCGGCAGCTCCGACCGCCGCGTCGACCCGGTGCGCGAAGGCTACGACGCGGTGATCCGTGTCGGCGCCGTCGTCGCCGAGCAGCTCGTCGCGCGGCCGCTGGGGCGTTTTGTGATGGTCAACGTCGCCAGCCCCGGCTACGTCGCGCGCCATGGCGAGCCGCGTTCGCTGGACGAGCTGGCCTCGCACCGGCTGGTGCACTACCAGCCCAACCTCGGCGACCGCCCGGTCGGCTTCGAGTACCTCGGCGCCGATGGCACGACGCATGGGGTCGAGATGGCTGGCGTCGTCACCGTCAACACCACCGACGCCTACGTCGCCGCCTGCGAGGCGGGGCTGGGCATCATCCAGATCCCCGAGGCCAGCGCGCGCGAGGGCGTGGCGGCCGGCCGCCTCGTCACGCTGCTGCCGGGCTTCGTGCCGCCGCCGATGCCGATCACGCTGCTGCTGCCGCACCGGCGCCACCTGCCGCGGCGGGTGCGTGCCTTCGCCGACTGGGTGCTCGCGCTGTTCGAGGCGCAGCGCTGATCAGGCCGGCGGCGGTTTCAGCGGCGGGCCGCCGGCGAACCACTCGCCCGGCGCGACGACCTGCGGCGCCGGCGGGTCGCTGCGGTAGTGCGGCGACATGATCTGCACGCCGTTTTCGTTGAACACGTCCTGGATGTTGGCCAGCAGCCGGTTCATCGCCTCGGCGCGGCTGCGCGGCGCGCCGCGGTCGGCCTGGGCGACGAGGCGGTACTCGACGTAGAAGTCCGACAGCGCCGTCTGCACGACGTAGGGCGCGGGTTCGGCGGCGACGCCGGGCGTGCGCCGCGCGGCCTCCAGCAGCATCGCGTGCACCTGGCGCCAGGGGGTCGTGTAGCCGATCGTGACCCCGGTGTGCAGCACGAACTGCCCGTCCTGCACCAGGCGCGAGAAGTTGCGCACCGGCTGGCCGACGACGACGGTGTTGGGCAGGCTCACCTCCTCGCCCAGCCCGGTGTGCAGCTTGGTCGCGAACATGCCGATCGCGGTGACCGTGCCCTCGACCTCGCCGATGCGCACGTACTCGCCGACGCGCAGCGAGCGCGAGTACATCAGCCCGACCCCGGCCATCGCCTGGCCGACCACGCCCGAGGCGCCCAGCGACAGCATCAACCCGGCGAGCACCGTGACGCCCTTGAAGGACTCGCTGCTCGCACCCGGCAGGTAGGGATAGGCCAGCGCCAGCGCGAACAGCCAGACGAGCAGGTTGCCGATGCGCCGCGTCGGCACCGCGGTGTCGCGGTCCAGCCAGGCCAGGCCGAGCTCGCCCTGTTCGACGCGGCGCAGCAGCAGCGACAGCGCGCGTGTGGCCAGGCGCGCGAGCACGAAGATCAGCGCCACGATCAGCAGCCCCGGCACCGCGCCGGCGGCGCCGAGCGCGAAGTCGCCGAGCACCGTGAGCAGCCAGCCGGTGGCGCGTTCGCCCCAGGGCCGGGTGTAGGCGAACTGGCGCAGCACGAAGCCGGCCCACAGGTCCACCAGCAGCAGCGCGGCGCCCCAGGCGAGCGCGGCGCCGGCCAGCGCCGCGGCACTGCGCGTGTGCGGCAGATAGGTCGCGAGCACGCCGTCGCGCGCGGCCCGTGCCTGCCAGGCGTCGACGCGGCGGCCCAGGCGGGCGCTCGCCAGCCGCCGCAGCGCCAGCAGCGCGCGCAGCGCCAGCAGCACCGCCACCGTCGCTCCGGCGGCCCAGCCGGCGCCGGCCGCGAGCCGGCGCGGGTCCGCGGCTTCGTGTGCCTCCTGCAGCGCCTGCACCAGGCGGCGTTCGGTCTTCAGCGCCGCCGCGTCGAGCATGGCTTCGGGGTTGCGGCCGGGCAGATCGTCGGCGGCGAGGAAGAACATCGGCATGCCGTCGACGTCGAAACGCACGCTGTCGCCGACCCGTGTGTGCGTGACGACGCCGGGGCCGTGCCGCGCCGCCTCCTCCAGCGCGGCGCGTGCCATCGCGGCGCGTTCGGCCGCTGCGTCGCCGAGCAGCGTCGCGCGCAGGTCGGCGATGCGGCGGTGGTTCAGTTCCAGCGTCGCTGCGCCGGCGTCGGTGCCGTCGGCGGCGCCCGCCAGCGAGCCGGCGAATGCCAGTACCGTGGCGGCCAGCAGCCGCGCGGCGCCGCCGCGCCAGGCGCCGGATCGTGTGCCCGGCGGCGGGACCGCCCGGCATGCGGTGATCTGAACCACGCCCCCTCCTGCTGCGGCGCTTGCAGCCGCCCGTTTGTGGGCCCGGCGCGGCGCGTTCGTGGCGGCCGTCGCACGGGTCGGCGGGCAGTCTACGCGCAGGGGCCGGCCGCCCGCGGCGCGGCTGATCCAGGCGCGGTGGCGCGCCATCCGGCGCGGCTATGCTTGCCGGCTGCGGTGCGGCCGTTGGTGGCCTTGAGAATCCGGCCCGGATCAGCGGCCGACGGCCGCGGGAAGCAGGGAGTCGGGATGCAGTCCGCAGGAGGGAAGGTGGCCAGGCGTGCGCCGTCCGTGAATGCCGCGAAGCGCTGGCTGCCGATCGCGCTGTGGCTGTGCGCCGGGCTCGCCGTCGCCGAGCCACGCGCCCCGGTGCCCGGCGCGCTCGGCCCCGAGGAGCGGGTGCTGGACAACCTGTTGCGCGCCGACGTCGGCCGCCCGGTCGAGCAGCGCCTGGCGCACATCGACGCGCTGCGTGCCGACCCGCGCTGGGCGGGCCCCGGCTGGCAGGCGCTGCTGGCGGTGGAGCGTTGCGCCGCGGCGCCGGACGGCAGCCCCGGCGTGCTCGCGGCGCTCGAGTCGCGTTCCGGCCGCGACGCCGACCCGCAGACGCGCGTGGCCGTGCTCAAGTGCCGCCAGTGGGCCGCCGACCACCGCGGCGACCCGAGCGACAACTACCGCTGGGCGCGCGAGGCCTGGGGCGTGCTCGACGAGCTCAAGCTGAGTTCGCTCGCCTTCCGCGTCGCCCGCGACTACGCCGACGAGGCCTCCTACGCCGGCGCGCTGGACGAGGCGCTGATCGCGGTCTCGCGTGCCCTCGAGATCGCACGCGGAGCCGGCGATGCGCTGCGCGAAGCCGACGCGCTGACGACGCTGGCGCTGATCCAGTCCGAGCTCGGCCGCCACGACGACGCGCTGCGCAACAGCGACCGCGCGCTCGAACTCGACCCGGCGATCGAACGCAGCGACGAGAAGCTGCTGGCGCGCAGCGCGCTGCAGATCAAGGCCAGGCGCTACGACGCCGCGCTGCTGACGCTGCGCCAGGCGCTGGAGCTGGCCGACCGCGAAGGCGACCAGGAGTCGGTGCTGGCGATCCGCATCAATCTGGCCGCGGTCTACCACCACACCGGCCGCGCCACCGAGAACCTGGCGCTGACCGCCGCGCTGCTGCCCGAGGCGCAGCGCCTGGACATCCAGTACCTCAAGCCCTACGTCTACATCGCGCGCGCCTTCGCGCTCGCCGACGCCGGCCAGGTGCAGGCCGGCAGCGAGATGTTCGAGCGCGGGCGCGACTGGTTCGAACGCGGCGGCGAGGTCAACCAGATGGCCGACAGCCTGCACGACTGGGCACGCGTGCTGGCGCGCTGGGGCCGCTGGGAGCAGGCCTACGCCGCTTCGGCGCATGCCGCCGAGCTGCACGAACGCACCCAGCGCGAGGCGCGCGAGAAGAACGCCAACTTCCTGGCCGCGGTGCTGGAGAGCGGGCGCAAGGACCTGGACATCGAGCGCCTGCGCCACCAGGGCGAGACCGCGCGCCTGCAGCTCGAGGCCGAGCGCCTGACGCAGCGCACCTGGGTCGTCGTCGGCATCGCGGTGCTGCTGTCGACGGCCTCGCTGCTGTTCGTGCACCTGCGGCTGCGCCGCGCCAACCACCAGCTGCGTGCGGCCAACGTCGCGCTCGACTACGAGAGCACGCACGACCCGCTGACACGCGCCTACAACCGGCGCTACTTCGAACGTCTCTTCGAGCAGCGGCGCGGCCGCGGCCAGGGCCGGGTGCTGCTGGTGCTGCTGGACATCGACCACTTCAAGGCGATCAACGACCGCCACGGCCACGCCTGCGGCGACCGCGTGCTGCTCGAATCGAGCCAGCGCCTGGCGCACTGCGTGCGCAGCGCCGACCGCG
This sequence comes from Rubrivivax gelatinosus, assembly GCF_016583785.1. Classification (GTDB taxonomy): domain Bacteria; phylum Pseudomonadota; class Gammaproteobacteria; order Burkholderiales; family Burkholderiaceae_C; genus Rubrivivax; species Rubrivivax gelatinosus_B. The sequence goes on along the minus strand of NZ_NRRU01000158.1, from coordinate 2,161 downwards.
TCGTGCGCTGGGGCGGCGAGGAGTTTCTGGTCTTCGTCGACGAACCCGCCAATGCCGAAGCCGAACGTTGCCTGGTGCTGCGGCTGCTGGAGGCGGTGGCCGCGGCGCCGTTCGAGCTGCGCGGCGTGCCGGTGGGCGTCACGGTGTCGATCGGCTTCGGCTCCTTCGAGCTGGCGCCCGGTTTCGACCTCGACCTCGCGCTCGCCGACGTCGACGCCATGCTCTACCGCGCCAAGCGCAGCGGCCGCCACCGCGCGATCGGCCGGCTGCACGGCGCCGCCGAGCCGGTGCTGCTGCTGCCGACGCCGCCGGCGGCCTCGGTCACCACGCTGTCGGCCTGAAGCCGGTGTTCAGGCGCTGGCGCGGGTCGGCGCCACCATGCCCGAGAGCGTCGGCATCGCCGCGCGCATCGTCGCGATGAAGGCGCGCAGCCGCGCCGGCTGCAGCCTCGCCGGCGGGTGCAGCAGGTACACCGGCAGCGGCGCCGCGGCCCAGTCGGGCGCCAGCTGCACCAGCCGGCCGGCGGCCAGGTCCTCGGCCACCAGCCAGGACGAGATCAGCGCCGCGCCGGCGCCGCCGCGGGCCGCTTCGCGCAGCGCGTACAGGCTGTCGGTCGTCAGCCGCGGGCGGATCGCCAGCCGCAGCCACTCGCCGCTGCGGCGGTCCTGCAGCTCGACCTCGTCGCGGTAGAAGCTGCCCGCCGCCAGCCAGGGCAGGGCCTCGAGTGCGCGCGCGTCGGCCGGCGGCGCCCCGCTGCCCCACAGGCCCGGCGCGGCGACGACGAAACGCGGCACCTCGGCCAGCCGCACCGCGACCAGCCCGGGCTCCTCGACCACGCCGACGCGGATCGCGCAGTCCACGCCCTGGGCGATGAAGTCGGGCAGCCGGTCGTGCAGCAGCCACTCGACCGAGACCTCGGGGTGGCGGCGCAGGAAGTCCAGCAGCGGCGCCACCAGCTGCTGCTGGCCGAAGGCGTGCGGCACGACGACACGCAGCCGGCCGCGCGGCTCCTCCTGCACGCCGCGCAGGTCGGCCTCGACCGCGTCCCAGCGTTCGAGCAGCGCGCGTGCGTGCTCGTAGCAGCGCTGGCCGTCCTCGGTGGGTTTCATCGTGTGCGTCGAGCGCTGCAGCAGGTTCAGGCCGAGCGAGCGTTCCAGCTGCTGCAGCCGGCGGCTGATCGTCGGCTGCGTCGTGCCCAGCGCCACGGCCGCGGCCGACAGGCTGCCGCCGTCGACGATGCGCACGAAGGTCAGCAGCAGCTCCAGCCGGTCGGCGCCGGCAATGGCTTTGGTCATGCGCTCAGCGTATGACAAATCTGCTTGTGGCGCTACTACAGCGCTCGGAGATGCGCGGGAAGAATGGCGGCATTGAATCGCAGGAGTCCACGATGTCCGCAGTTCCCGCTCCCGCCCCGCTGTCGCCGCTGCCCACTTCCAGCCATACGCCCGCGCCGCCCGTCGTGCTGATGGCCGCCGGCGCCGGTTTTGCCGTCGCCTCGATCTATTACGCCCAGCCGCTGCTGGCCGCGCTCGGCGGCGATCTCGGCGCCGGCGCCGGCGGTGTCGGCCTGGTGCCAACGCTGACCCAGTTCGGCTACGCCGCCGGCCTGCTGCTGCTGGCGCCGCTGGGCGACCGCAGCGACCGGCGCACGCTGATCGCGGTCAAGGCCGCGCTGCTGACGCTGGCGCTGCTGGCGGCCGGCCTGGCGCCGGGGCTGCCGGCGCTGCTTGCGGCCAGCCTCGTCATCGGGCTGGCGGCGACCTTGGCCCAGGACCTGGTGCCGGCGGCCGCGGCGCTGGCTGCGCCCGAGCGCCGCGGCGCCACGGTCGGCAGTGTGATGACCGGGCTGCTGATGGGCATCCTGCTGTCGCGCGTGGCCAGCGGCCTGCTGGCGGCGCAGTTCGGCTGGCGCAGCGTGTTCTTCGCCGCCGCGCTCGCGGTGGCGGCGATCGGCGTCGCGCTCTGGCGCGGGCTGCCGCACATCGCGCCGACCACGCGCCTGGCCTACGGCGCGCTGCTGGCGTCGATGGTCGCGCTGTGGCGGCGCCACGGCGCGCTGCGCCGCGCGGCCTACGCCCAGGCCTTGCTGTCGGTCGGTTTCAGCGCCTTCTGGTCGACGCTGGCGCTGGCGCTGCAGGCGCGCCACGGCCTGGGCGTAGGC
>NZ_NRRU01000157.1 GCF_016583785.1 Rubrivivax gelatinosus | reverse complement strand
CCAGGCGGCGGGCACCGGCGCCGCCGGGGTCGTGTAGTCGGGCGCCAGGTTGGCGCAGGCGGCCAGCGCGGCAGCGGCCAGCGCGGTCAGCCCGCGTGCCAGCAGTCGTGTGTCGATGTTCATGCCCGCACCTCCTCGGCCGGGTTGGCGGCGCCGCGGCGCCGTTCGAAGAAGCCGCGCACCAGCACGTAGAACACCGGCACGAAGAAGATGCCCAGCACGGTCGCGCTGGCCATGCCGCCGAGCACGCCGGTGCCGATGGCGCGCCGGCTGGCGGCGCCGGCGCCGCTGGCGATGGCCAGCGGCAGCACGCCGAACATGAAGGCCAGCGAGGTCATCAGGATGGGCCGCAGCCGCATCCGCAAGGCTTCCAGCGTGGCCTCCACCAGCGCCACGCCCTGTTCCTGGCGCTGCTTGGCGAATTCGACGATCAGGATCGCGTTCTTCGCCGCCAGGCCGACGGTGGTCAGCAGCCCGACCTGGAAGTAGACGTCGTTGTGCAGCCCGGCCAGCGTCGTCAGCGCGAGCGCGCCGATGACACCCAGCGGCACCACCAGCAGCACCGAGAACGGCACCGACCAGCTCTCGTACAGCGCCGCCATGCACAGGAAGACGAACAGCACCGACAGCGCGTACAGCGCCGGCGCCTGCGAGCCCGAGAGCCGCTCCTGGTAGGACTGGCCGGCCCATTCGATGCCGACGCCGGCGGGCAGCTGGGCGACGATCTGCTCGACCGCCTTCATCGCCGTGCCCGAGCTGATGCCCGGCGCGGCTTCGCCGACGAGCTCGAACGAACCCATGCCGTTGTAGCGCTCGAGCTTGGGCGCGCCGTAGCTCCAGGCGGTGCTGGCGAAGGCCGAGAACGGCACCATGTCGCCGCTGTCGTTGCGCACCTGCCAGCGCATGATCGCGTCGGGCGCCATGCGGAAGGGCGCGTCGCCCTGCAGGTAGACCTTCTTCACCCGGCCCTTGTCGATGAAGTCGTTGACGTAGCTGCCGCCGATGGCGGTGGCCAGCGTGCTGTTGATGCTGCTGGCGGACACGCCCAGCGCGCCGGCCTTGCGGTCGTCGATCACGATGCTGTACTGGGGTGCGTCGTCCAGGCCGTTGGCGCGCACCTGGGCCAGCGCCGGGTTCTGGCGAGCCAGTTTCAGGAACTCGTCGCGTGCCGCCTGCAGGCCGTCGTGGCCCAGGCCGGTGCGGTCCTGCAGCTGGACGGTGAAGCCGCCCGACGAGCCCAGCCCGCGCACCGTTGGCGGCTGCATCACGAAGACGCGGGCGTCGCGCAGCGCCGTCAGTTCCTGGTTGGCGCGGCGCGCGAACTCGGCCGCGCTCTGGCCGCTGCCGCGGCGTTCGCTCCAGTCCTTCAGGCGGATGAAGGCGTTGCCGGTGGCCTGGTCGCCGCCGATGCCCGACAGCACGGTGTAGCCCTCGACGTCGGCCTGCTGCGACAGCCAGTTCTCGTACTGGCGCAGCGAGGCCTGCAGGCGCTCGTCGGTGGCGCCGGCGGGCAGGCGCAGCTCGCTCATCAGCACGCCCTGGTCTTCGTCGGGCAGGAAGGAGGTCGGCAGCCGCGCGTAGAGCACGGCCAGCGCGGCGACGAGCAGCGCGTAGACGAGCATCGTGCGCCCGGTGCGCCGCAGCAGCCGGCCGGCCGTGCCGTGCACCGCGTTACTGCCGCGCTCGAAGCCGCGGTTGAAGCCGCCGAAGAAACGCCCGAGCAGGCCCTTGTGCACCGCGTGGTGCTCACCCGGCGGCAGCGGCTTCAGGAGCGTCGCGCACAGCGCCGGCGCCAGCGTCATCGCCACCAGCACCGACAGCAGCATCGCCGAGACCACCGTCACCGAGAACTGGCGGTAGATGACGCCGGTGGAGCCGCCGAAGAACGCCATCGGGATGAACACCGCCGACAGCACCAGCGCGATGCCGACCAACGCGCCGGTGATCTCGCCCATCGACTCGCGTGTGGCCTCGCGCGGCGACAGCCCCTTTTCGGCCATCAGGCGCTCGACGTTCTCGACGACGACGATGGCGTCGTCGACCAGCAACCCGATCGCCAGCACCATGCCGAACATCGTCAGGCTGTTGATCGAGTAGCCGAAAGCCGCCAGCACGCCGAAGGTGCCCAGCAGCACCACCGGCACCGTGACCGCCGGGATCAGCGTCGCGCGCCAGCTCTGCAGGAACAGGTACATGATCGCCACGACCAGCACCACGGCCTCGGCCAGCGTCTTGACGACCTCCTCGATCGAGATCTTCACGAACGGCGTCGTGTCGTAGGTCATCACCGTCTGCAGCTGGTTCGGGAAGCCCGGCTGCAGTTCGGCCAGCTTGGCCTTGACGGCGTTGGCGGTGCCGATCGCGTTGGCACCCGACGCCAGGCGCACGCCCATCGCGGATGCGGCCTGACCCTTGTAGCGCGCGCTGAAGGTGTAGCTCTCGCCGCCCATTTCCACCCGGGCGACGTCGGCCAGGCGCACGGCGCTGCCGTCGCCTGCCGACTTGAGGACGATGTCCTGGAACTGCTCGACCGTCTGCAGCTTGCTGCGCGCGGTGATCGTGACGTTGAGCTGCTGGCCTGTCGCCGCCGGCAGGCCACCGGCCTGACCGGCCGAAACCTGGGCGTTCTGCGCCGTGATCGCGCTCGAGACGTCGGACGGCATCAGCGCGTGCGCCGCCAGCTTGTCCGGGTCCAGCCAGATGCGCATCGCGTGGCCGGTGCCCAGGGTCTGCACCTCGCCGACGCCGTCGATGCGGCTGATCGTGTCGACCAGCGTGGAGTTGATGTAGTCGCCGATGCCGATCGCGCCCAGGCTGCCGTCGGCCGAGTAGAACGAGACGATCAGCAGATAGTCGGTGCCGGCCTTGGTGACGGTGACGCCCTGGTCCTGCACCGCCTGCGGCAGCTGCGCCATCGCCTGCTGCACCTTGTTCTGCACCTGCATCTGGGCGACGTCGGGGTTGGTTCCCGAGACGAAGCTGAGCGTGATGCGGGCGCTGCCGGAGGAGGTGCTGGTCGAGGCCATGGACAGCAGCCCGTCCAGGCCTTTCATCCTCTGCTCGACGACCTGGGTCACCGAGTCTTCCAGCGTCTTGGCCGAGGCGCCGGGGTAGCTGGCGTTGACGCTCACGCTCGGCGGCGCGATGTCCGGGTACTGCTCCAGCGCCAGCGTGCTGATCGACAGCGCGCCGGCGAGCATGACGACGATCGCCAGCACCCAGGCGAAGATGGGACGGTCGATGAAGAAGCGCGACATGCCGGCCCCTTCAGCGCGCCGCGGCCGAAGCCGGCACCGACGCGGCGGCGGCCACCGTCTGTGCCTGCACGACGTCGCCGGGCTTGACCTTCTGCAGCCCCTCGACGACGACGCGCTCACCCGGCTTCAGCCCGGTGGTGACGAGCCAGCGGTTGCCGATCGCACGCTCGGCGTCGATCGTGCGCCGCTCCAGCTTGTCGCCGGAGCCGACGACGAGCACGCTGGCCTGGCCGGCGGCGTCGCGGCTGACCGCCTGCTGCGGCACCAGCATCGCGGCTTCGACCGTCGAGGTCGGCAGCAGCGCCCGCACGTACATGCCCGGCAGCAGCAGGCCGTCGGGGTTGGGGAAGAGGGCGCGCAGCGTCACCGAGCCGGTGGCGGTGTTGACCGACGCGCCGGTGACGCTGAGCCGGCCGCTGCGTGCATAGGTGCTGCCGTCTTCGAGCCGCAGTGTCACCACGGTCTCGCCGCCGGGCAGCTGCTTGACGCGGCCGGCGGCCAGGTCGCGCTTCAACTTCAGCAGCTCGGCGCTGGACTGGGTGACGTCGACCTGGATCGGGTCGGTCTGGCGCACCGTGGTCAGCGCCGTCGTCTGGTTGGCGGTGACGAGCGCGCCGGCGGTGACGGTCGAGACGTCGGCACGGCCGGCGATCGGGCTGGTGACGCTGGTGCGCGCCAGGTCGATGCGCGCGCTGGCCAGCGCCGCGCGCGCGGCGGCGAGTTCGGCTTCGGCCTGCTTCAGCGTCGCCTGCGCATCCTGCAGATCCTGACGGCTGACGGCCTCGATCTTCGCCAGCTCGGCCTGACGCTGCGCGGTCAGGCGGTTGGTCTCGACGCTGGCCTCGGCCTTTGCGACTGAAGCCGCGGCGCTGTCGACGGCTGCGCGGTAGCTCGCCGGGTCGATCTGGTAGAGCAGCTGGCCGGCCTTGACGCTGCCGCCTTCGGCGAAGCGCCGGGCCTGGACGATGCCGCCGACCTGCGGCCGGATCTCGGCGCTCTGCTGCGCCGTCGTGCGGCCGGGCAGTTCGGTGTCCAGGCGCACGCTCTCGGCCTGCACGGCGACGACGCCGACGGTGACGGCCCTCGGCGCCGAGGGTGCCTCGGCCCCACGGCCGCCGCAGCCGGCGAGCGCGGCGGCCAGCACCAGGGCGGCGAAGGCGAGGGGAATCGGGTGCGGCAGCGGCGTGCGGCGGGGAAGGGCGAGCATCGGAAATCCTGCTTCTGGCTGTGTCACGGCGCATGTTCGGTTGCGAAAGTGGAGGAAAGTTGGAGACGCCGCCGCGCCCGCCCGCCGAGCGCGACCTCCTTCACGAAATGATGCAAACATTAAAAATGCGATCTCCGTCGCGACGTCTTGCGCCCCGTGGGCGGCTGTGCGCCAATCGCCGGCGTCCTGTTTCCCGTCCCGCATGAAACGCCCCGGCATCACCGGCAAACTGTTTTTCGCCGTGCTCGCGACCGCGACGCTGGTGGCGGTGGCCGTCAGCGCCGCGGCCCAGTGGAGCTTCCAGCGTGGATTCATCGGCTACCTCAACGCCCAGGCGGTGCTGCGCATGGAGGCGGTGATGCCGCGGCTGGCGGCGGCTTATGCCGAACACGGCAGCTGGGACTTCCTGCGCCACCGGCCCGACAGCTGGTTCGGGCTGGTCGGCATCGGCCCGGCGCACCCGCCGGTGCCGCCCGAGCCGCCTGACTCGCCGCCGGCCGTGCGGCCCAGCGGGCCGATGGCCGACATGATCGCGTCCGACCTGCTGGGCGCCGGGCGCCGCCTGTCGCTGCTGGACGGCGAACGCCAGCGCGTGGTCGGCTTCCCGTTCATCATGGCCAACTCGCAGCAGCGCGAGATCGTCATCGACGGCCGCAGCGTCGGCTGGCTGGCGATGGCGCCGATCGAGACCGTCACCGATGCCGCGGCGCTAACTTTTTTCGACCGCCAGCTCGCAGCCGGCGCGGCCGCGGTCGCCGGGGCGCTGCTGCTGGCGGCGGCGATCGCCTGGTGGGTGGCGCGGGTGCTGCTGGCTCCGGTGCGTTCGGTCGCCGAGGCGACGCACCGGCTCGCCGCCGGCGCCTACGACACCCGCGTGGCGCTGCGCGGCCAGGACGAAGTGGCCCAGCTCGCGCAGGACTTCAACCAGCTCGCGCTGACGCTGGAGCGCAACGAGCGCATGCGGCGCGACTTCATGGCCGAGGTCTCGCACGAGCTGCGCACACCGCTGGCGGTGCTGCGTGGCGAACTGGAAGCGCTGGAGGACGGCGTGCATGCGCCGACGCCCGAACTGCTGGGCCGGCTGCAGCAGCAGGTGGCGACGCTGGCGCAGCTGGTCGGCGACCTGCACGAACTGGCGCTGGCCGACGTCGGCGCGCTCAGCTACCGCCGCCAGCACCTGGACCTGGTGCCGCTGGTGCGGGGCGAACTCGACGGCCTGCACGCGGCGGCCGCCGAACGCGGCCTGCAGTTGCAGGCGCTGCTGCCGGCGACGCCGGTGACGGTCTCGGGCGACGAAGGCCGGCTGCGCCAGCTGCTGTTGAACCTGCTGGGCAACAGCCTGCGCTACACCGACGCCGGCGGCACGCTGCGTGTGGAGCTGGCGCAGGCCGAAACCGAGGTCGTGCTCGATGTGCAGGACTCGGCGCCGGCCGTGCCCGACGAGCTGCTGCCGCGGCTGTTCGAACGCTTCTTCCGCGTCGATGCCTCGCGTGCGCGCGCCACCGGCGGCAGCGGGCTGGGTCTGGCGATCGTGCGCAGCATCGCCGAGGCCCATGGCGGCCGCGTCGAGGCGCGGCACTCGCCGCTGGGCGGGCTGTGGCTGCGGCTGGTGCTGCCGCGGCTGCGCCGTGTCGGCGAGGGGCCCGCGACATGAGGCCGCGGGACATGATGCTGGCCTGTTTGCGCCTGCCGGCACCGGCTGCGCACGCCGGAGGGCAGCGGTGACGGCCGCCTGCGGCTACGTGCTCGTCGTCGAGGACGAGCCCTCGCTCGCGCGGCTGCTCGTCGACTACCTGCGCGCCGCCGGTTACGAGGTCGACGCGCTGGCCGACGGCCTGGCGGTGCTGCCCGCGGTGCGCGCGCGGGCGCCCGACCTGATGGTGCTCGACCTGATGCTGCCGGGCTGCGACGGGCTGACGATCTGCCGCGAGCTGCGCGGCTTCAGCGACCTGCCGGTGCTGATGCTGACGGCGCGCGTCGAGGAGGTCGACCGCCTGATCGGGCTGGAGGCGGGCGCCGACGACTACGTCTGCAAACCCTTCAGCCCGCGCGAGGTGGTCGCGCGGGTCAAGGCGATCCTGCGTCGGCGGCGGCCCGAATCCGGCGTGGCGCCGGCGAGCGGGCTGCAGATCGACGCCGAGCGCCACGAGGCCCGCGTCGACGGCCACAAGCTGGACCTGACGCCGCTGGAGTTCCGCCTGCTGGCGACGCTGGCCGGGCAGCCGGGGCGCGTGTTCTCGCGCGACCAACTGCTCGACCGGCTGCACGACGACCAGCGCGCGCTCAGCGACCGCGCCATCGACAGCCACGTGAAGAACCTGCGGCGCAAGCTCGAACGGGTACTGCCGCCGGGCGAGGAGCCGATCCGCTCGGTCTACGGCGTCGGCTACCGCTTCGAGATCTGAGGCCGCCGGCGCGAGGCGGCGGGCGTTTTACAGGCGCTCGATCTCGACCGCGGCGCGGTCGATGATCTCGGCGATGCGGCGCACCGTCTCCTCCGACGGCGGCTCGCCGGCGAAGCGCAGGTGCAGCGCCATCTTCAGGTTGTGCGTCGCGCGGTGGATCGCCGGCGAGCGGCGGCCGTCGGCGGTGCTGCGGGCGTGCTGCAGCCGTGCGAGCACACGTTCCAGCGCCTCGCGGTGCGCTTCGAGCACCTGTTCGCCGGCGGGCGTGATGCTGTACTGCTTGCGGCCGCCGGCGGCCTCGGTCATCGAGGCGTGGCCCAGGTCCTCGAGCATCGCCAGCGTCGGGTAGACGGTGCCGGGGCTGGGGCTGTAGTCGCCGCCGACCAGGTCCTCGATCGCCTTGATGACCTCGTAGCCGTGGCTGGGGCGCTGGCGCAGCACGTACAGCGCCAGCAGGCGCAGGTCGCCGTGTTCGAACAGGCGTTCGCGCCGGCCGCCGCCCGGCGGCATGCCGCCGTCGAAACCGCGGCGGCCGTTGCCGCCGCCGCCGCCGCTGAAGTCGCCGAAGCCGCCCGAGCCGAACTCGCCGCCACCACCGCCGCGGCGGCCGGCGGCGTGCGGGGCGCCGTGGCGGCCGTGATGGTGCGGATGTTGCGGATGGCCGTGGCCGCGATCGGCGCCGCAAGCCCGTCCGGGATGGTGATGGTGCATGTGCATGGTGTATTGCGATTGTTTGCGATGGGCTCACGATATATCGTAAGATCATCGCTGTCAAACCCCGGCGTGCCCATTCAGGGTGCGCCCACCCGAACGAGAGTCACATGAAACAGCATCGTTACCGCATCACCGTCGAACACCTGGCCGACGCCGAGGGCCGGCCGCCGGCGGATCCGGGCCCGCTGGTCTTCGAGGCCGGCAATCACGACGACATCTTCGCCATCGTGCAGCGCCTGCGCAGCCGCGGCGAGCTGCCGCCCGAGGCGGCGACCGCGTTCGCCGTCGGCTTGAAGCTCTTCAGCGAGGTCATGCTGGAACACCGCGAGCTGCCGCTGTTCGCCGGTTTTGCGCCCCACTTCCGCGACTTCATGCGCAGCCTGAAGGGCGGGGCCAAGCCCGGCTGAAGCCGGCCCTGCGGGCGCCGGGGCGCCGCCGGGTGCGGGGCGGCATCCGCCTTGCCGTTCGGCGGGCCCGCCCGCTGCCGCCCCGCACCCGG
>NZ_NRRU01000156.1 GCF_016583785.1 Rubrivivax gelatinosus | reverse complement strand
GCAGGCACAGCACGCCGCCGGCGAAATCGTCGGCCCCTGGACGCTGGTCGCCGAACTCGGCCGCGGCGTCGGCCGCCAGCAGGCGCGCGAGCGTGTCGCGGCAATGGCGGCGCGCGGGCGGCAGCGTCTGCAGGAAACGCTCGCGTTCGGCTGGCGCCAGTGCCAGCGCCTCGTCGAGCAGCGGTTCGATCTCGGCCCAGCCGGGCGCGTGTCCGGCCTCTTTCACGGGCTGACCAGGCTGTCCCAGAGCAGCGCGCGCGCCTTCTGCCAGTCGCGCTGCACCGTGCGCCGCGACTGGCCGAGCAGCTCGGCGCACTCGGTCTCTTCGAGGCCGACGAAGTAGCGCAGCTCGACGAGCCGGGCCAGGCGCGGGTCGTGCGCCTCCAAATCGGCCAGAGCATCGTGGACCTGGAGGTACTCGTCGTCGCGCCGCGCCAGCGTCGGCAGCTCGTCCAGCGGCACATGGGTCGCGTCGCCGCCGCGCTGCTGGGCGACGCGGGCGCGCGCGTAGTCGACGACGATCGAGCGCATCGCCGTCGCGGCATAGGCCATGAACTGCGGGTAGGGCATCTCCAGCCAGCCCGCCTGGCGCGAGAGCTTGAGCCAGCCTTCGTGCACCAGCGCCGTCGTGTCCAGCAGCGTCAGCGGCCCCGATCGCCGCAGGCGCTGGCGCGCGATGCCGCGCAGCTCGCGGTAGAGATCGGCGTCCAGCGTGGCTGGTGCATCGGCGTTCGGGTCGTGAGGGGGCTGCAGAGCGGTGGCGGGGTCGGGCATCGCGGGCAGCGGTGTGAGCATGTGAAACGGCCTGCCTATCTTGCCTGAAGCCGGTGTCTGGGCCTGGTGTGGCCATGCTTGTCCGACAGCCGATGGCCGGAACGTCGGTTGGCGTGTGCCGGCTGAGACAATTGCCCGATGTCTCTGGCCCGCCTGCGTGAACCGATCGCCGCCATCGCCACCGCCTCCGGCCGCGGGGCGGTCGGCATCGTGCGCGCCTCGGGCCCGGACCTGAAGCCGCTGCTGCTCTCGCTGTTCGGCCGCGAACTCGCGCCGCGTGCGGCGACGCTGCTGCCCTTCACGGCCGCCGACGGCTCGGTGCTCGACCGCGGCCTGGCGATCCACTTCCCGGCGCCGCAGTCCTATACCGGCGAGGACGTGCTGGAGCTGCAGGCGCACGGCGGCCCGGTGCTGCTGCAGCTGCTGCTGGCGCGGGTGCTGGAGGCCGGTGCCGGCATCGGCCTGCGCCTGGCCGAGCCGGGCGAGTTCACCGAACGCGCTTTCCTCAACGACAAGATCGACCTCGCCCAGGCCGAGGCCGTCGCCGACCTGATCGACGCCAGCACCGAGGCCGCGGCGCGTTCGGCGGCACGTTCGCTCGGCGGAGCCTTCTCGGCCGAGATCCACACGCTCGCCGGGCGTGTCGTCGAACTGCGCACGCTGGTCGAAGCGACGCTGGACTTCCCCGAGGAGGAGATCGACTTCCTCGAGAAGGCCCGGGCGCGCGAGCGGCTGGACGCGATCGAAGCCGCGATCCACGCCGCGCTGGCGCGTGCGCGCCAGGGCGCGCTGCTGCGCGAGGGCATGCGTGTCGTCATCGCCGGCCAGCCCAACGTCGGCAAGAGTTCGCTGCTGAACGCGCTCGCCGGTGCCGAGCTGGCGATCGTCACCGCGATCCCGGGCACGACGCGCGACCGCGTCGCCGAGACGATCCAGATCGAGGGCGTGCCGCTGCACGTCGTCGACACCGCCGGGCTGCGCGCCGACGCCGCCGACGAGGTCGAACGCATCGGCATCGGCCGCAGCTGGGAGGCGATCGAAGGCGCCGATGCGGTGATGTTCGTGCACGACCTGACGCGCCGTGGCGAGCCCGGCTACGAAGCCGCCGAAGCCGCGATCGCCGCCCGCCTGGGCACGGCCGACCTGCTGCACGTGCACAACAAGGCCGACGCCGCGGCGCCGCCGCAGGCCGAGGGCATCGTGCTGTCGGCCAAGGCCGGCACCGGGCTGGAGGCGCTGCGGCGCGAGCTGCTGCGCCGCGCCGGCTGGCAGCCGCAGGCCGAGGGCCTGTTCACCGCGCGCGCGCGCCACGTCGACGCGCTGCGGCGCACGCTGGCGCACCTGCAGCAGGCCCAGGCCCACGCCGCGCAGCGCGATGCCGCGCTGGATCTGCTGGCCGAGGAACTGCGCCTGGCGCACCAGGCGCTGGGTGAGATCACCGGGGAGTTCGGCACCGAGGATCTGCTGGGGGAGATCTTCGGGCGGTTCTGTATTGGCAAATAGCCAGCGCCCCGCCGCTCACAGCCCCTCGACCTCACCCCCGTGGGCGGCCAGCCAGTCGCGCCGCCGTTCGTAGTCGGGCATCGCGCGTTCGACACGCAGCCAGAAGCCGGGCGTGTGGTGCGGCTCGTGCAGGTGGGCCATCTCGTGCACCACCACGTACTCGGCGATCGGTGCCGGCAGCAGGATGGTCTTCCAGTGGAAGTACAGGCGCTGGCCCTTGCCGCACGAGCCCCAGCGGTAGCCCAGGTCCTGCACCCGCACGCCGGCCGGCTGCACCTCCATGCGCGCCGCGTAGTCTGCCGCCTTGCCCGCCAGCCACACCCGCCCGCGCTCGCAGTACCAGCGGACCATGTGCTCGCGGCCCTCGCCGGCAAGTGCACGCGGCATCACGAAGCGGCCGCCGACCAGCTTCACCGGGGCGTCGGCCTCGGCCACCAGGCGCAGCCGGTAGCTGCGGCCCAGGTAGGCGAAGCCCTCTCCGTCGGTGAAGATCTTGGGCGGCGGTGCCGGGCGCAGCGCGTCGCGGCGGGCGAGCTGCTTGTAAATCCACGGCCGCTTGCGGGCCACGAAGTCGCGCAGCTGTTCCTCGGTGGCGGCCGGCGGCGCGCACAGCCGCAGCGAGCCGTCGCGTTCGACGGTGATCTCCAGCACCCGCCGACGCGCGCTGCGCCGCAGGTCGAAGCTCAGATCGTCGACGACGAGCAGGGCCGGAGCATCGACCTCCGGCCCGGAGCCCGCCCGCTTTGGCCTGCTGGGGGCAGCGCTTGTGTCCTGAGGCCTCATGCCTTCATCAACTCTTCGTGGTTGGCCCGCGCCAACTGCATTAGCTTGTCGGTCAGAGCCTCGATCTGCGGCAACGGCAGCAGGCGCGAACGCATCAGCAGAGAGAAGATCGCCGCCGCCAGCGCGTCCTGCGCCGGCTGACGGTGCGGCATCCAGAGGTTGGCCACCAGCTCGCCGGCGATCATGTCGACCAGCTCCACCGTCAGGTCCAGCAGCCGCTGGCGCTCGGCGTCGGCCAGCGCGCGCTCACCCGCCGCGGCGTCGACGATCAGCCGCAGGAACGGGCCGTAGCGTTCAGGCAGGTCGGGCAGGCGCTCGTCGTGCGCCACCTGGCCGGCCCGGATCTCGTCGATCAGGCCTTGCAGCGCCTGCGTCAGCTCGTCCCACTGCTCGTCCAGCTGCCCCAGCAGCTCGCGCAGCCGCTCGCTGAGCTTGCGGTAGGCCACGGGGTCCTGGTCCATGTGCTCGCGGATGTGGGCGCGGATCGCGTGCTCCATCTCCGAGGCCTTGGCGCGGTCGTTCGGCTCGCGCGCCAGCTTGTTGCCGAAGTCGGCGTCGGTCAGCGACACCGGCGGGATCTTCGGGTCCACGCCCATCGAGACCACGTGGTCGTCGATCAGCTTGCGCACCTTGGCACCGACGTCCTTGCCCAGCACCAGCGTGTCGCGGTAACGGTTGCGCGCCCGGGCGTAGACGAAGGCCAGCGCCTTGGCGTCGCGCACGAAAGGCAGCCCCTCGTGCCGGGGCAGCACCACGTCCAGCATGTCGAGGAAGGCCCTGAGCTTGACCGTGAACTCGGCGCGCAGCCGCTCGTCGGCCAGCACCGCGACGCAGGCCTCGGGGTCGTCCAGACTGTCGATGCCGCGGCGGTGGAACAGGTCCACCACGCGCAGGTGCCGGTCGCGCAGCACCGGGATCTCGTCCTTCAGGCTCTGCAGCGCGCCGTCGACGTCCTCGGCGGCGTAGACGTTCAGCGCCTCCTTCAGGTGGTGCGCCAGCCCGAAGTAGTCGACGACGATGCCGAAGCGCTTGCCGTGCCCGGTGCGGTTGACGCGCGCGATGGTCTGCAGCAGCTCGGCTTCGCGGATCGGCCGGTCGAGGTACATCACGCCTTCGATCGGCGCGTCGAAACCGGTCAGCAGCATCGACTTGACGATCAGGAAGGCCAGCGGGTCGGCCTTCGCCGCATCGGCGTGCAGCAGCGGCTGCTTGAAGCGCTCGATGCGCGCTTCCTGCGCGGTGGCATCGGTCCAGGGCTTCCAGGCGGGGTCGTCGTTGTTGCCGCCGGAGATGACCGGCGTGAACTCCAGCCGCGCCAGCAGCTCGCGCTGGCGCCAGGCCTGCACACGTGCCTGCAGCGCTGCCGGGCGGGCGCACAGCGCCTCGTCGTCCAGAGCCTTGTCCTCGGGGCTCAGCGCGTCGGCCTCGGCCAGCAGCTCGGCGCGTGCCGTGTCGAAGGCGTCGAGGTAGCGCACCACCGCCAGCCGGCTGAAGGCCACCACCTGGGCCTTCAGGCCGTTGGGCAGGATGTGCGTGACGTAGTGGCGCAGCATGTCGCGCGCCTTGTCGCGGATGAGGTCCGGCGCCTCGAAAATCTGGCCCTTGGTGGCGTACTTCTGCTTGATCGCCTCCAGCTCCTCGGCCGTGTGCTCGCGGAACAGGTCCTCGAACAGCTCGTCCAGGCTGGCGCCATCCTTCACCGCGCCGTGCGCGGTGCGGCCTTCGTAGAGGATGGGCACGATGGCGCCGTCGGCCTCGGCCTCGCGGATCGTGTAGCGGTCGATGAACTCACCGAAGATCGCGTGCGTGCGCTTCTTGTCGCCCATCAGGATGGGCGTGCCGGTGAAGCCGATGCGCGCGCAGTTCGGCAGCCCGGCCATCAGCGTGGCCTGCAGGTCGCCGGCCTGGCTGCGGTGGGCCTCGTCGACCAGCACCAGGATGGCCTCGTCGTCGTTCAGCACCTCGGGCGGCGCCGGCTCGCGCGCCAGCACCCGGCGCGGCAGGTCCTCGGCCTTCAGCCCCGGCTCGCCGGCGGCGTCGCCGCGCTGCTTCTGGATCATCCCGAAGACGATGTCCGGCGCACGGCGGCGCAGCAGGCGCTTCAGGTCCTCGGCCGAGCCGGCGCGCAGCACGTTCTGGCCGGTCAGCGTCGCGGTCTCGGAGAGCTGGCGCTCGAGGTCGTTGCGGTCGGTGACGACCACCACCTTGAAGCGGCGCAGCTGTTCGTCGTGGCGCAGCTTGCGCATCAGGAAGACCATCGTCAGGCTCTTGCCCGAGCCCTGGGTGTGCCAGACGATGCCGCCGCGCCGGTCGTGCTCGCCATCCTGGCGCCGCGTGGCACCGGTGCGCAGGCGGTGCAGGGCGCGGTTCACCGCCCGGTACTGCTGGTAGCGGCAGACCGACTTGAACGTCTGCCCGCCGGCGCTCATGAACAGCGTGAAGTGGCGCACCACGTCGAGCAGGTTCGCCGGCCGCAGCAGCCCGGCCACCAGGCGCTGCTGTTCGGACAGCGACTCCTGGCCCAACGCCGCCGCCACCTCGGCCTCGCTGCCCTGGCCGTCGGCGCCGACCACCGTCTTCCAGGCCGCGTAATGGCGGAACGCCGCGCCGACGCTGCCGACACGCGCCTCGTCGAAGCTGGTCGCGACCAGCAGCTGGTTGGTGTGGAACAGCGGCTCGTTGCCCTCGTTGTCGGCCACCTCGCCGCTGGCGCGGCGCTGGTTGCTGTAGCGGCGCAACTGGTCCACCGCCTCGGCCAGCGGCTCGGGGATGCCGGGGCTCTTGCACTCGACGACGACCAGCGGGATGCCGTTCACCAGCAGCACCAGGTCCGGCACGATGAAGGCCTTGCCCCGGTTGAAGCCCGGCGGGCAGTCGACGCGGTACTGGTTGACGATGCAGAACTCGTTGCGCTCGGGCCGCGCCCAGTCGATGTAGTGCACGGTCTGGCCGCGCCCGCCGTCCCAGCCGGGCAGGCCCTCGACCGTCAGCCCGCCCAGCAGCAGCTCGGTGGCGGCGCGGTTGGCTTCCATCAGCCGGTGCGCCGGCAGCCGCGTCAGCGCGCCGACGGCCTGGCTCAGGCGCTCGTCGTCCAGCCAGGGCCGGCCCTCGGCATCGAGGTTCAGCGCGCGCAACTGGCGGCGCAGCGTGGCCTCCTGGATGACCTGGTGGAAGCCGGTGCGGCCGGTCGCCGCCGGGTCGTCGAGCTCGCCTTCGAGGTGCTGCCAGCCCATGCTGGCCAGCTGCGCCACGAACGGGCGCTCCACCTCATCCAATTCCCAGCCCATAAGCCTCCCCTGGCCTGTGCTAAGTGATTGATTTTTCTGGATTCACGCCCCGCGGTGTGGTTGCGGGCGCGTCCATAACTCATCCATAAGCGTCCATAAGTGCCTGGGGCTTGCTCAACCCTCGCCCGGTGAAGGCAGCGTGTAGTGGGCTCCTCGCCGTTCACCCTGCTGCACCAGGCGCCCGGCCTCCTTCAGCCGCCGCAGAAGGTCGCGCGCCTGCGGCGCGGTGAGCCGGCACAGCTCGACCACCTCGCTGCGCCGGATGCTGCCGTGCTGCCGGACGTAGCTCAGCACCAGCTGCTCGTGCTGCAGCGCGCTGAAGCCGGCCTGCCGCGTGTACGCCGCCTTGTCGCCGTCGGCCTGGTAGACCCCCGGCGCCAGCGTGTAGCTGCGCCCGCGCGCGGCGCCGTGGGCCTGCACCAGGCCGGCCTCCAGCAGCGCCTCCAGCGTGCGCCGAGCCTGCAGCGGCTCGCGCTGGATGTGCACCGCCAGCTCGTCGGTGGTCAGGCGCTTCAGCTCGCGCAAGGCGGCCAGCGCGATCAGGCTGTCGATCGGCAGCACCGTGCCGCGCCGGCCTTCCTCGGCTACCACCAGCTTCAGGAAGGCCTCGTCGGCGTCGACGGTGGCCAGCCGCAGCACCACGTTCTGCGCGTCGGTGCGGCGGTAGTCGGGCTCGGGCCGGCCGAAGCGCAGCATGCCGCGGTAGATCTTGTCGACGCCGCGGCCCGAGCGCTCGACCACGCCCACGCGCTTCATCGCGTCGGCCAGCGCCCGGTTGCGCGGGCGCGGCTCGGTCGTCAGCAGGTTGGCCAGCGTCACGCCGTCGACCAGGCCGCCGGGATTGCTGATCGTCAGCCCCGTGTCGTCGATGCGCACGTGCACCGCGCCCAGACGGTGGTAGTCGCGGTGCACCAGCGCGTTGGCCACGGCCTCGCGGAAGGCGCCCAGGTCCACGCGCGGCACCGGCACGCGGAACAGGCCGACCTGGATTTCGCGCTCGGGGTTGTAGGGGCGGAAGTTGGTTTCTAGCCAGTCCAGCGCCTTCAGCAGCGGGAAGCGCCGGAACTCGTTGAAGCCCACGGCCTCGGCCGCCAGCACCTGGAACGCGAACTCGTGCGTCGGCACCAGCTCGCGCAACGCCTGCTCACGGCCCACCAGCAGCAGGCCGGTGAGCGTGGGCACGCGGCTGCCGTCGGCCAGGCGGGTGCTGAGGCCCAGCGCGCCGTCCAGCGCCTCGTCGTCCAGCTCCAGCAGCACGCGGTCGCCGCCGTACTGCTGCACGCTCTGGCGCAGGCGCTCGCGCTCCAGCGGGTCCAGGTCTGCCAGCGTGGCGCCGGCCACCGGCTGCGCCGACACGTCTGCCAGCCCGAAGTGCGCGGCGCGGCTGGCGCGGTCGTGCGGCAGCATCGCGGCGCACTCGGGCGTGCCGTCGTGCTTCAGGCGCCGGCGCAGGTAGACGCCGGCGGTCGTCGCCACCTCGCTGTGGCCCTTGGGCACGAGGATGCGGGCGACGTTGACGCCTTGAACCTCCACCGCCGTGACGCCGACCGCCACCGACGGCGAGGTGCGCGCGGCGATCAGCCCGCCCAGGCCGCCCAGGTTGCGGTGCTCGGCATGCAGGCCGGTCGGCGTGCCGTCGTCCTCGACACCCAGCCACAGCTCGCCGCCCTCGGCGTTGGCCAGCCCGACCACCGCCTCGACGAGGTCGCTGTCGGACAGGCGCTTGCGGTCGCTCTTGAACTCGACCGTCAGCGATTCGCGCGGGGGCAGCGGGGGCGGGGTCATG
>NZ_NRRU01000155.1 GCF_016583785.1 Rubrivivax gelatinosus | reverse complement strand
GCGGCGCGCTGTGGTGGCTGCTGCGCCGCGGCGCCACGCCGGCGCCTGCGGCTCCGGCCGAGAGCACCCGTGCCGCGGCAGCTTCGCCGTCATCGCCGCTGCCGCCGATGGCCGGGCTGCTGGGCCTGGCCTGGCCGCTGCTGCCGGCGCGCTGGCGCACGCGGCTGAACCCGGGGCTGGTCGCGCTCGCCGTCGACCTGGGCTGGCCGCTGCTGCGCCGGCTGCTGCAGCGCCCGGCCTGGCCGGAGATGGCGACCGTCGAGCAGGTCGACCCGGCGCGTTTTGCCGGCCGCTGGCAGGAGCTGGCGCGCCTGGGGGCGGCAGCCACCGGGCCGCGGCCACCGAGCGTCGACTACCACCCGGGCGAAGACGGCGGCTTCAGCGTCGAGAGGCGCTGGCACGCAGCCGACGGCCAGGAACAAGGCGAACGCGGCGTCGCACGCGCCGTGCCGGGCAGTGGCGGCGCCAAGCTGGAGCTGAGTTTCGAGCCACCCTGGCTGCGGCTGCTGCCGCAGGCCTGGAGCGAACACCAGATCCTGGCGCTGGACCGCGCCTACACCGTGGCGCTGGTCGGCCACCCGAACCGGCGCGAGCTGACGGTGCTGGCACGCGGCGACGTGTCGCCGCCGATGCTGGACGCCTTGCTGGCAGTCGCCCGCGGCGAGGGCTTCGAGGTCGAGCGGCTGGGGTGGTGGGACGGCGCTGCGGCGGGCGAGCAGCCGCGCTAGCGTGGGTCGCGGCCGGCGATCGGGTTCACACCAGCCAGCCGTCCCAAGGCTTCTTGCCTGAGTGGTAGACGGCGCCGACGACGGCGAACACCGACAGCGCGGCGAACAGGCGGCCCCGGACACGCGATTGCGACGGCTCGGCCACGATGCGGATGGGTTTCATGGCCTTGCCGAGCTCACCGCGGGACTGCAGTCACCACACTTGCGCGGCTGCAGTTCCCTGATGATGGCGCAGTTGCCAGCCGGCGTCCGTCTTCACCCAGACGGAAGAACGCAGCGTGTGGCCGACCAGCCCGCGGCCCGCTTCCCCCTGCGCCGAGCGATAGCTGAGCAGCGCGACGCCGGGGCCCAGTTCCGCCAGCACGAAGGCATCGGACACCACCGGCGGTTGAGACGGCTGCGTGGCCAGGTAGGCGACGATGGTTTCGCGGTCGTAGGCGCGGCCGGAGCGGCCGACCTCGTGGAACTCCGGGTGCAACAGCTGCTCCAGCCGTTCGCGGCTGCAGCGAACGCCGGGGTGGTGGAGTTCGACTTCGAGGGCCTGGATCCGGTGGAGGAGATTTGACATGGGATGAGGCGCCGATTCGGGCGCACTGGCGAACTCCGACGCTGTCGGCTTGAACCCGATTCCACACGAAAGCGAGCCCATCGTATGAATCTGAACCCCGACAAGATAGACGCCGCCGTGCTGGCCCTGCTCTACCTCGGCCTGCACGACGGCAACCGTGCCTGGAAATCCTTCGACTGGGATGCGCTGGGCCGGCTGCACCAACGCGGTCTCATCTCCGACCCGGTGGGGCGCGCCAAGTCGGTCGAGTTCAGCCCCGAAGGCCTGCAACTCGCCGCCGAACGCCTGCAGGCGCTGTTCGGCGAACCGGGCTGACACCCGGGCCACGCGGTCGGCGACCTCGCGCGCAAAACCCATCTCGTGCGTGACGCAGACCATGGTCATGCCGTCGCGCGCCAGGCCGCGCATCACCGTCAGCAGCTCGCCGACCATCTCCGGGTCGAGCGCGCTCGTGGGCTCGTCGAACAGCATCAGCGGCGGACGAACCAGAACGGTGAGCCGCAGCGAGACGGCCAGCCCGTGCGGCAACCAGCCGTGGTACTGGCCGTGCAGCAGCAGATCGGGGGCGCGCGCCGGCGCGTTCAAGCAGGCGCGGCAAGCACCTCCAGCGTGCGCCGCCGCGGGTCCAGCCGCAGCCTCGAGCCGTGCGCCACCGCGGCGGTGACGTCGACGTCGAAGCCGGCCAGCAGCGTGACCTCGCCGAAGGCCGCGCCCTGGGCCAGGATCGGGTTCACGGTGTTCAGCACGATGGCCCGCGGCACCAGGCCGCGGCTGTGCATCTCGTGCAGCATCCAGGCGGTGGCGACGCCGCCCTTGGCCGTGTCCAGCACCAGGATGCGGTCGACGTAGGACTGGCCGGCCAGCGCATGCGTCGGGCGCGAGAACACGCCGGCAATGCGGTCCAGGTCGTAGCGCGCCGAGAAGCCGTCGTGGGCGACCAGCGCGAGCGCCTCGACCTCGCGTCCAAGCGCGTGCCGGGCCTGCAGCGTCAGCAGCGCGCTCATTGGGCGACCTCCCCCGTCTCGGCCGCGTCGACGCAGGCGGCCATCGAGCGCAGCACCGGCGCGTAGCCGTAGCCGCCGAGGATGTTGACGAGCTTGGCGCTGTTCGTCACCAGGCGGCGCCAGCCGCGCGCCTCGGCGATCTCGCGTGCATACGACTGGTAGAAGCACATGCCCGCGAGCACGCTGCCGCCGGCGTCTTCGATCGCCGCGGTGAATCCCAGCCGGTCGGCCTCGGGCTTGACCTGGGGGCTGGTCACCGCCAGCAGCGGGCGCACGAAACGCCGGCCCTCGCACAGGCCGGCCAGCGTGCGCAGCTCGAACAGGCTGAGCTGCGGCGCCGAGAACACGACGACGTCGACGCCGCCGTCGCCGGCCCAGCTGCGGCGCAGCGCCTGCACCTCGTCGCGGCCGAAACGCGCCGCCAGCGGCAGGCGCTCGCCGTCGACGTCGGCCAGGCGGCCGGCTTCGGGCGTGTAGCCGACGAGGTGGAACAGCGCGGTCGAGCCGAAGCTGGCCATGGCCGCGGCGAAGTGCTTGAGCTCGTCCGAGCTGGGCGGCCGCTCCAGCCCTTCGAGCACCGGCACCTGCCAGTAGTGGCCGGCCTGGCGGCCGACGACGGCGCCCAACGCGCCCCACTCGTCCAGCGTGCCGGGTGTCCAGTCGGTGCGCAGCCGCAGCGTCGCGCGCCGGTGTTCGTCCAGGTGATAGCCGTAGCGCGGCGTGCGCCCGGTCAGCGCCGCGGCCACCGCCGACGGCCCGCCCTCGAAGTTGGAGCGCGCGCCGCAGACCGAGTTGGAATACGAGACCACGCCGGTGTCGCCGAAGGCGACGTGCTCGCCACGGGTGGGCGCGGCGATGGTCTGGTAGTGGATGCAGGTATCGGTCATCGTCACGCCCAGGCGCTGGAAGGCGGCGATGGCACGCCGCTCCAGCGCCAGCATCCACTCGGCCTGGCCCAGTTCGCCGGCACGCGCGAAGTCGGTGCCGCGCGGGTCGGTGATGGTCGGCACCCGCACGCGCGGCGGCGCCCCCGGGCCGGCCGACAGCTGCTCCAGCCAGGCGACGCCGGCTTCGCCCAGGCTCTCGGTGTCGGCCATCACGTGCGCCTGCGTCACCGGCACCAGATCGGCGGCACCGAAGAATTCGCCGACGGCGACCTGGTGGGCGATGGCCTGGCGCAGCGCCTCGCCGCCGGCACCGGCCAGCAGCGCCTGCTCTTCGTCGTTCAGCCGCATCGTCAGTCCAGCGTCACGCCGGCGCCGTGCACCGCACGCGCCCACTTGCCGATCTCGGCCTTCTGGTAGGCGGCCAGCGCTGCCGGGCCATCGGGCGCCGGGTGCACCCCCAGGTTGCCCAACGCCTGCGCGAACTCGGCGCTGCGGGCGATGCGTTCGACCTCCTGCGCCAGGCGCGCGGCGACATCGGCCGGCAGCCGGGCGGGGGCGTAGACCGCCCACCAGGCGGTGGTCTCGAAGCCGGGGTAGCCGGACTCGGCGACGGTGGGCACGCCCGGCAGCACCGCGATGCGCTGGCGGCTTGTCACCGCCAGCGCGCGCAGCTTGCCGGCGGCGATGTGCGGCAGCACCGACTGCACCGGGTCGAACATCAGCGGGATCTGCCCGCCCAGCAGGTCGGTCAGCGCCGGCGCGCTGCCCTTGTAGGGCACGTGCGTCAGCTTGAGCCCGGCCACGCTCTCGAACAGCGCGCCGCTCAGATGCCCGGGCGTACCGTTGCCAGCCGAGCCGTAGGCGAACTTCTCCGGCGTCGCCTTGGCCTGGGCGACGAGTTCGGCCAGCGTGCGCACCGGCGACGACGCCGGCACGACGATGGCCACCGGCGCGTTCGCCAGCAGGCCCACCGGGGTGAAGTCCTGCACCGGGTCGTAGGGCAGGCGGCGGTACAGGCTGGGGTTGATCGCGTGCGTGCCGACGGTGGCCACGAGCAGCGTGTAACCGTCGGCCGGCGCCTTGGCGACGTAGTCGGCGGCGAGCGAGCCGCCGGCACCGCCCCGGTTGTCGACGACGACGCTCTGGCCGAGCGCGTCGCCGAGCTGGCGCGCCAGCGGGCGCGCGACGATGTCGGTCGGCCCGCCCGGCGGGAAAGGCACGACCAGGCGCAGCGGGTGATTGGGGTAGGCCTGGGCCCAGGCGGCCAGCGGTGCGGCGAGCGCGCAGCCGGCGGCGGCCACGAGCAGGCGGCGGCGGGGGTGATCGGGTCGGGACATGCTGTTTTCGTGTGGTGGACGGCCGCTGCGACGGCACGGGCTGCCGCAGCCGGGCCAGTCTGCCGGCCACCGCCTAAAGGCGTTGCGCCGCTTGCGCATGTCGATATGCGGCCGGCAGCTGGCGGCCCGCATGCGCATATCGATAGACGCCGACGTGGTGCTGATCGCCAACGTCGGCGGCGGCCTGCTCGGCAACGACGAGCTGCACGCACACTACGACCACCACTGGACGCCGCAGCCCTCGGCCTCGTCCTTTCTGCACGCGCTGGAAGTGCCTTCGCGCGGCGGCGACACCACCTGGATCAACGCCGTGCTCGCCTACGAGACGCTGGACGAGGCGACGCGGCGCGAGATCGACGATCTGCAGCTGATCACCTACAACCCCTTCCTGCGCCGGCTCAGGCCGCTGGCCTCGGGGCGTGCGCCGCTGTACCGCACGCCCGAGATCGAGCCGTTGTCGCCCTACGTCGCGCACCCGCTGGTGCGCACCCACCCCGACAGCGGCAAGCGCCTGCTCTACCTGGACACGCACACCGAGGTCGAGGTGCTGGGCTGGCCGGCACGCCGCGGCGCGGCGCTGGTCGAGCGGCTGCGCGCGCACCTGCTGCAGCCGCGCCTGGCCTACACCCACCGCTGGTCGGTCGGCGACCTGGTGTGGTGGGACAACCAGGCCACGATCCACAGCCGCTCGGCCTTCGAAGCCGGCGAGCGCCGCGTGATGAAACGCGTCAGCCTGGCCGGCACGCGCCCGTTCTGATCCCAGACGCATCCCCGCGGGTCCGGCCTGCGAGGCCGGACCCCGTTGCCCATCAAGCCGCGACCGACTCCTTCGCCCGTTCCTCGGCGAACACCGGCAGGCGCTCCTCCTCGATGCGAAAGAGGTCGTGCACCAGGGTCTGCGGCACCGCGGTAGCGTCGTAGAGCTGGTCGAAGCCGATGCCGACCTTCTGGTAGATGCGGTAGGTCTTGCGCGCCACGTCCAGGTGCCATTCGGGCTCGGGCGAGCGGTGGCCTTCGAGCGCCGAGCCCGGGTTCGGAATCCAGCCCGGCGAGATCGCGACCACGCCCTTGCCGGCCAGGATCTCGATGCCTTCCAGCGTCGACTCCTTGCTCTCCAGCCCGCCGACCATGTTCGAGCGCACGCGGTGCCGGCCGAAGACCTCGACGGCGTGTTCCAGCGCCCGCACCCAGTGGTCGCGGCCGCCGCACTCCTGCTCCTTGCCGGGGCAGTAGGCGCGGAAGAAGTGTTCGTTCCAGACCTCGATGTTGATCGCCAGCGTGCGGAAACCCGCCTCGCGGTACTTGGCGATGACGTCCAGGTCACGCGGCGCGCCGATGCAGGCGGTGCCGTTGAAGTCGTCCAGCCCGGTCGCGGCGCGGATCTCGTCGGCCACGTCCAGGTAGTAGTCGACCTCGCGCCGCTCGGGCACGAAGCCGCCGCTGATCGTCAGGTGGCGCGCGCCTTCGGCATAGGCGGCGGCCACGGTCTCGCCGATCTGGCGCGGGTACTTCCACTTCACGCCCTGGACCTCGCCGTACTTCTTCGCCGTCGCGTTGATGTTGCAGAACAGGCAGTCGCGGCTGGTGGCCTGCAGCGAGCACTCGTTGCTGTAGGCGACGAAGACGACACCGTCGGAGTTGTGCACCGCCACCGTGCGCATCGGCGTGCCGTCCGAGGTCTGGCGTGCGTAGTAGCCGGGGCGCTCGGGAAAGCGCACCGGCACCGCACGGCCGTCGCGGTCGACGACGTAGAAGCCGCGGCCGTCGTGCTCCAGGCGCCAGTTGGCGCGCCGGTCGACGTGGAACAGCGCGATCAGCCCGTGCGGCAGGATGAAGTACGGCGGCACGTCGATCTCGGCAGCCAGCTCTCGGTTGTACGAGAACAGGCAGTTCACGTTCTCCTGCGCCGCGCTGCCGAGTGCGATGCGGCGCAGCACCTCGGGGTGCACGCCGACGCCGTCCTGGGTCAGCTCGGCCTTCAGCGCCCACTCGTCGTACAGGCGTTCCTTCAGTGTCGACATGCTCTGCTCCTGCAGCAATAAAACGGGTATCAGTCGGCGGCCGCACGCGCGGCCAGGATGTCCTCGACCAGCGCCAGCGCGCCGCGCACGCCGACGTGGCTGCGCACCAGCGAAGGCCGGCGCAGCGGCGCCGCCACCTCCACCAGCGGCACACCGGCGGCACGCGCCAGCGGCGCTTCGAGCGCGCTGCCCAGCAGCGTGTCCCAGCCGGCGCGCGCCAGCGCCGCGGCCACCTCGTCGCTGCCGGCGGCATGGACCAGCGGCACGCCGGCGGCGGCTTCCAGCGCCGCGCGGCTGGCCTCGGGCGGCTGGTCGGTGACGACGACCACGGTCGGCTCCAGCCCCAGCGTGCCGGCGACGAAACGTGCCAGCCCGACGGCGGTAGCCGCAGGCGCGACGATGGCCACCCGCTCGGGCAGCTCGGCCAGCCAGCCGCGTTCGGCCGCGCCCTGCAGCGCGCGGCGCTGCTGCGCCTGCAGGCGCGCCGCGGCCGCGGCGACCACGGCTTCGTCCAGCGCCAGCGCCTCGCCCAGCCGCTCCAGCAGCAGCGCCGCGTCGACGCTGCCCACCGGGCGCCAGCCGAAGTCCACACGCAACACGCGGTGAGCCTGTTCGAGCCAGTCGGCAGCCGCCGCACCCCAGGGCGAGAGCACCAGGCTGGCACGCGAATGCGCCGCGGCGCGCCAGGCGCCGGCGCCCTCCCCGGCCAGGCGGCGGCTGGCGAGGCCTGCTTCGGCCAGCAGCGCCGCCAGTTCGTCCAGGTCGGCCTGCCAGTCCGGGTCCAGCCCCGGCACCAGGCCGAACAGGTTGACGTCGGCCGCATCGGCATCGGCCGCCGTCTCGGCGAGCGCGGCGTTCTCCAGCAGCGCACGCACGGCAGCCGCATGGCCGCTCCAGCCGTGGCCGCCAAAACCCGGCACCGAGACTGCGAACGCGGGGAAACGCTGTTCGCGCGCCTCCTTCAGCATCGCCGGCAGGTCGTCGCCGACGACCTCGGGCACGCAGCCGGCGAGCACGCCGTAGAGCGTGCCGGCATGCACCTGGACCGCGTTCTTCAGCTGCTCGCGCAAGCGCGAGCTGCCGCCGAAGACGACCTGCTTTTCCAGCAGCACCGTCGACGGCAGCGGCCGGCCCGTGGCCAGCGCCGCGCCGCAGCCGGCGTTGGCGTGCAGCACCGGCACGACGCCGTCGACCGCCTGCAGCAGCGCCAGCGCGCCCTGCAGCGCGCAGCCGTTGCGCTCGTGCAGCGCGCCCATCAGCGCACCTCCTGCTTGACGTACCAGTTGGGGCTGCGCGCCAGCCAGCCGGGCGTGTAGCCGCCGCTACGCTCGCCGCCGCCCAGGAAGGCGGCCAGCGCCGGCCGCGCCAGCCGGCGCGCGATCGCCTGCGCGACCCGTTCGACGCCTTCGTAGGCGACGATGGGCACGGCGCCCAGGTCCAGCACCGGGATGCCGAGCGCCAGCGCGTGCGCCGCCGGCCGGCCGCGCGTCAGCAGCAGCTCGGGCGCCAGCCGGCGCAGCAGCTGCGTCTCCTCGAAGGCCTGGTCCTCGCCGACCAGCACCGGACGCTCCGGCCCGGCGGCGGCCAGCGCCGCCAGCGCTGCGCGTTCACCCTCGCCGTAGGACGGCAGCACGAAACCGGCGGCCTGCAGCCCGAGTTCGGCCAGCAGCGCGTCGAAGGCCAGCGCCTGCGACGCCGGCAGCGCGACGGCGACGCGGGCACCGGCAAAACGCGCCAGCGGCGCCGCGACCTCGGCCAGCCGCTGTTCG
>NZ_NRRU01000154.1 GCF_016583785.1 Rubrivivax gelatinosus | reverse complement strand
CCCCGCGGCAGCGGGTGGCCCGGCTGCTCGTCCTCGTCGGGCAGCGGGATCGCCAGGCTCAGCGCCACCGGCAGCCCGAGCCACGCCGGCGGCCACACCGGCGACGCCGCCGCTGGCGACGCCGCGCCCGGGATCTCGGCGCTGGCGCTGCGCAGGCGCTGCGCGATCTCGGCCCGCCAGGCCACCGCCAGCGCCGCCGCATCGTCGGGCGCGGCGCCGTGCACCTGGCGCAAGGCCAGCGGGTCGAGCTGCCAGCCCGGCGGCGTGGCCGCCGCCTCGTGGCCGCGCGCGGCCAGGCGCAGGCGCGCACCCGTTTCCAGCACCTCCAGCTTCAGCACGTCGCCGACCGAGACGCCGGCTGGCAGCTCGACGATCGCCGCGTTCATCGCCGGCGCCGCCGCCGTCGGCAGCGGCGGCATCGGCGGCACCGTACCCGGCCCGGCCGGCGCCACGCCGGGCGCCGGACCGGACGGCTCGCGCCCGCGCATGCCGGCGGGATCGAGCCCCACCGGGGCGGCCGAGACGGGCCGGGACCACGACATGTGCACCTCCTGCAGCGAACGCAGGCGACATGCCGCGCACCGCTTCAGGGCGACCCGGCGGGCACCGCGCTTAAGGGCGCCGTCGTCGCGCGTGAAATGCGCCCGGGCCTTGGTCCGGCCCGGTAAGCCGCGAGTTCAGCCCTGCAACCAGAGCTTCTCGAGACCGGTGAAACGCCAGGCCTCCGGCGGCTCGATGCCGGTGACGCTGTCGCCGCAGCGCGGGTCCGACAGCTCGAGCTCGAAGGGTTCGATCGCGTGGCGTTCGGCGACCGAATAGAAGACCCGCACCCGCGGCGTCAGCAGCGTCGTGCCGGGGCCGATGACGACGGCCAGGCGTTCCGAGGCCAGGCGCAGCAGCGTGCCGGTGGGGTAGATGCCGACCGCCTTGACGAAGTGCTGCACCAGCAGCGGGTCGAACTCGCGCGGCGTCTGCGCCAGGTGGCGCATCGCCAGCCCCGGGTCCCAGGGCGGGCGGTAGGGGCGGCGCGAGGTCACGGCGTCGTAGGTGTCGCAGACCGCGGCCATGCGCGCGATCAGCGGGATCGCGTCGCCGCGCAGCCGGTCGGGGTAGCCGCTGCCGTCCAGGCGCTCGTGGTGGTGGCGCACTGCGGCGAGCACGCCCGCCGGCGCCCCGTCCAGGCGCGCGACCAGCGCGTGGCCGATCTCGGCGTGACGCCGCATCAGTGCCAGTTCGTCGCCCTGCAGCCGCGCCGGCCGCGTCAGCAGTTCGACCGGCAGCCGCGCCTTGCCCACGTCCAGCAGCAGCCCGGCCAGCGCCGCCTCGCGCAGCTGCGGTGCCGCCAGCCCCATCTGACGGGCGAGCGCGACCATCAGCGCCGAGACCGCGAGCGCGTGCAGGTACAGGTACTCGTCGGCCGCCTTCAGCCGGGCGACGGCGACCAGCAGCGTCGGCTCGTGCTGCACCGAGTCGACGATCTCGTCGACCAGGCGCTCGCAGGCCTCGGTGCCGATGACGCGGCCCAGGCGCACGCTGTCGTGCAGCGAGCGCAGCGGCGTCAGCGCGCGCCGGCACAGCGCGACCGCCGGCACGTAGTCGCGCCCGACCGGCGGTGGCGCCGGTGCCGGTTCGGGCGCGGGCGCGAGGTCGGCCAGCGGCTCGTCGGCCGGCACGATGGCCGGCAGCACGTCGACACCGCGCTCGGTGTCGATGACCAGGCGCGCGACGCCGCTGCTGCGCAGCTTTTCCAGGTCGCGCACGTCCTCGACGGCAAAACGCGTGCGCCAGAACGGGTGGTCGATCCACGAGCCGCAGAACCGGTTCACGAACATGCCGACACGCAGGTCGGCGATGGCGATCTCCCTCAGCACCGTCGCCCTGCTCCTCAGGCGGCGGCCAGCGCCGCCGGCGCCAGCCCTTGCTGCCGGCGCTCGAACATGCGCAGCAGCAGCGCCTCGTAGTCGCGCGTGTAGCGCTCGGTGTCGAACAGCGGCAGCCGCGTCCGGTTCTCGTCGAGGTGGCGCCGCATGGCCAGAAGGCGCCCGGGTTCGCGGCCGAGTTCGACCGCGGCGCGCACATAGGCCTGGGCATCGGCGCAGACGAGTTCGGGCAGTTCGCAGGCCTGCAGCAGGCTGGTGGCGACACGCGAGGCGAAGGTCTCGCCCGGCACCGTCAGCACCGGCACCCCGGCCCACAGCGCTTCGCTCGCGGTGGTGTGGGCGTTGTAGGGCCAGGTGTCCAGGAACAGATCGGCCGCGCGCAGCCGGGCGATGTGTTCGTCGACCCCCAGGCGCTCGGCGAAGACGACACGCCCGGCGCCGATGCCGTGGCGCTCGAGCGCGGCCAGCAGCCGGCGCTGGCCGTCGGCGTTCCAGGACAGCAGCCACAGCACCGCCTGCGGCAGCTCGTGCAGCATCTGCGCCCACAGCGCCAGCAGCTCGGGCGTGATCTTGTAGCTCTGGTTGAAGCAGCACAGCACCAGCGCGTCCTCGGGCAGGCCGAGTGCGGCGCGCGGCGGCAGCGGCGGCAGCGCGCGGCGGTGGTCGTTGGGCTGGTAGCAGTGCGGCATCTGGGCGATGCACTCGCTGTAGTCGGCGGCGTGTTCCAGCGGCGTGACGACGGGGTCGCCGATGACGTAGTCCAGGAAGTCGGCGCCGGTGCTGCCGGGGTAGCCGAGGAAGCTCGCCTGCACCGGCGCCGGCCGGTGCGCGAACACCGTCATGCGCGTGCCGCGGGTGTGGCCCTTCAGGTCGACGCCGATGTCGATGCCGTCGGCGCGCATGCGGGCGGCGAGCTCGGCGTCGCTCATGCGGCCGACGTCGAGCACGTGGTCGCAGGCGGCCAGCAGGCGCTGCTGCAGCGGGCTGCCGTCGGCGGCGCTGTGGCTGTAGGCGAAGACCTCGAAACGTTCGCGGTCGCGGCACTCGAGCAGGCCCACCATCAGCAGCGCGGTCGCGTGGTTGTGCAGGTCCGAGGACAGGTAGCCGACGCGCACACGCCCCGGCCGCCGGGCGCCCGGAGGCGGCAGCGCCGGGCGCTGGCCCTGCAGCAGATGCTGCGTGTGCAGCGCGCCGGCGCGGCGCTGCTGGGCGCGGCTGGCGGGCAGCGACAGCAGCGCGAACGGCGAGATCTCGCCGCCGCGCTCGGCGCTGGCGCCGTCGAGCAGCGCCAGCAGCGCCGCCGTGTCCTGTTCGAGCTCGCTCCAGTCGCAGCTCTGCTGGCTGGAACTGACCAGCAGCGGCAAGGCCAGCGGCGCGACGGCAGCGTCACGGTCGACCGAGAGCGCGGTACGAAAGCAGATCGCCGCCTGGCTCTCGGCGCCCAGGCGCTTGAACGCCAGCCCCAGGCGGTAGTGCAGCAGCGCGTCGCCCGGGCGCTGCATGCTGGCCTGGATCAGGCGCGAGATCGCCTCCTGCGGCCGCTGCGCCAGCAGCAGCGCGCTGCCCAGCGCCGACAGCAGCTCGGGCGTCGCGGGCGCGTGCGCGAGCACGGCCTCGAGCGCGGCGGCGGCGTCGGCGTGGCGGTGCTGGCGCGTCAGGCACTCGCTCAGCAGCAGCGCGCCGATGGCGTCTGCCGGGCGCAGCTCGAGCGCGCGCCGCGCCGCGGCGACGGCGCTGTCGAGCTTGCCCAGCTGCAGCTGCGCCCGCGCCAGGTAGAGCCAGGGCACGGGGTCGCGCGGCGCGAGCTGCAGCGCACGCTGGAAAACCCGTTCGGCTTCGCTCCAGCGGCCGCCTTCGACGGCGGCGATGCCGGCACGCCAGCTGGTCTCGTGTCTGCCCTGGCGGGCGGCCTGAAGCGCCATGAACCTTGCTCCTCGACGGTGTTGCCGGCGCCCGGGGCGGCTCGCGCCGGCCGGGGCCCTCGACGGCACAAAGGCCGGCCGGCAAAACCGGTCGGCCCAGGTGACGCGGGCCGCGGCCCGCGTGCGATGCGCTGCGTGCTCAGTTCAGCAGCGACAGGGCGAGCTGCGACATGCTGCTGCTCTGCTTGAGCATCGAGGTGCCGGCCTGCAGCAGCAGCTGCTTGGAGGTCATGTTGGCCGTCTCGCTGGCGAAGTCCACGTCCATGATGCGGCTCTTGGCGGCCGACGTGTTCGTGCTCATGTTCGACAGGTTGTTGTAGACGTGGTCGAGGCGGTTCGAGGCCGCGCCCAGCGCCGAGCGCACTTCGCCGACGTCGGCCAGCGCCGTGTCCAGCTTCGTGATCGTGGCGTTGGCGCTGGCGGTCAGCTCGGTGCCGACCGTCGTCGCATCGGCCGTCGTCTGGTAGGTGGTGCTGAGCAGACCCAGGCTGCCGTCGTCGGCGGTCAGCGCGGCCAGCGAATCGGACACGTTGACGACCATCGTCTCAGCGGCGCTGGCGCCGATCTGGAACGTGACGCCGGCGCCCTTGCCCAGCGTGCTCGCGCCGCCGGTGACGGCAGCGGCGTCGGTGCCGACGCCGAACAGCTTCTGGCCACCGAAGGAGGTGTTCTTGACGATGTTGGTCAGTTCGCGGCCGAGCGCGTCGTATTCGGCCTGCATCGCGGTCATGTCGTCGGCGGTCGAGGAGCCGTTGGCGGCTTCGGTCGCCAGGTCCTTCATGCGCAGCAGGATGCTGGTGGTCTCGGCGAACGCGCCTTCGGCGGTCTGCATCATCGAGATGCCGTTCTGCGTGTTCTTCTGCGCAACCGACATGCCGCGGGTCTGGGCGTCCAGGCGGGTCGCGATCTGCAGGCCGGCGGCGTCGTCCATCGCCGAGTTGATGCGGTAGCCGGTACCGAGCTTGGTCAGCGACGCCGACAGGTTGCGTTGGGTGTTGCTGACCGCGGTCTGGGTCGACAGCGACGCGGCGTTGGTGTGAAGGCTCAGCATGGAAGTTCTCCGGTTGGGTGGGTCAGTCCGAGAACGATGTGGCTCGGTCTCGTCCACACAGGGCGACGGCCTCCAGAATTTTTTAAACGCGGGCCACGAAGGCTTGCGGACGGATGCGCTTATTCGTTTGCCGCATGAAGGTCGGCGAATCGCTTCGTTCTGCGGCCGCCCCTGCGCCTTCAGCATCGCAGCGGTGAACTTCCAGCAACTCCGCGCCGCACGTGAAGCCGTGCGCCAACGCTTCAATCTCACCTCCGTCGCCGAGGTGCTGCACACCTCGCAGCCCGGCGTCAGCCGGCAGGTGCGCGAGCTCGAGGACGAACTCGGTGTCGACCTGTTCGTGCGCGTGGGCAAGCGCCTGACCGGTCTCACCGAACCCGGCAAGACGGCGCTGCCGATCATCGAGCGCCTGCTCGCCGAAGCCGACAACCTCAGGCGCGCCGGAGCCGACTTCGCCCGCGCCGGCGTCGGCACGCTGACGGTGGCGGCGACACACTCGCAGGCGCGTTACGCGCTGCCGCCGGTGGTGCGCGACTTCCTGGCGGCCAACCCGCAGGTCACGCTGCACCTGAACCAGGGTTCGCCGCGCCAGATCGCCCGCTGGCTGATCGACGGCGAAGCCGACATCGGCGTCGCCACCGAGGCGCTGGCCGACTTCGACGAACTCGTCGCCCTGCCCTGCTACCGCTGGAGCCACGTCGTCGTCGTGCCCGTCGGCCACGCGCTGGCCGACGAAGACCGCCGCGGCCAGCGGCTGACGCTGGAGCGGCTGTCGCAGTTCCCGATCGTGACCTACGAACCCGGCTACACCGGCCGGCGCCACATCGACGAAGCCTTCGAGCGCGAGCAGCTGCAGCGCGAGATCGTGCTCGCGGCGATGGACGCCGACGTCGTGAAGACCTATGTCGAGCTGGGTCTGGGCGTGGGCATCATCGCGTCGATCGCCTACGACCCGGCGCGCGACCAGGCGCTGCACGCGATCGACGTGCGCCACCTGTTCGAGGTGAACACGACCCGGCTGGCGGTGCGCCGCGGCAGCTATCTGCGCGACTACGCCTACGACTTCATCCAGACCTTCGCGTCGCCGCTGTCGCGTGCGCTCGTCGACCGGGCACTGGCGACGCCGCACGGCCAGGCGCTGGAACTCTCACCCGAACCGCCGCCCAGCAGCTCCTGGCGCGCCGCCGCGGCCGACGCCGTCGCGGGCGGCTGAGGCCGACTCGGGGCCCCCGGAGAGGCCGGGCTCAGGCCGCGGACTCGCGGGCGTGGGCCTCGTGGATCGCAGCCGACTTCTGCTCCATCTCGCGCCGCATCGCGCGCCGCATCTCGGCGGCGGCATGGCGCCGGCGCTGGTCGGGCGTCACCGGCAGCAGCGGCGACACCGCCACCGGCTGGCCGCCGTCGTCGACCGCGACCATCGTGAAGAAGCAGCTGTTGACGTGGCGCACGACGCCGGCGCGGATGTCCTCGGCCAGCACCTTGATGCCGATTTCCATCGACGAGCGCCCGGTGTGGTTCACCGAAGCCAGGAAGGTGACGAGTTCACCTACCTGCACCGGCTGGCGGAACATCACCTGGTCGACGCTCAGCGTGACGACGTAGCGCCCGGCGTAGCGGCTGGCGCAGGCGTAGGCCACCTGGTCGAGGTGGCGCAGGATGACGCCGCCGTGCACCTTGCCCGAGAAGTTGGCGGTGTCGGGCGTCATCAGCACCGTCATCTGCAGTTCGTGGGCGGGCAGTTGCATCGTCGGCTGGCGGTTGGAGGAGGCGGCGGCGCGGAGCCGCCGCCGCCGATCATGCCAGGGCCGCGGCGATGTCGGCCTGAGCCTGCTCGAAGCCGCGGGCGGCGGCTTCCGGGCCCATGTTCAGGCCTTCGGCATAGACCGGGCGCACGTCGGTGATGCCGAGGAAACCGAGCACCGTCTTCAGATAGGGCAGCTGCTGGTCGTGCGGCGTGTCGCGGTGGATGCCGCCGCGCGCCAGCGCGAGGATCACGCGTTTGCCCTTGACCAGGCCTTCCGGGCCGCCGGCACCGTAGCGGAAGGTGACGCCGGCCCGGGCGACGGCGTCGATCCAGTTCTTCAGCTGCACCGGCACGCCGAAGTTGTACATCGGCACGCCGATGACGATGACGTCATGCGCCTGCAGCTCGGCGATCAGCTCGTCGTTCAGCGCGACACGCGCCGCCTGCTCGGGCGTGCGCTGCTCGGCCGGCGTGAAGAGCGCGCCGAGCGCGGCTTCGTCGAGCATCGGGTGCGGCTGGGTGCCCAGGTCGCGCAGCGTGACGCTGGCGCCCGGATGCGCGGCCAGCAGGCTGGCGACGACGTCGTGGGCGAGGCGCGTCGAGTTGGCTTCGCGGCGCGGGCTGGTGTTGATCTGGAGGATGTTCATCATCTGGTCCTGTCGAGAGAGTGCCGGCGGGGGCGCATTCGATCGCTTTGCATGTCTGACGACGGGCGATGCCTTCGAGCTGCGCTCTCGGTGTGGAAGCCATTCTCTGGCGCCGCGCCGGACCGCTCGTTCGAGAGCGTCGACGTCTTGATTGCAATTGTTTGAATGCATGCGGTCGCGGCACGCCAGCCCGCCCCGGCGGCACGGCGAGGGGTATCCACCGGGCTCCCGCTGGAGATACCTGGGTAATTTATTCAGCTTCTCCACCTAGGGTTAACGCTGATACAGTCGCGACCTTTTGTTTGCCGGCTCTCGAAAGCTCATCATGTCCGCGTCCGATCATTCCCTCGCCAACCCCGGTCCGCTCGGCCTGATGGGTTTTGGCATGACCACCGTCCTGCTCAATATCCACAACGCCGGCTTCTTTCCGCTGAGCGCGGTGGTGCTCGCGATGGGCCTGTGCTACGGCGGCATCGCCCAGGTGCTGGCCGGCCTGCTCGAGTTCCGCAAGGGCAACACCTTCGGCCTCACCGCCTTCATCAGCTACGGCTTCTTCTGGCTTGCGCTGGTCTGCATCTGGGTGCTGCCCAAGCTCGGCCTGACAGAGGCCACGCCCGAGGAGTACATGGGCTGCTTCCTGGCGCTGTGGGGCGTGTTCACGGCCTTCATGTGGGTCGGCACCTGGCGCGCCAACCGCGTGCTGCAGTTCGTCTTCGGCAGCCTGACGCTGCTGTTCGCGCTGCTCGCGGTGCGCGACTTCACCGGCTCGCACCTGATCGGCACGATCGCCGGCTACGAAGGCATCGCCTGCGGCCTGGCGGCGATCTACCTGGCGATGGCGGAAGTGCTGGAGGCGCAGTACGGCCGCGAGATTCTGCCGATCGGGGCACCCGCCCATTAATTTGCCGCGAACCCTCCGCGAGGGGTTCGTGGCGGCCGCCGGATATATTGATCGGCGGCACCGATGGAATCATTCGGAAAAATGATAAAGGGCGTCCCGGACGCCCTTTCGTGATTTTCCGCCGAATCCTCTGGCGGCGCCCGTCGAAAACGGCAACGATTGCCGTTTGGCGCCGCCCGCGGCTTCAGAACTCGTAGTTGTCGATCAGCCGCGTGGCGCCCAGCCGCGCCGCGGCCAGCGCCACCAGCGGTTCACCTGCAGCCAGCGCCGCGGCATCGGGCGGCAGCAGGTCCTCGCGCCGGCGCACCGTCAGATAGTCCGGCGCCCAGCCGCGTGCCCGCAGCGCCTGCGCCGCGGCCGCCTCGGCTGCCGC